>NZ_JBVVQR010000015.1:0-146302 GCF_055811535.1 Mesorhizobium sp. WSM4816 | reverse complement strand
TGCCATGGCCGCCCCTCGCCTCAGAGCAAGGGCCGTTCTCTCTCCAAAGCTTTTTGCAGAACCTTCAGGACACTATCTCTTATCACTGACGAACAAGGGGCTGCCGCATCGAACTTGATGCGATGTACACGTAATGCGCGAGCCATGGACGAGATAATCGCGCCGACGATCTTGTCGTTCCCGCCAGTTTCTTGCCTGCGAAACGGAGTATTCATAGGCACAGATGTCGACCGGCCGGGCAACTCACAAAACCAGTGACCGTTGTATGACTGTGACGCGTTGTGGGCGGCACGCTCGTCCATTCGGGAAGGTCCAACACTTCATCCGCGCAGGGGCGCCGTGACCGGGGCCTGCGGCATTTTTACGAGCGTGCCGTTTGGCACGAGCTTATCGCTTTGACGCCCCTCACGCTGCTTGGCTGTGCTTATGGGACAACCCGTCGAGAAAAGCATCGAATGCGGCCGCAACAGCGCGAATCACGAAGCGATGCTCTTGCCGGACCCGGATGAGACCGTTTTCGATGTCAACTACCCCGTCCTCGGCCAGCTTCGCCAGGCGTTCAGTTGAAGCGAGGAAGCGGATTGGATCGAATCCATAGGCCGCACAGATTGCCGGCACATCGGCCTCCAAATCGCACATCAGCCGCTCGATGATTGCGGCTCGCACGCGGTCTTCGTCTGTGAGCCGGTAGCCTTTTGACGTTGCCAGACGGCCCCCTGCTATGTGCCGGCTGTAGGACTCGTGTGTCACCTCGTTCTGGACGTAACCATCGCCGACCCGCCCGATAGCCGACGCGCCGAAACCGATCACGGTTTTGCAGGTGTCGGCCGAGTAACCCAGCGAGTTACGGCGTAGCCGACCGCGGGTCTGCGCGAGCGTAAGTTCGTCGTCCGGCAAGGCGAAATGGTCGAGGCCGATCTCTCGGTAGCCGGCCGCAACCAGCGTATCTGCCACGGCAGCAGCCTGTTCGGCGCGGGCGACGCTGTCCGGCAGAGCAGTCTTCTCGATCAGGCGCTGATTCTTGATCACCGATGGAATATGCGCGTAGCCGAACACCGCAAGCCGGTTGGGACGCATGGCGGCGGTTGCCGCCGCAGTCTGGACGCAGGACGCTACCGTCTGATTCGGGAGACCGAACATGAGATCGACGTTGATGCCGCTTACTCCATGCCGGCGCAGCTCTTCGACGGCAGCGGCCGTCTGCGCCTCGCTCTGGACCCGGTTGATCGCTTTCTGAACAATTGGATCAAAACTCTGCACCCCGAGACTCGCGCGGCTCACATTGGCTGCTCCCAGTGCCTCGGCGATCTCGCGCGTGAAAGTGCGCGGGTCAATTTCAACGGCGATCTTAGCGGGCTCCCTGAACACGAAGCGGCGGCGCAGGAGTTCAATCATGGCCAAGAATTCCGCTGCCCCGATCAGGGTCGGGGTTCCACCGCCGAAATGCACGTCGTCCACGACGAGCCTCTGCTGCACCTGCTCCGAGACCAAACGGATCTCGTCACGCAGAACGGCCACATAGTCGAGGATCGGACCCTGATTGCGGGCAATCGTGGTCGGAAAGCCGCAATACCAGCAAATCGATCGGCAGAACGGAATGTGGAGATAGAGCGACACCGGATCGTCAACCGGCAGACCTCTTAGCCATTCCTCATAGCTTTCGGCGCCGACCGCTGCGGAGAACTCCGGCACAGTCGGATAGATGGTGTACCAAGGCAGGAGAGCCTCGCGATGTTTTTTCAGGATAGAAGTCTGCAACAGTTTCCCTCCCAAGTTGATAACTGTCCTCCTTTTACCCCTGCGATCTCCTGTGTCTCTGCGCTATGTCAATTCCATTCCGCTTCGCGCCGTGTAATCACACCGCAAGGAAAAGGCGGGATTTGATCCCGCCTTTCGATGTTTCGCTCACATCATGCCGATCGAGCCGCCAGCCCCACAGCGGGTCTGGATGAGGAAGAAGTCACGCTGGTACCTTCTTTCTGGACCGCTTCTCCGGCGCCGAGACTTCAGGCTCTTTCGGTTTGCGGCCGAGTCCCATTGTCTTGGCCAACGCAGAGCGGGCAGCCGCATAGTTCGGCGCGACCATGGGATAGTCCGCCGGCAGACCCCATTTGGCGCGATATTCATTAGGGCTCAGCCCGTAATGGGTCGACAGATGACGCTTTAGCGATTTGAATTTCTTCCCATCCTCAAGGGAGACAATGTAGTCCGGCGTCACCGATTTTCTGATCGGGACCGCCGGCGTCAACACCGTCGGCTCTTGTGCCGAGACGCGACCGGCCGCCGTGCCCTTCAAAGCTTCGTGCACTTGGCCGATCAGGGCTGAAAGGTCCCCCACCGGAACGGGATTGTTGGAAACATAGGCTGAAACAACATCTGTGGTAAGCTGGATGAGGTTGTCGATGTTTTTGAAGTCTTCTTCTGGCATGAAACTCTCCGGTGGATTGGTCTGCGGAGCGTCGCTTCTAGTGGTGATTTCCGGTGAAAGCAACAAATGTCACGACAGGATTGTTCGTTGCTCGTCCAAGATTGAGGTCTATAGCACCACATCACGCGGTCGTGACACTGATCTGCCTGGTAGTCGCTGTCCCATAACTGCGCCAGTGTCCGCCTTTCCGTTCCGATCTCGTCCGTCTGAATTGCAGAGGGAAGACGCAGAAAGCTTGTAAACCATGAGCCGTGCACTCGATGGGGGCAGAAAAGCTTGCGCGTATGAAACAGGTTGGCGTTGCGGCAGCATGTGGCGACAGGCCACGGAACCGACCAAACCTCAGGCGAACAAACAGCGGTTGCGCGCGCCCACCAATGGAATCCGCCGTCGGGCGATGGATACACCGCAGTTACTGTTGCCGCCGCTCGATTGACTTGGTCGGCAGGCACGATTCCCTCGATCCGCTGATCTAGCGCAGGGCGTTCGCAAGCCGCATGTGGAGAATGGTTTCCGTGCACATCGTAAGGACTCCATTTATGAAAATTCTATTCCCTGCGGTGGCTGTCGCGCTTGTGGCAGCCACAGCTTTTGCTGCGCAGTCCATTCCGCCAGACCTCAGAGAAACGGCACTGGCCACCTTCAAGCCCTTGCCATTCACGCCGGCGCTCGCCAACAACCCGAGCACGCCCGAGAAGATTGCCCTCGGCAATGCACTGTTCTTCGATCCACGCCTCTCGTCCTCAGGCGTTTTCTCCTGCAACTCGTGCCACAACCTGGCCACTGGGGGCGACGACAATCGTGAAACTTCGATTGGCCATGGTTGGCAGAAGGGGCAGCGCAACGCGCCGACGGTGTTTAACTCTGTCTTCAACAAATCACAGTTTTGGGACGGTCGCGCCGAAGACCTGAAAGCTCAGGCCAAAGGGCCGATACAGGCCGGTGTCGAAATGGCCAACACACCGCATCGAGTGGTCGAGACGTTCAAATCGATGCCGCAATATGTGGAGTTGTTCCATTCAGCTTTCCCGGATGAGGCCAATCCCATCACCCTCGACAATCTAGTCAATGCACTCGCAGACTACGAGGCGACACTGGTCACGCCGGCCCCCTTCGACGCCTTCCTCAATGGCGATGAGACCGCCATCGGTCCCAAAGAGAAACAGGGCCTGGCCCTTTTTATCGAAAAGGGCTGCTCGTCCTGCCATTCCGGTGTCAATATTGGTGGGGAAGGCTATTATCCATTCGGCGTCGTTGAGAGGCCTAGCGCCGACATTCTGCCGGAGAACGACAAGGGACGATTTGCCGTCACCAATGTACCCGAGGATTCCTATGTTTTCCGCGTGCCGTCGCTGCGCAACGTAGCAATCACCGCGCCATACTTTCATTCGGGCAAGGTCTGGGACCTAGGCGAGGCGGTCGCTATCATGGGCACCACCCAGCTTGGCGAACAGCTAACGCAAATCGAAATCGATCAGCTGGTTGCCTTCCTTCATTCGCTGACCGGAAAGCGACCGGAGATCACATATCCCATCTTGCCAACTGAAACGCCCACAACACCTCGACCTCGATCCTAGGCATTGGGAAAACAAGGCGGTCGCGTCGGGGGCCAATGAGCATTCCTTGACCGATCTGGGAGAATGGCCACAAGCGCAGCCGTCCGATTGGGCCGTGATACGTCGCGGCACGATTGAGCGTCGCACGTTGGTTGCAGGAGCCACTGCCTTGCACCAGCGATGCCCCTCGCGGGGAGATCGACGGCAGCCAGGGTGGCGTTCCCGTCAGCACCTCCGCAAAGTCACATCGACCAGTCGCCCTGCCAGTCCATCACCACCTTGCCCGAGCTGCCGCTGCGCATCGCGTCGAAGCCTACTTGAAAATCATCAATTCCGATGCGGTGCGTGATCAGCCCACTGACATCGAGCGGACCCTGCACCAGCGCGATCATCTTGTACCAGGTCTCGAACATCTCGCGGCCATAGATGCCCTTGAGATGCAGCATCTTGAAGATGACCTTGTTCCAGTCGATCTCGAAGCCGGTCGGCGCAATGCCCAGAATGGCGATCTTGCCGCCATTGTTCATGGTGTCGATCATGTCGCGGAAGGCGGGTGCGGCACCCGACATTTCGAGGCCGACGTCAAAACCTTCGGTCATGCCGAGCGCCGGCATGACATCGCGCAGCTTTTCCTTCGACGCGTCGACCACATGCTGGACGCCGAGTTTTTTCGCCAGCGCCAGCCGCACCGGGTTGATGTCGGTGATGACCACCTTTCGCGCGCCGACGCACTGCGCCACCAGCGCACCCATGATGCCGATCGGTCCGGCGCCGGTGACCAGCACGTCCTCGCCGACGAGATCAAAGGACAGTGCGGTGTGGACCGCATTGCCCAGCGGATCGAAGATTGCGGCGATCTCGTCGGGCACATCGTCGGGGATCGGCACGACGTTGTGCTGCGGGATCGCCAGATATTCACCGAAGGCGCCCGGCCGGTTGACGCCGACGCCGAGCGTGTTGCGGCACAGATGCCCCCTGCCCGCCCGGCAATTGCGGCAGTGGCCGCAGACGATGTGGCCTTCGCCCGAAACACGCTGGCCGATCTTGTACTCGGTGACCGCCGCGCCGAAGTCGGCGACAGTGCCGACGAATTCGTGGCCGGTCACCATCGGCACCGGCACGGTCTTCTGCGCCCACTGGTCCCAATTGTAGATATGGACGTCGGTACCGCAGATCGCGGTCTTCTTGATCTTGATCAGAATGTCGTTCGGGCCGATTTCCGGCACCGGCACTTCTTCCATCCAGATGCCGGGTTCCGCCTTGGCCTTGACCAGCGCCTTCATCATGTTCGACATCAGAATCTCCTTACACGTAGGGTGGTGCGACCAACCGCTCGACCGCACGGACCGCCATATCGCCACCGTGCTTGCCGGCATCCTGAGCAGGGAGCGTGAGCGGGGCCACTTCCTCCCGCAGACCTGGCAGGCGCCTTCCCGAGCTGGTGAAGCTACCGGCAGGGCAGGAGGTTCACCGCTTCTACACAGCCTAGCGGGAGCCGATCTTCTTTGACCGCTCGACCGACGGGCGGTTCAGCGCTCCCGACGGCTCCGATGGCGTTCTGATGAGCCCACCAGCGCGAAGCCATGCTTGGTCGTGGGATTCTGCAATGTCCTCACCTGAAGCTGTTAGCTGGTTTCGGTTTGCACTCGCCACAAGCGAGCGTAAGCGCCTTCAGTTGCCACCAAATCAGCATGCCTTCCCTCCGCAACAACCCGCCCCTTGTCCAAGACCACTATTTTGTCGGCGCAACGGATGGTGCTGAGTCGATGAGAGATGATGACGATGGTTTTGCCGGCCCGACGCAGATCCTCAACCACTCGCAGGACAAACGCCTCGGCGACCGAGTCGAGAGAGGAGGTTGCTTCGTCGAGGATCAGGATCTCCGGATCCCGATACAGAGCCCGAGCCAACGCAAGGCGCTGCTTCTCGCCCCCGGAGAGGCGTACGCCGCTTTCGCCTAGATAGGCCTGGAAGCCACCGGGCCAGCGCTCGATCACCTCCTGCAGCCCTGTTTGATCGCAGATTTGGAGGATCTTTTCGACGTCTGGCTCGAACTCGCCAAGGGCGATGTTGTCGATCACCGAGCCCGAGAACACGTCGACCGATTGCGGCACCGCAGCCACAACCTTGCGCAGGGATACGGTCGACAGGTCCTGGAGGGCATAGCGGCCTATCCGTATGTGTCCACCCTCAAGCGGGTAGACATTCTGCAGCAGCGCTGCAAGGGTGCTCTTGCCCGAGCCGCTTTCCCCCACCACCGCTGTCATTTCCCCCCGACGGAAGGTGACGCTAAGATCCTGGAAAAGCTCGAGCTGGCTACCATGGCGGAACGTGACCTTCTCCAGGTGGATGTCGCCAATGTCGGATTTGTTGGCATTGATGCCGCCACCGCTTTCCGGCTCCAGGTCGAAGATCTCGAACAGGCGATCCGCCGCGATAAAAGCATCCTGAACGATCCGGTTGGTCTGGATCAGACTGGCAACCGGCCGGGTGACATAGCCCAGCAAGGTGTAGCAGGACAGTAATTCGCCGGGCGTGATGGTTTGATCGAGGGCAAGCGTCGTTCCGAACCACAGCAGCACGATGGTGAATAGAGTTGCGAGGAAAGTCGAGCTACTGTCTCCAAAGATCGAGATCAGGCCGGAGCTGTAGACGGAATGCAGCATCTTGATGAAGCGGGTCTCCACCTTGAAGTTCGCGAAGCTCTCCATGCCGGAGATCTTGATCGTGGAGACAGCTCCGAGTGACTCCACCAGTTGCGTTTCAAGTTCGGCAGCGTTCTCCATCATGGCGCGCTGTCGATTCCTGTGCAGCCGGTTGATGGTCCAATAGACGGAGAGGTACAACGGGATGGAGGCCGCCACGACCAACGCGATCTTCCACGAGTAGATGAACATCAGCCCTAACGAGAACAGTATCATTAGCACGTCGACGAACATGTTGATCGAGACGTCGTTCAGGAAGCTCCTGATCTTCACCGCGTCGTTCATGCGGGAAATGATTTCGCCCATGCGCATCGTGTCGAAGAACTTCTGAGGCAGGCTTAGGATGTGATTGTAATAGCCAAGGATTAGGTGAACGTCGATTTTCTGTCCCGTTTGCAGGACGAGCAGGTTTCTGAGGAGATTGATTACGACCTGTACAACCAAGATCAGCAGCATGGCGACGCTCATCAGGTTGAGCAGATTTCGGTTGCCCGCTGTAATCACATGATCGACGATCTTCTGGACGTAAATGGCCGTCGAGAGGCCGAGGATCGTCGTCACCAGGGCCCCCGCGAGAGCCTGCGCCATCGCCGCCTTGTGTGGCGCAAGCAGACGTACGAAACGACCTAGGGGTGAGCTGGTCTCGTCGCGGCGCTTGAAGGTGTCTGCCGGAACCAGGAGCACCAGGGCGCCAGTCCATTGCTTTTTGAATTCCTCGTGCGCCAGCTTGCGGATTTCACCATAGGCTGGGTCCATGACGATGACCCACCTGGCATTGATCGCCTGGATTACGACGAAGTGATGCAGGACCTCGTTGACGATTACGTGCGCGATGGCGGGCTTGGGGATCTTGTATAGGCTGTCGAAGCCACCCTTTACCCCCTTGGCAACGAAGCCCAGCTTCCGAGCCGCTTCTATGAGGCCCAGCACAGTCGTGCCGGAGCGGCCGGTCGAGGCATACTGGCGGATACGCGACAATGGCAGCTTGTAGCCATAGAAGGCCGCGACAGATGCAAGGCTGGCGGCCCCGCAATCCGTGATGTCGCGCTGCTTGAACTTGATGACCTTGCTCGACATGGCAGCTCGCTGATTGTTTGGAAAATGAAGGATCAGTGGCTCGCCAGGAGCGGATTGAGCCAATCGTCGACCTCGCTGTACAGGAGTTCCAGGACAGTGCGGTCGCCCAGGAGGAAGCGAGCCCGGACGGTCATGCCCTTCTTCAGGTTACCGATGACCCCGTGCTTGAGGGCGAGATGGCGGCGAGAGAGCGCGCAGCGGACCTTGAAGGCCGGGGTCCCGTCGTGCAGGGTGAAGTCGTGCGCCACGTCGAGCACCGTCGCGTCAATGACACCCCATTGATTGTAGTTGAAGGCATCCACTTGGAGACGCACCGACTGGCCCGGGCGCACAAAGCCGATGTCGTTGGGGGAAACGAAGATTTCCGCCACCAGTTCACCATCCGGCGAAACCCAAGCGACGGTTTGCCCGGCCTGGACGTAGCTGCTGGAATTGAGGCCCGAGAATTGCTCGAGAGCGCCTGATACGGGGGCTCGAATGCGGGTCAGGTCCCGTTCGCTCTCAAGCTGATGCAAGGCGGCCGTGAGTTCCTCAAGGCGCAGGTTAACGTCGAATAGCTGCTGGTTCCATTCGGCGAATTTGCGCCGGGCGAGGATCTCGCCCTGGATCTCAACGTTCTGAAGTGCGAAGGCTTTTTCTTCAACGGCCTTTGCCGGTGCTACAGCAGCGGAGAGCAGTCGTTTAGCACGCTCGAGTTCCGCAGCCGCATTACCGCGAGCATACTGGTTCTCCCGCAGCAGGTTGAGGAAATGGGCGCGCTCGGCCGTGGCTGACTCGGTCAAGAGGTGGATCGGGTCCTTGGCTTGCGTGCCGGAGGAGATCAGGGTTTCTAGGTCACTGGCAAAATCGCTCTTCGCGCGAATATCGCCTTTAAGCGCCCTGAGCTTTTCCTCAACCACCCCATCATCGAGGGCGAGGATCTCTTGCCCCTGAGCAACCAGATCGTTTTCGGCGGCAAGGATGCGGGAGATGCGTCCGGAGACCGGCGCCACCAGGGGCGTCTTCTCGACGGTGGGTCGAATAATACCGGCACTTTGGAATGATGCCGTTACTGTGATGAAAGGCAGAGAGACCAGCGCCGCAGCCACAGAGAGCAAAATAATATTGTAGATGATCAAAGATCTACCTGATCCTCGAGAAAGGATGCTCTCTGAAGTGCAGTTGGCGAATTCAGAAATGAGTGAGATGTTGATCACGGTCTCGCTGGTCACAATGATGTTGATCTATGATGTTGCCAATCATCCACCATGTCTTCGGCGCGTACTACACCAACGAATCCTACAGCAGAAACTGAGGCTATGAACCAAAAACCACCGGAAGTTGATGATCCCGCTTCTCGGGTTAACTCGGTCAAGCCGTATACTGATATGTCGATATCCATTGTTTTCCTTTTCAAAAACATTCAATGATGAATGTCGGCGATCTTCTGCCGATCGGCAGCACTCCCCCCGCGCCTAAGACGGCAATACCCATGCCGACTACAAGAATAGAGGCCAAAAAGGCGTTCTGTAGCGTATTCCAAACCCAACTGAGAGTGCGTCGGCCGTACATCACGCATACGACAAACCAGGCGACCTCTGCCTGGAGGTGACCGAGGTCAACCCCAGGCGGCGCGAATATTATGGATCTTCTTAATGGTGCTTAATATATGTTATCACGGCTGCTATACCCAGTGCTATCGCAGCAACTCCGCCAAATACTGCCGACGCCAGCCAGAACCACCCTCCGGACGTTGCACATGCTTCTTCGCGCGTTAACTCGGTCACACCATAGGCTTGCATATTGGTCTTCATTTTTTCTCCTCTCTTAGAGCTTTAAATGTAAGGGTGAATCAGTGATTTGGGTCGGCGACTTTTGCCCCTATGCTTACAGCTGCAAGGCCGAACGTCCCCAAAATCGCGAAAGCTATTGCCCAAAACATCCCTCCCGAAATTGCAGATGCTTCTTCGGGAGCCAATTCGGTCACACCATAAGCTGACATTTCCGCCTTCATTTGTTTTCTCCTTTCCCAGAGCTCAAAATAATACGATGAATCAGTAATGCACGCTCGGCGGCGTGTGCCGCCGTACAACGACAACATCAAGAGTCGTGCCAACTGCACAGGAAGCTCAGGAACAGCGCTTATGCTTTTTTGTTTCGGCGGCTTAATTGAGAGCGCGGCGGCACGCCGGGCCGGACTCACCGCGTCGCAGACGCGGCAAACCTGCCAACAGCCAATAATGACCAACGATCATCCTGATCGTCGGGAGAGGATGCGCCCGGCGGTGTAGCAGGCTGTTTGAAGAGTATAAAACGCTGAGAGGAGGCTCGGTGTCGACCTGTGTGCGATGTCTGTGTTAATTCGTATTAAGCTGAAAACATCACTGAGCGGGATGCCAACCGTTCTTTATACCACGTATAATGACGCATATTGACGCCGCGATTCCTCCTGCCAAAAGGAGTATACTTGCAATTGGCGCAATTATCAATGGGAGTACAAATCCCCCAGACGTTAAAGTTGTTTCTTCAGAAGTTAATTCGGTAACACCATAGGCCGAGATATCGGTCGTCATTGTTGGCCCCTTCTAGTGCTGAATAAGAGCATGAATCAGCGATGCCGGTCGGACGCGTATGCCGCCATACCACTAGACCATCAAGAGTCGTGCCAACTGGGTAGGAAGCGCCTCAGAAAAACTGTTCTGCACGTTATCAATGGCTTCACTGAAAGCGCGGCGACACGCCGGGCCGAACATCGCCGTGTCGCTAACTCGACAAACCCGACAGTAGGGGCCAACCCAGGGTGCGTCGGTCTCCTTAGGTTGGCGCTGAGGCCCGGGTTCGTACGTCGGGCCGCGACCGGGACATCCATTGTGCAACCGAAGCTACGTCATCGAAGCGACGAGTCCGGCTGTAACGGACTCGACTGGATCGGCCGCTATCTCGATGGTGCCGGTGCTCAGGCGGCATCCTCAAGCGTTGCCCCTCGGTGAAATGTCTGTTGGCCGCTGGCGCCTGTGAGAGCTGCAGCTCATGGACAAAGCCGTCTTCCTTTCATTTCGTGGCGAAATCATCCGTCCTTCGGACGACCAGAAGCGGCTTCCCAGATCTGCCCCGCCGCTCAGCCGTCCAGCGGGCCTTCGGCTGGACGACAAGGGTGGGACTCGCACGCGTCGACCGACTTGCGCGCGGCTTTCGATGGCGTCCTTTCTGCCTTAAATATCCGCGAAGCCCGCGGGTCACATGTTTGCCCGTCACAGTGGCTCAGCGGCCTGCGCCTGCACTTTCTCCCGCAGCGCGCGTGCTGCAGCGACCATGTTGATAAGGGCAGGGCGGACCTCCTCCCATTTCCTTGTTTTGAGGCCACAGTCCGGATTCACCCACAATTGGCCGTCCGACAGTCGCTCGCGGGCAAGTTGGGCGAGATGCAATATCTCGCCGATCTCCGGGACACGTGGTGAGTGAATGTCGTAGACGCCAGGACCGATTTCGTTCGGATATTTGGACTTGGTGAAGGCGTCTAGCAGTTCCATTTTGGAGCGCGACGTCTCTATCGAGATTACGTCCGCGTCCAGTTCAGCGATCGAGTCGATGATCTCATTGAACTCCGAATAGCACATATGGGTGTGAATTTGGGTCGCGTCCTCTACCCCCGTTGAAGCGAGACGGAAGCATTCGACTGCCCAGCCGAGATAATGTTTCCAATCGGACTTCCGCAGGGGCAAGCCTTCGCGAAACGCGGCCTCATCGATCTGGATCACCCTTGCGCCAGCTATTTCAAGGTCGGCCACTTCATCGCGGATGGCGAGTGCGATCTGGCGGCAGGCCTCGGCGCGGGGTACGTCGTCGCGAACATAAGACCAGTTAAGAATCGTCACTGGGCCTGTGAGCATGCCCTTCACCGGCTTTTTCGTCAGCGACTGGGCAAATTTGCCACCAGAGAACCGTCATCGGATTAGGCCGCGATACGTCGCCGAAGATGATGGGAGGGCGCACGAGCCGGGAGCCGTAACTTTGCACCCCGCCATGCTGGGTGAAGGCGAGGCCGGACAGCTGCTCGCCGAAATGCTGGACCATGTCGTTTCGTTCGAACTCGCCATGTACCAGCACGTCCAGCCCGATCTCTTCCTGCCAGCGGACCGCCGCCTCGGTCTCTTTCTTCAGGAAGGCCTGGTAATCGACATAGCTCAGCCGGCCCTTCGCATGAGCGGAGCGCGCCCTGCGCACCTCGGGCGTCTGCGGGAAGGACCCGATCGTCGTCGTCGGGAACGGCGGCAGGCCGAGCGTGTCAGCCTGGATTCTCGAGCGCTTGGCAAATGCGCTCTTTCGTTGCTTCATGGCGCCGTCAATGCTGATAACCCGCCGATGGACGAGCGGATCATGGACCTTTCCAGACATTGCGCGCGCCGCGGCCGCCTCGGCAGAAGCTTTCAGTGCGCCTGCTACGGCCTCCCTGCCTTCGGATAAGGCTTGGGCCAGCACAAGCAGCTCTTCACTCTTCTAGGCGGCGAATGCCAGCCACGAACCGACATCCACATCGAGCGCGGTCTCCATCCGCAGGTCCATCGGCACATGAAGCATCGAGCAGGAAGGCGCAATCTCGACGCGATCCAGCGGCCAGCCGGCAACGATCGGCTTGATGCGGTCGAGAATGGCAGCCAGGTTCGCGCGCCAGACATTGCGGCCGTCGATCAAGCCAAGTGAGAGCACCAGATCCTTCGGTGCAAGCCGACCAACCGTCTCCAACTGCTCGGGAGCGCGCACGAGGTCGAGATGCAGGCCCGCCAGGCCCAGCGAAAGCGCGGTCTCGAGATTGTTTCCCAGCGGCCCGAAATAGGTCGCCAGCATAATTTTCAACTTGGGCGCGGCTTTCGACAGCTGGCCGTACGTGAATTCGAAGGCAGATCGTTCGTTCGGGCTAAGGTCGAGCACAAGCGCCGGCTCATCAATCTGCACCCAGTCGGCCCCCGAGAGCTCCAGCCTCCGCAGGAGTTGCTCGTAGACGGGCAGCAGCCGCGGTAGGAGCGCTATGGGATTGAAGCCCTGGTCAGGAGACTTTGCCAGCTTGAGGAAGGTGACCGGTCCAAGGATGACCGGGCGTGTATGGATGCCGAGCTCTTTTGCCTCCAGAAAGTGATCGACTGGTTTCGTCGACGAGAGGGCGAATGTCTGATCGTCGCCCAGCTCCGGCACGATGTAGTGGTAGTTCGTGTCGAACCATTTGGTCATTTCCATTGCGGTTACGCGCTGCCCCTGAACTGCATGCCCGTGACCGGCGTGTCCACAACCCGCAGTATCGCCTTGCGTCCCGCGCGCCATCGCGAAGTAAATGTCGAGCGGGACCTCGCCGCCCGTCCAGCCGTAACGAGCTGGCACGACGCCGAGCATTGCTGCGGTGTCGAGCACATGGTCATACAGTGAGAAGTCGTTCGACGGGATCTTCGACACGCCGCGATCGTGCTGCTCGCTCCAGCTGGCGGCGCGGAGTGCCTTCGCCGTCGCGAGAAGGTTGGCAGCAGAAGATTTTCCGGACCAGTAGCTTTCAAGCGCGAATTTCAGTTCTCGCCGGCGACCGATACGCGGCATGCCAAGCGTTGCTATGGGAACTTGCTGGGAGACATTCATTCCATACCCCGATGCTTGGAGCGGGGACAAGGAAGGCGCTAGCAGGCCGGCATGAACACCGAGCTGCCGCGGCCACCAGACACCCCGCCCGTGGACGTTGTTCACCGTGGCAGGTCTCCTGGCTCGCGGGTCACAGCCTCTGCCCCGTCTTCCCGGGTCAGTTCGCCCCAGTGACATTGGTGGGTTGGCTCGCCGCTTACAGTTGCGGGGGCAGCGCCGGATTGCACCGGCTTCCCTCTTAGCTCCGCTACGGCAACGCCGTGCGGAGAACCACGACGCGCCGACAATCGCAGTAGCTCCCTTTGTTATCAATGCCGTATAAAGACATGTTTATGTGTTTACGTGAACCGTTCACCTGCCGTGTTCCCAAGTCGCAGGTCGCGGGTAGAGCTGAGCCATTTGCGCCACTCTCCGGTTTGCGCAGGCTGTGCCTGCTCGCTCGGGCATCTGTCAATTGTACGATCCCGGCTCAAAACGACCTTCGTCAAAAATGGCGCGTGTTGGCCATTGATGATCGGGCGGCAGTACTGGCCCGTCCCTGAGCCTCAAGAAATCAGAAATTTGGAGAAAACCGCCATCCTTTACGGACGGGTACGCGACGCTTTACCCGCGCTTGTCTGGACAGCCCGCAAACGGGAAGGTGGGCAGCACGTGGCGGAAATGCCGCCCTACAACAGCCCCGCCTGTTCAGCCTCGCGGCGCAAATTCTGCCGCGGCCTGGGGCCGATCTGCTGGATCACCAGCCCGGCCGCCAGCGATCCGAGATCGCCGCAATGCTGCAGGCTGCGCCCTTGCGTGTAGCCGTAGAGGAAACCGGCGGCATAGAGGTCGCCGGCGCCGATCGTATCGACCAACTCGCGGATTTTCGTCGCATCGATGGTGACGGTCTCGTCGCCGCGCACGATAACCGAGCCCTTTTCCGAGCGGGTGACGGCGGCGATCTTGCAATCCCTGCGGATCTGGGCCAGCGCCTCGTCGAAGGAGGCGGTCTGGTAGAGCGACTTGATCTCGTGGCTGTTGGCAAAGACGATGTCGACGGTGCCCGAGCGCATCAGCTCCAGAAACTCGTCGCGGTAGCGGTCG
This sequence comes from Mesorhizobium sp. WSM4816, assembly GCF_055811535.1. Taxonomy (NCBI): domain Bacteria; kingdom Pseudomonadati; phylum Pseudomonadota; class Alphaproteobacteria; order Hyphomicrobiales; family Phyllobacteriaceae; genus Mesorhizobium; species Mesorhizobium sp. WSM4816. The sequence continues at coordinate 131,852 of NZ_JBVVQR010000015.1, read as the reverse complement.
ACGCAGAACGAATCCGACAATGTCATCGACACTTCGCGCCCGGCTGCATGGGCGAGCTTCGCCGTCTGCCGGAACGCTTCCTTGGCGCGCGGCGGGTCCCACAGATAGCCCTCGAAATAGGTGACGGCGGCGCCAGACGCCTTGTCCGCTTCGACATCCTCAGGACCGAGCTCGACGCAAGCGCCGAGATAGGTGTTCATCGAGCGCTCGCCGTCCGGCGTGACGAAGATCATCGAGCGCGCCGTCGGCGGTTCGCCATTGAGTGGCCTGGTGTCGAAGGCGACGCCCTGCGCGTGCATGTCATGGGCGTAGATTTCGCCGAGCGTGTCGTTCGAGACCTTGCCGAAGAAGGCGGCGCGGCCGCCGAAGCTGGCGACGCCGGCCGCCGTGTTGCCGGCACTGCCGCCGGACGCCTCGATCGCCGGACCCATGCTGCTGTAGAGCAGCTCGGCGCGCCTTGTGTCGATGAGGTTCATCGCGCCCTTGATGATGCCGTTGGTCTCGAGGAATGCCTCGTCGCACTGCGCGATGATGTCGACGATGGCATTACCGATACAAAGCACGTCATATTTCGACATCAGTGTCTCCGCCAAAAAGCCGAGCCGGCTTCTCGCCACGCCGGGGCCGGCGTGTTTTTGGCGAGTGTGGAATGGGTCGCCCCATGCCGACGCATCCAATACCCGCGCATCACGCAGCTGCCGGTCCTGCCTCACGCAACAGGTCGTCAGCTCTGTCCGTCTTTTCCCAGGTGAACTCCGGCTCTTCGCGGCCGAAGTGTCCGTATGTCGCGGTCTTGCGGTAAATCGGCCGTAAGAGATCAAGCGCCTTGATGATGCCTTTCGGCCGGAGATCGAAAAGCTCAAGGACGGCGCGCTCGATCCTTTTTTCATCAATCTTTGCGGTTCCGAATGTATTGACGAGGATAGAGACCGGCGCGGCCACACCAATCGCGTAAGCAAGCTGAACCTCGCACACCTGCGCCAGTCCGCTGGCAACGACGTTTTTTGCAACGTACCGCGCCGCATAGGCGGCCGACCGATCAACCTTGGACGGGTCCTTGCCCGAAAAGGCACCGCCGCCGTGACGCCCCATACCGCCGTAGGAATCGACGATGATCTTGCGGCCGGTAAGCCCGCAATCGCCGCGCGGCCCACCGACCACGAACCGGCCTGTTGGATTGACCAGGAACCTTATCCCGGTCGTATCCAAGTCGTGGGGCAAGACCGGCCTTATGATCTCCTCAATGACGCCTTCGCGGACCGTGGCTTGTGAGACCTCTTCGTCGTGCTGCGTTGACAGGACTATGGTATCAAGCGCTACCGGGCGCAAACCCTCATAACGGACGGATACTTGAGATTTAACGTCCGGGCGAAGCCAGCCAAGGCGTCCGGTTTGGCGCACCTCTGCCTGTTTTTTTGTCAAATCGTGAGCAAGTTGGATTGGCAACGGCATCAATGTTTCGGTCTCGTTGCACGCGTACCCGAACATGAGGCCCTGATCCCCCGCTCCATGCTCGAGATCTTGCCCTCGTCCCTCGTCGACGCCCTGGCTGATGTCAGGCGACTGCTCGGTCAAGGCCAAGATCACGGCGCAACGCCGGCCGTCAAAGCCGATCGCATCGTCGTCATATCCAATGTCCAAAATGATATCGCGGGCAACTTGGCTGTAGTCGATCTGCGCGTGGCTGGTGATCTCGCCAGCCAGAACGACCATCCCTGACTTCACCAACGCTTCGCAAGCAACTCGGGCCGTCGAATCCCTGCGAAGGATCGCATCAAGCACGCCATCTGAGATATTGTCGGCCATCTTGTCGGGATGTCCCGCGCCGACGGATTCGGAAGAAAACACGAATTGTCTGGTCATGGAATGTCCTCGCTTCAAACGTTGGAATTGGATGTGACAGTTGATCCGGCCGCCTTACCTGTCGGAGATGCCAGGCACGTCGAACGCAGCGCAGAAGTCGGCAACGTCTCTGCGCACTCTGGCATGCATGTCCGAATCATCGGGCTGGCGACAGACCAGGTCGATGAAAGCGGCAATCTGCACCATTTCCGCCTCGCGCATGCCCACAGACGTCACTGCTGGCGTGCCTAAACGTATGCCGCTGGTGAGCGCGGGATGGCGCCGGTCGCCCGGCACCATGTTGAAATTCGTAATGATACCTGCTTGCGACAAGCGATCGGCATAGACTTTCCCAGACAGCGGCCGGTCCCTAAGATCAAGGATCAGCATGTGATTGTCAGTGCCCCCCGTGACGAGTTCATAACCTCGCTCCAGAAGGGCCCGGGCCAGAGCCTTGGCGTTGTTGACGATCTGCTGACCGTACACACGGAAGGATGCATTCCCTGCTTCGTGCAGAGCGACAGCTAGCGCGGCAATGGTATTCATGTGCGGTCCGCCCTGGAGGAGAGGGAACACGGCACGGTCTATGCGTTTGGCCAGATTGTGTTTGCTCTTGGAATGGTAGAGCGCCTGATAGCGGTCTTCATTCCTTGACAAGATGAAGCCACCGCGGGGGCCGCGGATCGATTTGTGAGAGGTGCTGGTGACAACATCGCAATGGCTAACGGGATTCGGATGCACTCCTGCGACAACGAGACCGCTGATGTGGGCGATGTCGGCCACCAGATAGGAGTTCACCTCCGAAGCAATTTCGGCCATTGCCTCATAGTCAAAGATACGCGGATAAGCAGTTCCGCCGACCCAAATGAGCTTCGGTCGTTCCCGTTTGGCCGTCTCGCGCAAACGGTCATGGTCAATCTGCTGCGTCTTTTCGTGCAGCCCGTACGGAACTCGCTGATAGTCAGTGCCAGAGAAGTTGACGGCCCAACCGTGCGTCAGATGCCCGCCGCCGGGGAGGGTCAAGCCCATCATCTTGTCTCCCGGACACAACAGCGCTCGACAGACAGCCTGATTGGCCGGCGAGCCGGAATAAGGCTGCACGTTGGCGTGTTCACAGCCGAATAGCGCCTTCAATCGCTCGATGGCGAGGTTCTCAAGCTCATCGACAATCTCGTTTCCGGCGTAGTAGCGCGCGCCGGGATATCCCTCGGCATACTTGTTGGTGAAAATAGACCCGGTCGCTTCCAGCACCGCCGAGGACGCGAAGTTCTCGGAGGCGATAAGTTTGAGGGTCGTCCGCTCCTGGCGCTCCTGTCTTAAAAGCAGCTCGTGAACGCGAGAATCTGCGACAGCCAGGTGAGGCCACTCGCAAGTGTCAAGCTCCGCGATGGCGCCGCCAGTCGAATTGTTCATATCAGCTTCGCGCTCCATTGGGACTAAGTTTCAGGACAAGCAGGCGGCCACCTTGGACCGCGCGCCCTGTATCGCCTCCAGGCGCTGTAGGTCTTGTCTGTGATGGCCATCGCCGTGGGGCAGGAGATCAACCAACAATTGAACCAAGCCGCCGTCCGAGCCTCCTGCTTCGAGGTGGTACGAAGGCCAGGGGCGATGTTCGTTGCCGAGAAGAAAGCCGGCTCTGGCGAGCTGGCGCACGTGTGCGACCACGTGCTCCTGAGACAGACTCAGAACTTCTGCTAGCTCGCAGACGGTCAGGTCCGCATGCGCACAAAGTCCCAGGATTCGAAGTCGATCAAGATGAGCCGCGGCCTTTAGGCGCCTGACCAGTGTCATCATCGGCCGGCACTCCTTGTATTGACTTCCTCCATTTGGCGTCCTCCCACTCTTTCAGAGGCAATCTTGCCGTCCGACGAGGTCATACGCCCGACCGCATCGCAGATCGTTTCCGATACGTCACGGTCTCGACCCGCAGCCCAAATGATAGGCTCAACGTACATATTCTCAGCGGTTTAGAGTGCTAAAAGTCCGCGATTTTCTTTGAAGGATCTGTTGCGACACGTGCATACCGGATGCGCCCCAGCACAACGGCGGCTGCGCGGTAAGGCCGGCTTGCGAAGATGCGGCGTACGGCCGAGGCCTTCATGCGCCGGTCGCCGCGCGATGGGACGCTCAGCATCGACGGGGATGAAATCCATCTTGTCCATGGCTCCGATCTCTATCCCGATGGACCACATCCCAAGGAAACCGATATCCTGCTCGAAGGCGCCGCCGTCCACGGCGAGCTCAAAGTATGGCTGCGGCGCAAGGCTCAATGCGGCTGACGATTGGCTTCCATTGATACTCAACCAGTGATACAAATCCTCGGACTGTAACCACTTAGTTCCGAGATTTCGTATCAATGCCAGAGCCCGCTCCCCAGCGCCAAATCGCCCACGCACTTCTGACAGTGCGCGGAATCGCGCGTCTCGCGGAGCTGCGCAACGCCGGCGTAACAGCGGCCACGATGAGTCGCATGGAACGGGATGGGGAGGTGCTCCGGCTCGCACGCGGCCTCTACCAGCTCTCCGATGCGCCGCTCGACGCTAATCATAGCCTAGCCGAGGCTGCCAAGCGCGTACCCAAAGGCGTTGTCTGCCTTGTGTCAGCCCTGGCATTCCACCAGCTGACGGATCAGCTTCCGAGACAGGTATGGCTGGCCATCGGCCAGAAGGACTGGGCTCCCAAACCCAACGGCACACCCATCCGCATCGTGCGTTTTACCGAAAGTCTGCTCAACGACAGCGTCGAAACTCATGTTGTCGAGGGCGTGACCGTAAAAGTCTTTGGGGTTGTCAAAACAATCGCGGACTGTTTTCGATATCGCAACAAGATCGGCCTGTCGGTGGCGATCGAGGGCCTCCAGGAAGCGCTTCGCCAGCGCAAGGCCACGCCCGGCGAAATTGCCAGGCAGGCTGAGCGTGGCGGTGTCGCCACGGTCATCCGGCCGTATATCGAGGCGCTGACGGCCAATGGCTAAAGAGATCAAGAACATCGGCGCCTCAGTGCGCGCACGTCTGCTGCAACTCGCCAAGGTAAGTGGCCAGACCCTCGATCTGGTTCTGACCCGCTTCGCCCTCGAGCGGCTGCTTTTCCGGCTTAGCCAGTCACCCCACGCCGACCGCTTCGTGCTGAAGGGCGCGATGCTGATGATGAGCTGGTTCGATGATCCGCACCGCAGCACCCGCGACCTTGACCTGCTGGGTTTTGGCGATCCGAGCGCGGAGCCGATGCTGGCGACGTTTCGGGAGGTCCTGGCGCAGGACGCTAGCGATGGCGTCGAGTTCGACGCTGACGCACTCCGGGTCGACCGCATTCGCGAGGAGCTGGAGTATGGTGGGCTCAGGCTGCGGACGACGGCCTCGATCAGCGGCGCCCGGGTCAGCCTGACGATCGACATCGGCTTTGGCGATGCGCTGGAGCCTGGTGCCGAAGAGCTGGACTATCCTTCCATGCTCGACTTTCCCATGCCCCGGCTGCGGGCTTATGCGCGGGAAACCGTCATTGCCGAGAAATGTCAGGCGATGGTGGCGCTGGGGCGGGCGAATAGCAGGATGAAGGACTTCTACGACATCTGGATTCTTAGCCGGTCCTTCACCTTCGACGACGACAGGTTGCCACGAGCGATCGCCGCCACCTTCGCGCGGCGCGGAACGGCGATACCTCAAGACCTGCCCGATGCGCTGACGTCGGCCTTTGCCGAGGATGCGCAAAAGCAGCGACAGTGGCGCGCGTTTGTTGGAGAAGTCGCTCACGATCCGGGTGATCTTGGGAACGTCATTAGAGATGTAGCTGCATTCCTTATGCCCCAGGCAGCCTCAGCAGCGAGCTTGGGCCAATGAGCAGCTTGATTTCCACTGTAGGATTGTGGGGAGCGGACAAGGCGGTCGCGCTGAGTGGATATACGCCCCATCAGCACGTCCCAAGTCCGATCGAGCTCACTTCTCTGCTCCAGAGCGCGTATCGGGTCCAACGTTCAGGCCAGTATCGCTCGCGGCGGCCGTAGCGAGAGCCGCTACGACCCGAGACGATGGGCCGGTCGCAAATGAACCGGTCGAACTGTCTGGGCGATACTCATCGAGATCCCTCCCTGGGATGCACGCCCCTGGCCAGGATTCTCACAGCAGATTGTCCGATTGCTGCGCATACGTAGGGCCGGGCGGGGGCACAAACCGGTAGACGTTTTTCAAAATGCAATGTGTGTCGCTATTTCTCGGCTTCAGACCGATCGCCTCCCATTCGCAGATCGGCGGTGTCCTCGGAGTCTTTTGGGATCTGGAGGGAGATGCGCCAATCGTTCGTTTTTCGCCGGCGCGAGGCGAATTCGACGCGGTGGATCGCGGCCATCTCGTCGGATGCGTATTCGACCTTGTGCCCCTCATCGAGAGTGATCTGCTCGGCCTCGCGCATGACCTTCCAGACCTTGAGGATGAACTCGTCGCTGACACCCTCGTGAAAGAGGTCGCTCGTCGAATTTACAAAGATTTTTCGCGGTTTCTTCCATCCGTAGGGAATGGCCAGCGCCTCGCGGTATTCCCGCACCACGCCATTCCACACCGTGCGCTTTCCCGTTTTACGGGTAAGCCCCGCATATTTCGCGATGCCCATGGCCTCAAGGCGTTTGGCCATCTCCATTGCATAATAATGGGTGCAGCCTGCCGTAACGATCGAGCATCCTGCGACCGGGTTCCAAGTGGAGTCTGTCCACTCTATCTGAGTTTCAGCCATCTTGCCCTCCCGAGCATTCCTTGACCCGCCGCCGCATCAGACCGCTCCGCGTATCGGATTGACGACCTCGAGCCCGGCAAAGTCTTTTTCGTTATCCGTCACCAGCACGCATTCGTTCGCACCAGCGACAGCGGCGATGATCATGTCCAGCCCGCTGCGGGGCATGCCGGCCACTTTTCCTTCTGCCATCAGCCGAGCCCAGATCAGCCCCGCCTTGTCGTCGAACGACATGATGCGGCCCGCAAACAGCGCCTGCGGCCCCTCAGGCCCAGAGAACCACTTGTCGAGTGCGTCGCGTTTCTTGCCACGAGGTTTCTCCAGAACCCCGCGAAGGATTTCTGCAACGGTCAGCGAGGCGATGAACAAGTCCTCGTCACGCTGTCTCGACATCCATGCCAGAAGCGATTCCGACGGCTGCGATTTGACGACATTGCTGATGATGTTGGTATCGAGGAGGTAGCGTGTCACAGGTCGATCTTGCGTCCCTCTTCACGGGGGCGGGAAAGATCGAGATCAGCGCCGACTAGTGGAGAACGACGCAAGGCGGCGAGGATTCCGCCGAGCTTGGGCGGCTCGCCAGCGATGGTCCGGCTGACAGCAGCGCGCAGGCTAGAGGCATCCGGCCCATCTTCGGCCAGGCGGCGAGCCAAAGATCGAATAAGGTCGCGATCGGCATCGCGGCCAAGCACTTCGAAGCGCGCCAAGCCGCGCTCGCTGAGGCGAGATCGATAGTTTTGAATGGCGCGTTTTTGCGAGCTGCCCATAGTTGCCTCCGACATATTTCCAGTAATATAACCAGAACGCAGGGGTTGATCAAGGCGCGGGCAGTCCGGGCGGTGCTCCCTTGCGGTTGGATGGCATCGGTCTAGGATGCATGTTGTGCGACGATATTTTTTGACGAGCGTCGAGCAGGCCGCCGGGCGGCCGCCAGGTGCAAAATCGTCCACCGGTCCCGATAGTTGACGAAACCTCAAACATATTTTTTCGGCGATTTTCCCTAAAATAGAAAGCGTAGCTTTTTGACGCCTCAGGGTCGTGGCCAGAAAACATTCGGCAGCAACTTCAATGGGGTTATATGTTGTTTAAACAACCGCGTGGCCTTCGTTGAGGGGCATCGATCCGGCTCCTGTTCCGAGCGGAGGACTATCCCCGCTGACAGCCGCCCGACGTGTCGGGCTGAGCGCTGCAATCACGGCGCAGGCGCAGCCGCAGCGGCGGCATGCTCGCAGCCGATCCTTTGCGGGTTGATGACGCCAGGTGCCGCCGCTACCCGCCTTGAAAAACGACCCGTATCAGGATTCACAAAGGCTCAGGTGTTCAGACTCCGCGCTTCCGACGACTAGGCTCTGAAGCCGCACCTCCAAGACAATAGGGTTTCCCTTTGCCGGATGGAGGCGGTCAGAAACCCAACGCTTTGGCCAGCATCGGTTCAAGAACCAGATCCGGCCGACCTCCCTTTTCGCGAAGCTCCATTGCCCTTATGATCTTCGTGCCTTCGTGGCTGTGCTTCCAGTCCCGAGACGCTTCGGCCGCGACGATGAGGTAGTCGGTCTGGCCGCAGACGGTGTCTTTCCAATCACCGCCGCGTTCGCAAATCATCGCAGCGATTACCTTTCGCGGGCCGATGGCGAATTTTCCCGTGAGGACGAACATCCGGCTCGGAATCACGAACTGGCTTGCATCCTCCAAGGCGCCGTCAATGACGCCCACATTGCCGAAGGTAGGCAGCCCCGTCTCGGTCGCGCTGTCGCCGACAAGACGGGCAATCCACCCGCATATGTCTTCTGCCTCGTCGGCGGTTATGCGAAGCTCGGCAGCATCATCGTCGTGAAGAAGGGACAGGAACTGCTCAGCTTCGACCCTGAGTGGCGGCATCTCAGCCCGCTCGACCCGCTCGCTGGCCATCACGCCCTTCAAGAACCCGAGCCAGTACCCCAACGCCTTGCGGTGATTTGCCTGCGCATGGACTCTACCGAGCGCGGCCCCTTCGTGTTCGAGTTTACCGCTCCTTCCGCGGAACACTTCAACCATTGTCGCCCCCCTCGACTCTACTTTCAATTGTAGCAGACACCACAACACTCATTTATCCGCCGACTAGACAAGGCGTGCCGAAACAGGAAGGCTTAATCCCGTTAGCTCCTTGCCTTTTGAAATCGGTAGGGCCAGGTTGCCACCCCCAGGAACGGCGTTTCGCCCGAGCGGTCGACCAAAGAAGACGCTCTGGACTCACCAAGGTCAGGCCGCCTGAACCCGCTCCGCCTCCGACGCGCTCTGTCCCTCGCGCAGCCGTGCTCATCCTCAAGGGAACGCTCCGCTCAAGCCCTTGCGGAGTGCGCGCGCCTGCGCTTAATGGGACGCGCGACGGCGGCTCCGGGATCAGGCTTGGTTCCAGACCGCTCGTGCGGGAACCTAAAGCTCGCAGACCGCCTTTCGCCCACTGTGCCGACCCTGTTCTGTCCCTGGCGCTGCCGTGCTTTTCACCTTTGATTGCATCTGCCGAATTCTCGCGTATCCTGCGGCTGCGCATGTGAGCACAAGGTGGCGCCTGGCGCTTCGACGAGCCACCCCAGCAAGAACCAGCGTCGGCATGGCGACCGAAAATGCTGAGGCAAGAGACCGCCACTCCAGAAGGAAACGTTCGTCATGGATTCCCATGCCGTTATTGCGTCCCTGCCAGTCGCCGGGGCCGACCGTAACTTGCTTATCGAGGCCGCCAACGCCGCGTTCGAAAGGGTCATTGAGCGGATTGAGCCGGCCAATGAGAAGCTGACTCGCACCCTTTGGGACGCCGAGTCCTATATCGATAATGAAATCACGGCAGACATGTTGCCTATTTCCCGGGACGAGGCTGCGTACCTCGTCGATGTGTTCGCGGTGCATCATGTCATCGGACTAGCTGTCGCAGCAGACGAGGAGGCCGCTGAACCCCGGCCGTGAACCTCCCCGGAGGCAGCTGGATCTGCCTGCAACATTCTCGCGGGCCGCGCGATCAATGCAGTGACCTTTGCCACACCTCTTCAAGGGTGGCGGTGAGCCGGTTTATCTAGGAGGCGGTGGCGGCCAGTTCCGGGCCGTAGCGGTGACGAGATATTCCGGTTCTGGCTAAGGGACTGGAGATGCTTGGCCGTCTTCGCGCGAAGGCGCAGGCCCGCCTCCAGGGCGTGCTCCGTGCGTCTCGACAGGTCGTGCTGCAGTTTGCGGATCTGATTGGGATATGCCGCCGATGGAGCGAAGCGCCGGGTTAGAGTTCATTGGCATGCCGAGTAGCCGCGCGATGGAGTGGCCGTTCCGACGGCCCTCTCCCCAGACTTAGATTACTAGGGAGACGGCGCCACCACTTCGTCCTCCATGTCGAGCGATTTTTCGACTGCCTCCGGATTCCGGGCGATGGTCCAAAGCAGAGTATTCGCCGCTGCATCCGGTTCCGAGCGACCTTGCTCCCAGTTTCGAAGCGTTGCCAGATCGAGGCCATACCTCACGGAGAACGCCTCCTGGGACAGCTTAGTGCTATCCCGAACTTCGCGAACGCTTATCGGCCGCGGCGCATGAACCTTCGCGATCACTCCTGCGGACGAGAGTTCGTCCTTCAGTGCCCGCAGGTCGTCGACGCAAGGAACAGTCACGAACGCCTTGCCATGATCGACCATCTCCGTGAGGACCGCATGGGCCGTCCTCAGCGGCAGCTGTCTCCTGACGAGAACCCGAGCAGCCTCAGGAGTATTCGCGCCGTGTAGAAAGCTGAGGCTCAGCCGGACGGGAGAGCCTGACGACACCTGGACGACATCCCGGGTTCGCACCCGTTGTCCGAACCGCTCCATGAACTTCGATGTAGTCGACATTAAGCTTCTCCGCGATCACTCGACCGAGCTTGAGCATTTGGACCAACCCATTGGACCTGGGCATCGCCCCCAATATGGAGGTCACGGACAACAAGATGGTTGCTGCTCATCTCCACGTCCCCCAATAGCTGAAGCACGCCATCGGGCGTGACGACATCAAAGAGAAGGCATGGGTCCTCCGAATGTCAGCGTCGTCCACAATGAGTTCGATTTGATCGGGCTACAGAAGCGATCCCTACGCAAGTTGCTTATAGAAAGTATATGTCAGTGCTGGCGAGGGTCAAGGACCTCACTGATCTCCGAATTGGCGCGATGCTAGCAACAGCCGAATCGTGCCGGCTTGGCGCTGCCGGGCCGCTCGGATGAGGTGAAAACTCACAACTGCGAGCTTGGCCCGGGAGCGCCTACGACCTGGTGCTCCGAGTAGACTCCGCCATCGGGTCGCTTGCAGCCCTGACATCCCTCCTTTTGGAGACTTTCAGCAACGCAACCTCCAGGGCTGCGAACGACCGCTTTATTTCGGGTTGAAAAATTCACTTGCCTGCGATGTTGTCTAAAATCGATAAACGGGACCTGCGAGGAACCCCGATGACGAAGACAGCTGTACGTATGCGTCGCGGCCAAGGATCCGTGGGCAAGCGAACGAGAACCGTTCCCAAACTGGCTGAGAAATTGCAGATGCGTCGCTTGGCCAGGATTAACGCCGTTCTGCAGAGGGCGGAAGAATCCGGCCTGCGCGCTGAGAAGGACGGCAGGATTGCGGGACGGGTGAGTGCTGAGCTCATTAAGAAGGCCAAAGCTCGAACCGGATTGACATCTGATGCCGAGCTCGTCGAATTTGCGTTGGCCAATGTGGCTATGGAAGACGACTTCGCCGAGACCTTCAGGACAACACGGGGAACTGTGGATCCGACGCTGAAGCTCGGATTCTGAATTCGCCGATTTCGACTTTGGTGCGGCCATAAGATGCTCGCGATTTGATTCCAAAAAACCTTGAGCCGCGGCCCCGACATGGAGCTGCCAATCATCGGCAACCTCGTCGGGCCTGAAGTTCCGGGCGAAGGCGGCAATGATCCAGCCATCTTCGGCAGTCGCCTGACCCGGGATGCCTCATTCGTCCACGCAGGACGGCTCCAAGATCTGCGGCAGCCTTGATCCCGTTTCAAAAAAGCTCAATGCAGACTTACGGTTATGGATAGGCAGGCCGCGTGATAATTTGGATGGGATATAGCGTCCAGATTTGGCCATAGCCGATCTTGAACTGTTATTTCCGATCAATACGATAAGAGACATTTCGGTCAGAACTCGAATCTTCTCTCTGACAGGAGCTAATGCCATGGAAGGGGTCACGCGGGCGGTTCAAATGCGTACGAAAAGAGCCAAGGAAGGTGCTTTGCTCACTTCGAAGGAATTCGTTGGCTCTGGAAACCGTGCGGCAGCCGATCAAGCCCTGAGCAGACTTGCGAAAAAGGGCGAACTGGCGCGCGTCTACAAAGGAATGTACACGCCCTCCAGGAAGACGCCGTATGGATATGTGCTGCCGGAAGCGGAAGCCGTCGTGAAGACGCTTCCTTGTCAGGTGAGAAGGTCGTCAATACCGGTGCTACGGCGGCGAACCGGCTTGGCCTGACGACACAAGTTCCGGTTCAAACAGTCTTTCTCACGACCGGAAAGTCGAAGAACCTGAAACTTGGCCGCCGCACAATACGCCTCAAGCACGCGCCCGCCTAGATCACGAGCCTGCCAAAGAACAGGTCGGGCGAAGCCATACGGGCAATCGCGCACCTTGGCCGAGCTAACGGTGTCCACTACGCGAAGTTGCTCAAGAACAGACTGACCCCCGAGGAATGGACTCGCGTAGTCGCTCTCAAGGCGAAAGTGCCCGCTTGGGTACATGCGGCGATCTCGAAAGCAGAAAATGAGCGGTGAATCCTTCTTCGATTTGAAACGGGGCCAAGAAAGAGACGCTCTTCTGGACCGCTTCAGCAACATTGGGACGCGAGCCGCATATTCTTGCGAGGCGTGCCGCGCAAGCGCAGGCACGGACGAGAACTATTTGACCGTATCGCGGCAAGCAAAGGGGGACAGGCCCGGGTTCCGGAAACAGACCGCCCGTATTGGCTGCACGTCGACCTGAGGCGTGCCGCAGGCCAAATATCCAGGAACGCCTCATCGCCGGACCTCAGCTCTGTACCAGGCCGGGCGTGCTCAGGATCACGTGACGGACCGCCTCATAATAACGTACATAACCGGTGCAACGACAAATGTGCGGCGCAAGCGCCTGCTCGATCGTGCGTTCGACATCCGCCCTGTGGACCGGCTTCTCTTTGAGATGCTCAACCAGCACGGTTGCACCGGTGACAAAGCCCGGCGTGCAATAGCCGCACTGGAACGAAAAACGTTCGACGAAGGCCTGCTGAATCGCCGAGAGCCGGACGACATCGCCATTCGCGTCGCGTTCGGCATGCGCTTCGATGGTGTGGACGGACTTGCCCTCGAAGAAGTGCGCTCCGGTGATGCAGCTCCGCATCTCGCTGGAATTTCCTTCCGGCCCATCGAGAATGATCGCGCAGGCGTGGCAGATGCCTTTGCCGCAGCCAAGCCGCGAGCCCGTAAGGTTGAGATATTCGTGCAGGAAGTCGATCATCATCAGATCGTCAGGTACGTCGACAGGACCGACCTTACGATTGTTGACGGTCATCGAAAGTGGTCGCGTGGTAACGGTCACGGCAGGGCCTGCAAAATCTTCTCTGGCGTGATCGGCGTCTGATAAAAACGCTTGCCGATCGCGTGGTTGACGGCATTGACGATGGCCGGAACGATCGCGATAATCACTCGGCCATTCCCTTTGGTGGGTCGATTTCGGAAAGCGGCGCCAACACCTCCGATGTCTGTGTCCAGACCGCGACATCCCTGGCATGCGGCAGGCGATACCGGTTCCAGTTCCACGTCCCGTCGCCGGGACCGTCCTCATAAAGCGGCAATTCCTCGAGCAAGGCGTGCCCGACGCCCATAGCCAAGCCGCCTTGGAGCTGACCCGAGACGAGCTCCGGCACGATTTGAGTGCCGCATTCGAGGATGGAATGATGCGAAAGGAGCTTCACGTCGCCTGAGGCGGTGTCCACTGCGACTTCGGCGATCGTCGCCACGCCCGTGTAACAGGTGCCGGCGGCGTTCTGGCGCTGTACCGGCGGATAGAAGACCTGGCGCCGGTCGAGAAAATGGAAGCCGCCGCAGGTCATCAGCGCCTTCAACCAGCCGGTGCGCTTTGGCCATAGCAGACCGAAAGCGCGTCGACCGGCAAGCGGACGGCGCCGACGTTCGGCACATCGAACACCGCCTCGGCCCATTGCCCGCGATTGAAGACATGGACGCTGACCCCGTGATCAGGCCGAGCCTGTGCGCCGCCGCCGCGAGTTGTTGCAGTGCGAGCGGCTCCTTCCCTCCAGCCGTTAATTTGCCATCTGCGATTCGCACGTCCGCCATCTCGACAGCGAGCGGCCCCGCCGCCCGCCGCCCGGTCCACTCGACCAGAGCGCGACCGCAGCCGGCCAGAGCAACAGGCGTAGCAGCGCCCGCGCCGCCGTCCGCGTGGCGTGGCCGACGAAATAGGCACAGTTTGAGGCGCTCACCGGTGAAATAAACGAGGGCGTCCAGCGCGGATTGCGTGCCAGCGCGTCCTCCCTGTCCTGCGGCGTCGTATAGGGCTCCTCGGTCGAGACGAGAGGCATCTCGGGCCAGTCGACGATCCCGAAGGCGCAGTCGTCCGGCACCCGGCCGATGATGTCCGCGACCATCACCGCCTGCGAGGTGGTCAGGCCCGTGCCGATATCATTTTCGTTCTGGCGCATGGTGAGCCGGCCGGACGGATCGAGCGACAGAGTGGTCACCGCTGCCTCGGCTCCGGTGCCGTAATCCTTCTGCACCTGCGCGAAACCGATGCCATAGCACTTACCCGGATTGGCGGTATCGAACGCCGCTTTGTTCGCAGCGCGATCCCTCCACAACGGATGGGCACGGGCCCGCTCCAGGATCTCCTCGGTCCTTAGCGCCTCGCCGGCAATGGCGCCCTGCGAGTTCTTCATGCCGGTCTTGAACGCGTTCTTGAGGCGAAGCTCGATCGGATCGATGCCGAGCAGTTCGGCCGCTTCATCGACCATCATCTCGGTCGCGGCCATGGTCTGCAGCGTTCCGTACCCGCGCGTCGAGCCAGCATCGACAGCGCGCGAAGCGCGGACCTCGACCGAGAAATCGCTCTTCGGCAGATAATAGATGCTTTGTGCCGCGCTGGCCCCGAATTTGCCAACGTCGGGCGAAAAATTGCGCCGTCCTCCGGCATCCGTCCGATAGGTGCCTTTCATGATGCGGAAGGCGTGCGTGGAGCGATCCACGACAAGCGTATTCTCCATCCAGAAGGCATGGCGCTTCAACCCCATCTGGAACTGCTCGAAGCGGTCGCTGGCAAGACGCACCGGGCGCCCGTCGCCATAGAGGCCTGCCAGGATAGCGTAGTAGGGGAAGATGGAATGATCCTTGCTACCGTATCCGACCGTGTAACCGATCGAAAGGTCGAGCGCCTTCACCGCGAACCGCGATTTCAGCACTTCCAACGTGGAGATCGCCACCTCATAAGGCGATTGGGTCGCGATGAGTGCGTGCAGGGTCGAACTGCCCGGCTCGAACCAGGCATTACCATTGTCGGCTTCCATCGCGCAGGCATCGGTCGACTGCGAGAAATAGCTGCGCTTCAGGACCAATGCGTCGTCGTCGGTTGCCGTGATCTCACGCTCGATCTCGCCCGCCGCCCACAGGGCGCGGGCCGCGGCATCGCCGCTCTGATCCGGCTTCGGCCAGACGACCCGATCGCGCTCGAAACTTCCGTAGATGGCGGTGCCTTCGAGCGGAGCGGTTTCATCCGATGCCGCGCCGCCGATGCGCACGAACCGGCTGGCGCCGTAATGCGGTGGCGTGTCGTAGCCGGCGGCCGTCCCCCAGCGCACGATGCCCTTGGCGGAACGGACCAGCCGCTTGGCCGCGTCGAACCGCGCGAAATCGTTGTAGATCAAGAGCGCGACCGGCTGACCGAGCAGGCGCGGAATGCGTCCCGTCGGCACCAGGAACATGTCGCCATAGAAGCCGGGAGTCGTCGTTTCCGGCGGCGCAAGACCATCGCGGACAAGGTCTTCGCCGGCGGTTGGGCTTGAGATCTTCGCCCGGCACTGAGAGGTCCAGCCCGTCGAACGGGGCGTCGGCCCGGGTGACGCGGATCAGGAAGGCGTGGCTCTGTTCCTGCGGCCAGCCCGCTATGTCACGCGCACGAAAATCGCGGGTAAAGCTCTCATCCCCGGTGACCTTGGCCACGGCGTCCATCCGAAAACGCGGCCGACCGTCCGGTCCGATCCAGTTTGGCGAACGGCCGGGCGAATTGGCAATGAGCGCAGCCGATGCGGGCCGACCCAGAAAACCGATCTTGACCGCGATCCCCGCGCCAGCCGCCGCTGCGATGAACTGGCGCCGCGAAAAGCTGCCGCTCATGCCGTCTCCCCGAACGGCCCATAGCCCGACCCCACACCCGGCCGGCTCGTCTCGCCTGGATATTCCCGACTCGGGCCGTTCCGCCATTCCGGCATCGATGACAAACGGAACGGCCTTGCCAGATCATGAAAATCGCCGGGCGTTTTGTAGAAGTCCGCAAGATTGAAGCGCATGACTTCTGCTTCGGATCCAAATCTCCTGATACACATGTCCTCTGTTGTGAGTCCTTCCGCCCCGCGGAATCAACATTGCGAGTTTTTCCGTTCCTGCATCCGACCACCGTTATGGGGCGGCATTATTCTCACAGCCAAGACTGGCCGCCCACATGCAGAGCTCCCGCCAAACCCAGCAGCGCTGCGCGGCCGAAATGTCTAGTCACGTTTGCGAAGCGCGTGTTGGAATCGGTGATTCTGCGACACATTACCGCCGCGGTTTGGCCACGGAGTTGCCTCAATGTCCCACGACATAGCCGGCGTTGCCTGAGACGGTTCGGTCCGGCACCGGCTCAAACAAGCCCCCCCGCCCTAGGGTCAGCGCCGGATCGAACCTCTCTTCTTGAGGGACCCAGGTCCGAGCCCCGAAATGTGCTCAGCAGAAGCAAGCTGATCCGCTTCATTAATCGATGCGTGGTCTCCCAAATTGCACAGGGCGGCAAAGACCTGCACAGCAACAATGGTTTGAGGCGCCTCGGCTTCAGGCGAGAGGCAACTCTGGCCGGCTCTACGATGCCTTCGTTGTGAGAGGATCCTTCAAAGTAGCAAACTGATGCTAGTAGCTAAGCAGGCTTGCATACCCGTCGCAGCTCTCGATGCTCCCATCTAGTTGGTTTCCTCAACCGTGCCTGATGATCCAACGACCACCTCGATGTTGCAGTGATCGTGGTAGATTTCGGTCACTGTGCCTTGGGTCTGGCTGTAGATCGGCTCCCTGTTCCCATGGTCGTGGTCGAATTAAATGTTGGAACCGTGTACAGCCGGGTCTCAGGCTTTCCCACGTGAAAACACGCTTACCGTCTATCTTGCTCTCCCGCATCGGGGTAGCCTTGGGGGGTGAAATGCCGCTTTGTAGGATCGGCCTCTAACGATATTAGGCCTGCGAGACGGGCGGCATTGCGCGATGCCGTGCTGCCCGCCCGCGCGAGCGATTTTTCCCGGTCGGGCCTTTGCTCCTCGCCTGGCGCCGGTTGGGTCGGGAGATTGCCACGACCTGCAGCAGGAATGCCTTGGTGCTATCATGCACGGCGATGCTATTAGCGCGGCGCTGCGCAAATTGCCCATCAGGTCGCGACTGATTTCCTTGCCAAGGAAGCAGGACAGCTCGGCCGCGGCTGATCAGCTGCAGTGGGCGATGGTCGTCATCGAAACCCTCGAGCATGCAAACCTGCGCTCAAACGAGAAGCTGCTGCGGGGGGACATCATGTCGGGCTCTTGCAAGGACCGGAAGGAGTGGGCGAAAGAGTCGGCGTCCGGCGTGCCATTCATGCCATCAGGCAGAACCCCACTCATCGCATTTGGTGCCAGCCTCATCGTATTTTCTTTGGCTCAGACGGGCTCTTGGCAGACCCACAGAGCTGGGAACCCTCTGCGAGACTACAACTGTAACACCATATTGGTTTAGCAGATCAAGCTTCGGTGGTAACCTCATGGGGTAGAGAAACGACTTTGGAGGCCGAGGAATGGATCGCGATAATGAACGGGCACGCGCAGCTGCAAGTTCATCCCAAGGCGTGGGGAAACGCAGTACCCTCCGTGACGTTCCAGAGGGGCCATTGAGCGATGTTGCAGAACGGCTAGTAACCGCTAACCCGCGCGACACAGCGCGAAATCTTGGGGGCTTCAAAGCCCTCGGGACGCACGAGCGAACAGCCGTTCGGGGCACTCAACCCGGGCCAGAAACTGACCTCGCGACATTTGAACGGCGGGCCAATCAGCTCGGACGATCAGCCATCGATCTGGCCGAGAAATTGACAGCCGGATTGGGGTTCAACTCGGATGATGTAGCATTGCTCCAAGTCAGAGCGGCTAGTAATGTAGGCCATTTTCTAGGGCCCCAGAAGCAGACTGCTCTTGTTAATCGCATTGGCAACATGGACCCAATGGAGCAAGCTATAGGGGTTATGTTTGTGGCGCAAAACTTCAGTAAGTTTAATGACCAAAATAAATCTCGTATTTTTGAGCAGGCCATTGAATTGGCTGCTGATCCTCATCAGCACCACATGGTCAAGGCGACCGCCCAAAATGCTATTGTCACCGCGTATCACCAGTTAGACGCAAATCAACAAGCGCAAGCTTACTCACTTCCCGACCTGCATGGCCTGTTGCAGAACATGCCTCCGCCGCAGCATGCAGCAGAGGAACGGAGTGCGAATTTGGACGGCCACATAGCAGCTATTGCGGCTTCAGTCCGTGATACAGTAGGCCCGCAAACCTCCTTTGAACAGCTGCGGCGGGGTGGTCAAGTCGGGCAGTCCATAAGCCACGCCTACAATCACGCTCGCGAGGATCTAATGGCTGCCTCCAGAAGCAGAGATCGCTCCGGCCGTTGAGGTCTCGGCCATGGTACAGTAACGCTTTCTCCCCGAATTCCGTTCACGGCCGTGCCATCTCCAATTCGCTGGCCGTTGATGTACCTGCTTGGTGTAACTTTCAAAGACCACGCCTGCCGGGTGGTGCGATGCAACCATTGCACCACCCGCTGCGGCATCGATCTGTCGAGCGGCGACATCGCGCGACGTCGCTCCGGTGTCTGAAGCAATCGCAGCATTAGCTACGACTAATCTGGCAATGGAACAATGCCTTCAACAAATTCGACGCCCCCAAACATAGCCGTTAGCATCGCCTGCTCACTCGCCTTGGGCTTCTGTGCGGCAAGTCTGTACGCAACCTTCCGCCACGGGGGTAGCGGCGAGGCATTGATGACGTTTGACGTCCGTGCCTTTTGGTTTGAGACGCCCTTCTATCTGGGTTTCGCAACCCCCGTTTTCTATCGGGGCGCGGCTATCGTGCTCTCGACATCCGCGGTCGTCTTGCTGATTCAGCAGATGGTATTGCGCCGCAAGCTCGAACACCACGGGACGGCCCGTTGGGCTCGAGTGGATGAAATGCGACGCACGGGTTATCTACGCCGATACCGTAGCGTGACAGGGCCGGTATTTGGGAAGACGAGTGGCCCTTTCTGGCCTGGCTACTACCTGACCAATGGCGAGCAGCCTCACAGCCTCATCGTTGCACCGACCCGCGCCGGCAAGGGCGTCGGCATAGTCATTCCAACGCTCCTTACATTCAAAGGCTCGGTGATAGCTCTCGACGTCAAGGGGGAGCTCTTTGAGCTTACCTCGAGGGCGCGCAAAGCCGCAGGCGACAACGTGTTCAAATTCGCGCCGCTGGATTCGGAGCGGCGCACCAACTGCTACAATCCGCTGTTGGATCTTATAGCGCTGCCTCCACAGCTGCAATTCACCGAAGCCCGCCGCTTGGCCGCAAACCTGATCACGGCCAAGGGGGAGGGCGCGGAAGGTTTCGTCAGCGGCGCGCGAGATATCTTTGTCGCGGGCATCCTTGCCTGCATCGAGCGGGGCACGCCAACAATCGGCGCCGTCTATGACCTCTTCGCCCAGCCGGGGGAGAAGTTCAAGCTCTTCGCGCAACTCGCCATGGAGACCCGGAACAAAGAGGCACAACGCATCTTCGACGACATGGCGGGGAACGATACAAAAATCCTGACCTCCTACACGTCCGTCCTCGGCGATGGCGGGCTCAATCTGTGGGCGGATCCGGCTGTAAAGGCAGCTACAAGTCGCTCGGACTTTTCGGTCTATGATCTTCGCCGTCGCAGAACGTGCATCTATCTGTGCGTCGGTCCGAACGACCTTGAGGTGATCGCGCCTTTGATACGCCTGTTCTTTCAGCAAATCGTTTCAATTCTACAGCGGTCGCTGCCCCGCCAAGATGAAAAGAACGAGGTTCTCTTTCTGCTCGACGAGTTCAAGCACTTGGGTAAGCTGGAGGCGATCGAGACCGCAATTACGACTATCGCGGGCTACAAGGGGCGTTTCATGCTCATCATCCAAAGCCTTTCGGCACTGACGGGGGCTTATGGAGAGGCTGGCAAGCAGAATTTTCTGAGCAATACCGGCCTGCAAGTGTTTATGGCCACTGCCGATGACGAGACCCCAACCTACATTTCCAAAGCCATCGGTGAATACACGTTTGAAGCCAAGTCGATTTCCTACAGCCAGGCGCGAACGTTCGATTGGAACATTCAGAATTCGCATCAAGGTGCACCGCTGTTGCGTCCCGAACAGGTTCGGCTGCTCGATGAAAACTACGAGATTGTTCTCATCAAAGGCCTGCCACCATTGCAATTGAGGAAGGTGCGATATTTTTCGGACCGCATCCTTAAACGCATCTTCGAAAGCCAGACAGGCGCCCTCCCGGAGCCGCCACCCTTGATGGAAGCTCATCCAGATGACACTGACGGTTAAGCGCCCGTCTCGCGTATCCCGTCCCTCGGCGATCAGAAACTCCACTACAGGTGAACGGCTATGGGAATTTGCATCTCCAAATCCTCCGGATCGACTCGACATGCGGAAGAGTCGCCGCGAGAATCCACGGCAGCGCTGAGGGTCTCCCTGGGCACGCCTGCCGACAGGTTGCGACGGGGCGGAGATGCGCCTCTGGAGCCACATCAGATCCAGCAGGCCGCCTATCATATGGGAGCGTGTGTCGTCGGTGACAACGTCACCAGCCCGATAAGACTCGCGACAGCGGGGCAAACAGTTCACGACGTTCGCCTGCTGCTCAAGCATGGCCGGGGAAACGTTAAGGTGGACGACATTCCCTCTCACGGCCACAACAGCATCGGATCGTCGGTTGCAATGAGGGGAGCAGACGACAACATTAAGGTTGCAGTGGCCGTCGTCATGGGAGCGGCGTGCTGCAATCAGACCGCTCCCCTTTCCGCTATCGTCCACGCCCCACACATGGCGACCGACGAGCGGAGTATGACCTCTAGTGCTTTCGTGTCAATGAAAGAGATAACCGACCAAGGTGATGAGATCCCAGTCAAGACGGGTCACATTTGGAACGAACTGCGGCGCGGAAGCCGCGACGCGAGGTCGACCGTGGTTATGGATGCCTGGGCCAACGGTCCCGCTGTTCGGTTGAAAGACAGCGCATGGAGCGGAGTGCCGGTCAAGGAAGGTCATTGGTCGATGGACAAAAGCACCGCCGAATTCCTGAAAAACCGTGTTGAGGGGTTAATTCCGTTCGTGCATCCGGACGCAAATGAACAAACTGCCAACGATTTGCGCCGCAAGCAAAACGCACCCGTATCGTGGGAGAAATATGCAGAAGTACAGGTGATCTCACCCGAGTTCGCCGATAGTGTACGCAACGCATTGTCCCGTATTCCTGAAGGCCAACAAAGGGAAATCGCATCACTGATGATTCAGGAAGCCTACGGAATGGATCCTTCCTCGCGCACGCACCAAGACGCAGTGGGATCAGTTCTGGTGGCCGCCAACCAACTGGACTCGCTGCCCCGGCCTCCTGTCGAGCCGCCGGAATTGGCGGCGTATCACCAGTTCGACGCAAATCAACAGGCCCAAGCTCACGCAGTTCCCGGCATGCAAGATATCTTGCCGCACATGCCTCCGCCGCAGCATGCAGCAGAGGAACGGAATGTGAATCTGGACGGCCACATAGCAGGTCTTGCGGCTGAAGTCCGTGCGACAGGTGCACAAATCTCCTATGAACAGCTGCGGCGGGGTGGTCAAGTCGGGCAGTCCATAAGCCACGCCTACAATCACGCCCGCGAGGATCTAATGGCTGCCTCCAGAAGCAGAGATCGCTCCGGCCGTTGAGGTCTCGGCCATGGTAAGTGACGCCTTCTCCCCGAATTCCGTTCACGGCCTTGCCATTTCCGAACGTTCGATTGGAACATTCAGATTTCGCATCAAGGTGCACCGCTGTTGCGTCCCGAACAGGTTCGGCTGCTCGATGAAGACTACGAGATTGTTCTCATCAAAGGCCTGCCACCGTTGCAATTGAGGAAGGTGCGATATTTTTCGGACCGCATCCTTAAACGCATCTTCGAAAGCCAGACAGGCGCCATCCCGGAGCCGGCACCCTTGATGGAAGCAGACGAGGGGCTTTTGGCAGAATCTCAACCCGATGAGCAGCTGCGCGGATTGGCGCAGAACTTTGACGATACAGTTTGATGTGAGGCTAGTATGAACCCGCGAAATAGTAACCCATCCCGGGTAGCAGCTTTGTCGCAGGTGCAGGACGCCGGCTTGGAAGAGGGGCCAGCGGTCCAGGCCCGGCAAGTGGGCGCTGAGCAGTACCTTGCCGAGACCCGGAGGCTGTTCGATCAAGCTGATGAGTCGCCAACCAGTCGAGAGGAGCGTCTGCGACTGGAACAGGGATTCCGCGAAGTGCTTCAGGGACGGCAGGATGATCAAGCCGCCTCGTCTTTTTTCAGCGACCCAGGGATGCCCGCTGGACCGGGTGACCACAACAGCTTCGTGGCCGACGCTTTCGCAGCGGCCGGCTCTGGGCACATTGAGGCCGCCGCCCCGCCAACGTTAGCTGCCAGCCAACAGCAGATCCGGCCCTCGCCGGATGCGCTTGACCAGGGCAACCACCTGCCACCCGAGCGGGTCATCATCAACAATGAACATTCCACAGCGCTGTTGCGGCCAGCGGAGAGGCAGAGGGCCCTAAATACGCCGCAAGCCGCCGCCATTCAGCAGCCGCTGATGCCATTGCAGGGGGTACCCGTTCAAGGGACAAGGTCCGAACACATCGGAAGGCCGCATGCGGAGGCCGCGCCCTCCGCAAGGTCTGAGAAGCCCCCCGCTGCGATCGAGGACTCTATAAACGTCTCATTCGCCGTCCCCAAAGGCTTCTCCCATGGGACTCAACGCGTCCCAGAGGCGATGCTCTCTTTCCGCCATGGCTCCTTGCCGGATGCGGGCCAAGCCCGGCAAGTGAGTTTTGAGCAGCACGTGGCCCAGCCGCGCCGAGCCGATCCGGCTCCTGTCGCGAGTGGCGCCCGTGCTACCCGCTA
Source organism: Mesorhizobium sp. WSM4816 (assembly GCF_055811535.1). Taxonomy (NCBI): domain Bacteria; kingdom Pseudomonadati; phylum Pseudomonadota; class Alphaproteobacteria; order Hyphomicrobiales; family Phyllobacteriaceae; genus Mesorhizobium; species Mesorhizobium sp. WSM4816. Next base: position 108,843 of record NZ_JBVVQR010000015.1, on the reverse strand, counting down.
TCCCCATCTGTCCGACGAACACCGGGACGTTATTGATAAGGCGATCACTCACGCTGCGGTTCAGCAAAAATATAGCGAGAGCACGGTCCGAAAATACACGTATTCACTTCGCCAATTGGCGAATGATCTCGGCGCTCGTGGCCAAGCGACGGATCTAAAAAATCACCCGTCCCTGGTCGATCACGTCAATGCTTTCTATCCGAAAAACGACGGCATAAAGAGGGCGTTGAACGTCCTGCGTGCGTATCATGAGCCGGGCTATTCAGCGACTGTCGGGCGGCCAGCGCCGGTGCCCTCAAAAGCAGACGCGCATGTCTTTGAACAAGTGACCAGTGACAGCAGGTTGGCCCCAAGCAGCCGTGCTGAGTACGGTCGTAGTCTTCGCAGATTTTCTAAGGCGCTTGAGAGTCGGGGCCTAACGATCTCCGGGCTGGATCATGATTCGCGGATCGAATTCGCCGAGACGTTGTTTCCAGACAAACGCAATCTCATCTTCGCGTTGCAACGGGTTCGCGATGCGGAGCCCGCGTCACCTGGCGCCCGTGCTACCCGCTATCCCCATCTGTCCGACGAACACCGGGACCTTATTGATCGGGCGATCACTCACGCTGCGGTTCAGCAAAAATATAGCGAGAGCACGGTCCGAAAATACACGTATTCACTTCGCCAATTGGCAAATGATCTCGGCGCTCGTGGCCAAGCGACTGATCTAAAAAATCACCAATCCCTGGTCGATCACCTCGATACTTTCTTTCCGAAAAACGATGATATAAAGACGGCGTTGAACGTCCTCCGCGCGTATCATGAGCCGGGCTATTCAGCTACTGTCGGGCGGCCAGCACCGGTGCCCTCAAAAGCAGACGCGCATGTCTTTGAACAACTGACCAGTGACAGCAGCTTGGCCCCAAGCAGCCGTGCTGACTATGGTCGTAATCTTCGCAGATTTTCTAAGGCGCTTGAGAGTCGGGGCCTGACGATCTCTGGGCTGGATCACGATTCCCGGATCAAATTCGCCGAGACGTTACTTCCAGACAAACGCAATCTCATCTTCGCGTTGCAACGGGTTCGCGATGCGGAGTCCGCGTCAGCCGGGGGTCTCGAGACGGCCCGGAGGCTGTTCGATCAAGCTGACGAGTCGCCAACCAATCCAGAGGAGGTTCTGCGACTGGAACAGGGGTTGAGCGAAGTGCTTCAGCGACGGCAGGATGATCAAGCCTCCTCGTCTTTTTTCAGCGACCCAGGGATGCCCGCTCGACCGGGTGACCTCAACAGCATCGTGGCCGACGCTTTCGCAGCGGCCGGCACTGGGCACGCCGGAGTTGAGGCCGCCGCCTCGCCAGATCAGGCTGTTCCTATCGCCGGCGCATGGACACGTTCCTGGCGGCGTGTGGGGTAACGCATGTCCGCTGGATGGAACTCGGAACAATGGACGGGATCATCGGCTGCGTCGCCGCCGGGGTAGGGATGGCCATGCTACCTCGGGGGATCGTTCAGGATGCGGCAGCGGACGGACAGGTCATCATACACCAGCTACCTGACAATCTGCGGTCGGCGCCGACTGTTTTTGTGACGCGGAGCGACGAGTATCTCTCCGCGGCACTTCAGGCTTTCATGACGGTGGCGTCTGAGGCGCATTCACGGCCTCAGCCGGCAAGACCAGAGCCGGTGCGACAACTGCAGCGGGCTTAGGAAAGGTGGAGCAAAAACAAGGGGTCAGTCAGACGCAATCGTCGGCGGATCTTGATGGCAGCTCGTAGAGTCCGTTTGCCCAGAGATCGCCTACGATGCTGGAAAGGCGCTGCATGCTGCCGCAAAAGCAAGGAATGGGCACGGATTGGAGCACAATGGCTGGCCAGGGTGCTCCGCTTGCGCGTGCCATGCGGCCGAACTCATTTCGACATCGGTTCAGGAGCTTGAGGTCAGCACTGCTGCTCTTAAGACCGAGGTTCAACAATCACTATCGAGATCAGTAAGTGGGACTGTCGTCGACGGTGACCCGCAGCAGCCGAGTGCCCCATCTGTGGGATGCCTGCGTTTTGGGAAACTTGGACAGTCACACGATCTTCGCATGATCGCTGAGGGTACACCCGCCGCGGGTCAATAGCCTATCAATCGATCGTGGAAGTTTACGGCACCCAAGGCTGGCGGCGGAGCTGTTCACAGCCCACTGAACCCAGTTGGAGCCCTTGTCTTCCCAGTAGCCCGGATACATTGGCGACGAACACCTCTAGGATATGCTTTGGGGTTCTTGAAGCCGAGCTTAGTCGACACCCTAAGCTTCATCGGTGAACGATATTTGAGCGGCAAGAATCCTTCCCGAAATCGAGCGACAGGATGGTTTGCGGGTGCAGTGCTGTCGGCATATCGATACTGGAATAATAGCGGTCCGCATTTGAAGCCGACATATTTGGCTGTCATGTCCGCGCCAACATGCTGGAGGAAGACGCTCAGAGGAATACCCCTCCACTCACCGATCGCGCTCCAGCCCTCGCAGGCTCCTTGATCCCGCGCACAATTCCGTTGGCAGCATTCTCGACTGTCTCCGTTCGGCTACACGGCTCAGGATGCAGGAACTGCTGCTCGAGGTTTGGGAGCAGTTCAAAACGACGGTCGTCTTCGTCACGACATCGACGAAGCCTTCCTGCTTTCGGATCGAATCATCGTCATGCAGTGCACAGCCAGGTCGCATCCACGAAGAAATCAATGTGGCCTTTCGAGAAGCCGAGGACCACTGACATCATCGCGTCCGGCGAGTTCTTGCGTTTGAAACAGCGTTGCCTACAGCAGCTTCGTAGCGACAGGCGGAGAGATACCCTGGCGCGGCTTTCACCTCTTGGTTAATTGGAGCTGTGCTTCGCGGATTCCCTTCTCGGCTAAGCCCAACCACGAGCGCGCCTCGGCTGGTTCCGGCGTGCGTTTGGGGCCGCATCCCGCTCCTAAACCGTCAACTTCGTTTCCATGCAGCTAACATCCCGATTTTTCCCATCGACGTGAAAAACGGAACGTAATTCCTTATCTCTAAACGCTGGTCGGAAAGCATCCGCCTGAGCGTCTGGTGACGGCCTGCCGCCCAGGTCACCACATCGCCTGGCAGCGACACTCGCGCCATCCCCTGCTGCAGAATCGCAGAAGACAGATTATCAAGCTGCGTGGGAGCTACCGACACACCGATCACATCGCAATGATCGTTTTTTACGCGCATGCGAACAACTCCTCAAAGAACCATTATGTAATAGTTACGAAATCATTTGCAGCTTCGCGCAAAATGCGTAGCGTCTCATCCCTCAACAAGCACCAGCAAAATTGGATTTCGACTAACCCGCTTGACCTTGCCGCGGGTCGGCCGCCTAATTGTTGAATAAGAAGACCCAAAATACAAGTGAAAAGAATGTTAATTTTATTTGTTACTGGGATCTCTAAAATTACATAATGCCGCGATATTTCACATTTCTGGCCCGTCGCCGGGTTCCTCTCACGACGTTACCTCTCGGCGGGCTTCGGGCCCGAGAGCCGCAATACGCGAGGGCCGCGTCGCGCAATAGCCCTTGAAGCCTTCGGCGGCGAAGCGCTCTGCCAACGCCATATGCAGCTCTTGGACTTGCCGGTCTGCCGGAAGGCGGGTGATCGCGATGGATTACAATCTTCTTTTAGGCATTCCGGCGGCTTCGAGCGGCCGAGCAAGGCGGACGAATTCGCCGACCGGACAGACGCCTTCCGCACCGCCTTCGACATGCAGTACCAGGGCAAACGCATTCCGCTGGAACTCGTTTCCATTTCACGCCGATAAATGACGGCGCCTACTGGCATGTGCTGGAGCGCTTTGCCGGCGAGGTCTGCACCAAGCGCGATGTCGAGTGCATCAGCTACCGCGACTATGTTTCACGGCGACGTGACGGCGAAGCAGAGGTCGGTGGGCGGCTGACTAGAAGCGCTCGCCGCCCGCCACGCTCAGCTTACCGGCTGATCCTCAAGGCGCAAGCCGGCCCGCTCTCGCGCCAAATAGTCTTGGTCGATTTTCGTTAGCGGCGCCCCTTCAAGCGTCGCCTCGAAGGCGCGCAGGCGTTTGTAGATGGATATCAGCTCGACGATGGTCGGCCAGGAATTCACGAGATATTGGAACGAACTGGCGACTTGGGAAAACGCGGTGACAATTTGCTGGAAAACGCCAAATGTTATCTTGCCAAGGGCTAAGGTCGGAACAAGAAGGAAGGTAGCAAAAACGTTGTCGACCTGGAGATAGAGATAGCGGACCATGTCGAAATAGACATAGTGCGCATAGAGAGTGAAATAGTTCTTGCGAACATTTCTGAAAAGCTCGGCCAGCGTTGGTGGCTGCGCGCGTGCCGTATCGTCCTCGCCGAGGACAAGCTCCTTGCGCAGAGCGGCTTCAACCCGCTGATTGCGAAATTCCAGGCCGGGAAGCTTGATGCCGACGATTGCCAGCAAGCTGGTGCCAAACAGCGACCACCCGACCGCCGCGATGACCAGCGGATAAGGGATTGCGCCGACGATTGGAAGCGTCGAGACATGGAGGGAAAGGGAGGCCAGCAAGGGCAGGAATGCAATCAGGGTCATGATGGAGTCGATGAAGTTCACTCCGAGCCCCTGCATTGTGCCGGAGAAGCGCATCGTGTCGTCCTGAACGCGCTGCGACGCCCCTTCGATATGGCGCAGCCGCGGCCAGTAAGCGGTAAAATAATCGTTCATCGCGGTGCGCCAGCGAAACACATAGTGCCTGACGAAAAAGACGTTCAGAACGGCAATGCTCATATAGACCAGGGCCAAGGACAGAAACTGCCATACGCCGTAGTAAAGCTCGGCAGGGGAAACGGAGCCCGGTGTGGTGAGTGCCCTCTGCACCATGTCGTAAAACATGCCGCGCCAGTCATTGAGCGCCACGCTGAGCTGGACGATGAAATTGGTGACGAAAATGATCAAACCAGAGCCAAGGATCGACCAGTTCTGCCAGCGATGCGGGGAATACAGCGCCCAGAAAAGGTAGAATACGCCCATACCGGCGAAGAAATATCCGTAAAACCAGAGGAATGCCGGCGTCAGGAATCTTATCGGGCTGATGACTGGTGCTGCCTGCGGGTCGACCGGCGGCATGCCGAGCATCGTGCCAAGGTGCTCGCCGCCGAAAAACCACAGGAGGACGAGCAGAAGGCTCCAGACGGCGGCCGAGATGAAAAAAGGCTTCGGCTGCGGGAAGAAGGATACGAACACGTTGGGGAAACTCCTCGGTTGATGCGCAAATCAGCGGCGTTGCTGTCAGCGGGCGGTGACATACGCCAGCTTTGCCATTTTGCTAAAATCGTCGTGTCAGTAGTAGACGATGATGTCGCCGACGGCCTCGCCGGAGATCTTACGCGCTGCGTCGGAGGCAGTCTCAAAAGAGTCGTCAGTGATCACCACCACATGCTCGCCCTTCGCAACCGCAGACGGACCGCTGTAGAAGCTGCTCACCAGGCTGCCAGATTTTGCGGCGGCGTTGTTGACGAAGTTCGCGCCAAAACCGTCGTCGCCGCGGCTCACCTCATCGAAGGCGAAAGTGTCCTCCTTCGCGTTGAAATCGCTGATAGTGGTAATGTCCGCCGTCCCCTCGACTACTCCGTGGATCGGATTGTGGAACTGGAACAGAAGCGTGTCATTGCCGGCCCCCCGTCAAATCGTCTTTGCCATCACCACGTAGAGGACATCGTCTCCGGGACCGCCGGAGAGCTTGTCATGATTCTCGCCGACGAGGCGCGGTTGGAAGCGGCCGTTGTCGCCGCGAAGATAGTCGTCGCCCGTTCCGCCGCAGATTCGGTCATTTCCCTCGCCGCCGATGCCGTGATCATCGCCATCGCCACCTTCGATCTTGTCATTGCCGCGACGATCCTCAAACCGGTCATTGCCCTCGTCACCCGCCATCCAATCCTCGAGATCGGTGCCGATGAGCCATTCGGGACGCGAGGACTTACCCTCGATGATGTTTGCCATCGCAGATACTCCTTATGATGCAACCCACCACGCCACCTGGCGCCCTCATATTCCTCATCAGATAATCGGGGAAATCGAATTGGCAGATAGAAAGATTTACGAAATGGATGTGTGGCATCGGCTTCGTCCTTCTGCGTAGCAGTTGCCGGTCTCGGTGGCGGCGGGCGACGCTTCAGCCGACGGCGCTGAAAAGTCGGTCGTCAAACCGGACGAACCATGGTCCAGCGGTCAGAGGCCAGCGGCGATTACGCCGTCACCCAACTGACGCTCCCGCAACTTCAGCTGTTTTGAAACGGAATTCATGTGCAAGAAGCTTCGGTTTCTTTGGTCCGCCGGGCTCGCGTTTGTTCTCACGGTCCCAGCTTGCGCGGCGGGCTCCGGCTTGCCTTGGGAACAGCTGCTGCAGCAGGTCCTGGAGTCAGTGCAGGGACCCGTCGCCAAGATCGTCGCGGTTATCATCATCATTACCACGGGCTTGACCCTTGCCTTTGGCGACATGGCAGGTGGGTTCCGCCCGGCTGATCCAGATCGTTTCGGCCTGTCGATCGCCTTCCCGGCATCGAGTTTCTTCCTCTCCTTCTTCTCCTTCGGCGGCGGAGCACCCGTGTGATGGCCGCCGGAGAGCAGCACATTCAGGGGTTCGAGGTTCCTGTTCGTCGTGCATTGACGGAGCCGAAGGGCGTCAATTCCTCCGCTTACAGGCCTGGCCGATACTCCACCCAGGAAAAGCGCATCTCGAAATTCGCAGACTGGTACATGGGCATGCGCGAGCAGCGTTTGGAACAAAGCGCCGCCTGACAGGGCGTCGCCACAGCGGAACGAATCCGGTTCGACCCGCTGCCGACGGTCTGCCAGAGTGCGCTTTGGTTGGGTCAGTTTCGGGGAGCGGCGGCCTCGAACGCCGGAAGTTTCGCACAACGCTGTGCGATCGCGTTGACGCGCTGCAATGCGCCTATGTCCGCATTCCAGCGATGGGCGTTACACATGGGCGATCTGTGCCTGGTGCCGCAGCTCGCCGTGGCAGAAAAGGCCTGTCGTGGGACTCTCGAGGAGCGTTTCAAACGCGGCCAGCCCCTCGCCGATGAACTTCCGCATCCACGCGACGCGTACCTCTTCGCCCCCCTTTGTCAGGGCCATCACATGGCTGACAGGGCCAAGGTTGCAGACCGGATGGATGTCGGCAGCAGCGCCCGTACACGGGCGCGCCCGGCTGGGTCCGGCGGCAACAGGCCGGAGCCAGGGCGTGTCTCGTCCAGATATTCAATGAAGCGAGCGACTGGGTCAGCCTCAGCCCGTCGATCGCCAGCACCGGCACTAGTCCCTGCGGGTGAGCGAGATGCTGCGGCGTCTTGTGCTCCTTCTTCAGAAGGTGCACGGATACCGTCTCGCAGGAGATGCCGAGCAGGTTCATCACGATGCGCACCCGATAGCTCGCCGACGAGCGCCAGTAGTCGTAGAGGACAGGCTTGCTCATCGCGGGGTCCGATCCCGCGATGTGGCGCCCCTCTTCAGCTTGTCCTTGAAGGCCAAGAGCGTGTCGCGATCCTTGACCTTGAAGGCGATGTGCTGGACCCATTTCGGCGTGTTCGGGTCGCGGCCCATCTCCGGCTTGGTCGGCAACTCGAAGAGGCGAGCACGTTACCCGTCGCCCGCGTTGAGGAAGACGTGCATGTAGGGTCGTGCTCGTGGGTCGACGGCACCTGGTCTTCGGCGATGGCGAGCAAAGTCCATGTTGAGGTTGTTGACATACCAGTTGACGGCCTCTTTCGCGTCCTTACAGCGATAGGCGACGTGGTGAATTCTCTCGATGTTCATTGGAATGGCTTCTCTGCCTTGGCCCTGCTCCGGACACTTCCACCCGGAGCTGCGTCCTCCCTTGTCATCATTCCTATTGCGGTGGGTCCGCCGCCGCCCTAAGCGCATCACTCAACACCCGGCCGTCGCCGATATGATTGGCCAGAAGCAGAACCAGCCGCGCATTGATGGCGTCACTTTCGGCCTTGCTTCGCCCGTCGTGCAGAGCCAGCAGCTCGGCGTAGAAATCGTCCGGCTGCGGAATGTTCGGAGCCGTATTGAGTGTCGTCATCGCCGGTTTCTCCCGTCAGCGTCCCGTGGCCTTCGCAAGCGCGGCTTCGACCTCCGCGCAGTCGAACGCGGTCCAGCGCGCGGCGACGTGTTGGTCGGGGCGCAACAGATAGACCGCCGAACCCGCATCGCCGAGATAGCGCTCTCGCAGCGCGTTGGTCGGATCGTCCGCAGCCGACAGGGCCAGCCGCTCGGCCGCAATGCCGCCGCTTTCGATCAGGTCGGGCGCCTCGGCTTCAATGGTAAGAAGCTGGAAGCGGTCGCCCAGCCGGTCGAGCAGCCAGCCGCCCTTTATCGGCGCATCGACGGCCGGCGAGCCGGGCTGGGTGCGCGGCGGCAGCCCCTGCGCGTCAGGGCCGTTGAGCGGCGAGCCGCCATAGGTGCACGGCACCGACAGGCGTCCGGAATTGACCAGCGGCCGCGCGAAGGCGAAGTGCTCGGACAGATCTAGCACGGCATCGCGAAAAATCCGGCTCATTTCCGACTTCGGCGTGATGAAGTCAGTCGACCGGCTGGAGTTGAGGATGTTCTCGTCAGCGCCATGGATACGCTCGGTATCGTAGCTGTCGAGCAGGCTTTCGGGCGCCCTGCCGTCCATCACAAGCTTCAGCTTCCACACCAGGTTGTCGGCATCCTGCAGGCCGGAATTGGCGCCGCGCGCGCCGAAAGGCGAGACCTGATGCGCCGAGTCGCCCGCGAACAGCACCCGGCCGTGGCGGAAACTCTCCATGCGCCGGCACTGGAAGGTGTAGATCGACACCCATTCGAGTGTGAATTTGGCGTCCTCGCCCAGCATTGCCTTGAGCCGCGGGATGACGTTCTCCGGCTGCTTTTCCCGCTCCTTGTCGATGTTCCAACCGAGCTGGAGGTCGATGCGCCAGACGCCGTCGGGCTGCTTATGCAATAACGCCGATCGGCTGCGGTTGAAGGGCGGGTCGAACCAGAACCAGCGCTCGGTCGGAAACTCGGCGTCCATGACTACGTCGGCAATGAGGAAATTGTCCTCGAACACGCGGCCGATGAAGTCGAGCCCCATCATCGCGCGGATCGGCGAGTTGGCGCCGTCGCAGGCGACCAGCCAGTCGGCACGCAGGCGGTAAGGGCCTTCCGGCGTGTCGATGGAGAGCATCACCCCGTCGCGATCCTGTTCGACCGCCGTGACCTTGTTGTTGCCGCGGATTTCGATCGACCTGCCTTCCGCCTCCAGTTCGCACACGCGGTCGACGAGGAATTTTTCGAAATGGTACTGCTGCAGGTTGATGAAGGCCGGCCGCCTGTGGCCGGCCTCCGGCAGCAGGTTGAACTCGTAGACCCGGCGGTTCCCGAAGAACACCTTGCCGACGTTCCAGACGATGCCCTTCTCCACCATCGGCTCACCGCAGCCCAGCCGGTCCAGGATCTCCAGCGGCCGCTTGGCGAAGCAGATCGCGCGCGAGCCGAAGCTGACCTTGTCGTTCTCATCCAGCACCACCACGGGAATGTCCTGGCGGGCGAGATCGATGGCGCAGACTAGACCGACCGGCCCGGCGCCTACCACAACAACCGGACGGCGCACTGGCGCGATTGCGTCCTGATCAGGGGAGCGCCTGTAGGGATAAAGCGGCGTCTCGAAGATCTTTGCCATGTGTCCTCCCGCCGGGTCGCATCCGGACTGCTAGCCCTGAAGTTCCGCCCACATCTGTCGGTCGCGCTCTGCGGTCCAGATGCGCGGCATGTCGATGCCGAGCGCCTCGTCGTAGGCGCGGGCGACGTTGAAGGGCAGGCAGTGCTCGTAGATAGCGTAGGATGCGAATTTCGGATCGCACGCCGCGCGCGCCGCGTCCCACGCCTCCTTCAGCGAGCCACCGCCCTGCGCCACCCGCGCCACCGGCCGGTAGGTGGAACTGACGAAATCGGCAGTGTTGTCGAGCGCGGCATTGACCTTCTCCGCGCCAACCAGCGCGTCGCCGCGTCCCGGCGCGATCGCGTCGAGGTCAAACGACCGGATCGCCTCCAGCGTGCGCGGCCAGTCGGCAAAATGGCCGTCGCCGCAATAGCAGGCCGAATGGTACTCGACGATGTCGCCGGTGAACATGACGTTGGCGTCGGGCACGAAGGCGACGATGTCGCCTGCCGTATGCGCGCGGCCAAGGAATTCAAGGTCCACCCGCCGCTTCCCGAGATAGAGCGTCAACCGGTCGTTGAAGGTCAGCGTCGGCCAGGTCAGGCCGGGGATCGACTCGTGGCCCTGGAAGAGGCGCGGAAACCGGCCGAACTCGGAGTCCCAGTCCTCCTGCCCGCGCTCGGCGACCATGGCGCGCGCCTTCTCCGACATGATCGTCTGCTGCGCGCCATAGACCGAAGCGCCGAGAACCCGCACAGCGTGATAGTGCGTCAGCACGACATAGTTGATCGGCTTGTCGGTGACGGTCCTGACCTTCTCGATCACCTTGCCGGCCAGTCGGGGCGTGGCCTGAGCGTCGATCACCATCACCGATTCGTCGCCGATGATGACACCAGTGTTCGGGTCGCCCTCGGCGGTGAAGGCCCACAAGTCGCGGCCGATCTCGGTGAAGGAGATCTTTTTCTCTGCCATATCGCCGACAGATGCGAATTGCTTGGCCATGGTCTCAGGCTTCCTTCTTGTGTTGCGGCACCGTCTGCTCAATTGCGCCGAAGATCCGAGTGGCCGGCCTTGTCTCTCATCTCGATGTGGACCGTGTCGCCGAAACGCATGAAAGGTGTCTTTGCCGCACCCTGCTCGATAGTCTCGATCATTTTGATCTCGGCGATGCAGGAATAGCCGACGCCGCCTTCAGAGACAGGTTTGCCCGGCCCATCGCCGAGCTTGTTCGATACCGTGCCCGAGCCGATGATTGTGCCGGCGGCGAGCGGCCGTGTTTTCGGCGCGTGGGCCATTAGCGTAGGAAATCGAAGGTCATGTCGATGGCGGCGTTGGCGCGGCCGAAGGGCTTGCCGTTCAAGTCCACGGCCAGCGGCAGGTGCAGCTTGCCTCCGTCCCAGGCATCGCCCAGCTCCCCGGGGGTGACCGCCACCGGTGAGAAGGCGGAAGACGGCTTTGACTGAAAGAAACCGAATCCCTTTGCAAGCTCCACCGGGATCAGCCCGCGCAGGGAGACGTCATTGACCAGCATGTGAACCTCCCGTTCAGGTTTCGACAGATCGCCGCCCGCAGACAGGCTTGACGATCCAAGTTGTTGCGTTTGTAACTATCGAAAATGTAACTATCAAGGCCGCAAGGGGCGGATCGGGATGGTCGAGGACGTACTTTCGCTGGAGGATTTTCTGCTGTCGCTTGGCAGTTAACTGGGTTCTTCCTCAATTTGTGTGGCGCGGTGGCAGCATTCGTGCTCTCAGCAGTTCGGGGCCTGCCCTGCCGTACATTGCGCGCTTGATGGTCTTGAGGCGGTTGATCTGACCTTCGGCCTGTCCGTTGCTCCAGGGCAGCTCGATGGCGTTGTTGACGGCATCGATGTCTCTGCGCAAAACACGGGCGTATCGCATGATCGGAATGATGTCGGAGTCAATTGCATCGTCGATCCAGGGGTCCAGTGTTTCCGACCGTCACTGACCGGCATGCCGAGCCGTTGCATGCGGCGTTCGCCAGGACGTCCACCCGTGCTATGGCCGAGCAAGCCGACAATCTCCACGACCCTCGTTGTCCTGCGCGCATAAGGGGAAGCAACCGTCGGGAGTCGATCAGTGAACGTTTGTCGCTCACATTTCTGATGTGCACATCGCCAGCGGCTCAGCAGGAGCTTCACCGTCACGGGCTTGCCCTGGACCGGCAGATCCTGAAGGCTGCGGTTGGACCAGCCATGCCGACTTCGGCTTCGCCGGCCACAATCGGGGCAAATGCCGATCGCTGGTCCGGCAGCGGAAACAACCCAACTGTGATCATCAGTGAGCGCGACACCCAGAATTCTGCCCCCTGGGTCGGGCGACCATTTCGATTTCGTTCGCATGCCCGCCCATAGCGATAGCGTCGCTAACAGCGGATGAACCACACAAATTGAGGAAGACCCTCATTAACTGCCAAGTGACACACGCATCCGATTGCACGTCGGACACTTTCGATCCTGCAAGACCTGAGATGGAAATCGAGAGCGACCACACCAGCGCTTGCCGGCCGGATCGATGCCGTCGCTATGGACGATGGCCGCGTCTCGGTCGTTCTTGATTGGAAAGCGACATCGCGCCATCGGAGGAGGACATGCGAATCCACGCGGGCCAACTCGAGGACTGCTTGCGAACAACCGGGGTGAGCCGTGGCGCGTTGGTCTATATGACCCTCGGCACTGTGCGATGGGTTGGAGCGCAGTGTCTCCGCCGATCCGAGCCAGTGACGTCGTTAAATTCACGCCCCTCACCGAAGGCGACCTTTGTCTCCTGCAGGTGAATGGCCGCTTCGCGCCGTATGTCAGTAATCAGGCGGCCTCGTCTGGTCTCCAAGGGCGGACGTTGTGACGCGTCCAGCTAGACGCACTTTGGCGATAGTCAAATGCATCTGGGCTGGAAGCACATATTCGACGTTTGCTATGCGGGGCGGCCGCAAGTCAGCGAAGCCCCGCTTGTGGACGTCCCCTGGATGGAAGGGTTAGGCATCGGGTTCGTGGCAAACCACTTCGATGTTGTGCCCGTCCGGACCAATGACGAAAGCTGCATAGTAGGTCGCGTGGTAGTGCGGGCGCAGACCAGGCGCACCATTGTCTTTGCAACCTGCCTCCAGAGCCGCGCGATAGAAAGTTCGACTTGCTGGCGATTCTCGGCCGTGAAGATGCGCCGGCTTCTCCTGGGTTTGGTACATGCACAATGAAGCCTTACCCTTCGGGCCAAGCTCGACACCGTACGTCGGCGTCCCCTCCGAGGCAACAGCTACACCGAGCGGTTCGAGTGCCTTGAGGAAGAACGCTTTGCTCGCTGCGCGGCGAGATCAACCTTCCCGTTGCTGCCAACGGCATGGTGGTCATGCCGGGGATGTCGTTCTCGGCGACGAGGATGGCGTCGCGGCCTTCGATCGCGCGGTCGCTCCGGAACTGCTCGCGCTCGTGCGCCAACAGGAGGCCCAAGGATGCGGTCGTGGCCGCGCTCGCAGCAGGCAAGACGCGGTACACGCCCGTAACGATGCGCCGGCGCTGCGCCAGGCCATCATCGCAAAGCTCCGTTGCGACCTCGATCAGGTGACGGTTGGGACCGAAGCAGGTCATCTACAACGCCTTGGTGGCACCGTCGGCGAAAGCGACGAGGTCATCCTCCCAGCACCTACTGGGTCTCGTATCCCGACATGGTGTTGGCCTGCGGCTGAACCCCGGTGGTCATCCGATCCCGGCGCCCTCCGGAAAGTGCTCATCCGGATCGTCGGCTTGACGCCCAACGACTACCGGCGGCGCTTTCGAAGCCGCCCGTTGACGATCTCCTGAACGACCGCTTTTAGGCCGTGCAGGAAATCAGCACATGTGCCCCGACCCCGAGTGAGGGATGGGTGGCACGCTCCGTCGCCAAAATGCAAGATCAGATCAGATTTCGATCAGGATCTTGCCGACTGCCTTGCCCCTCTCCTGTGCCTCATGCGCTTCGGCAATGCGGTCGAGCGGCAGCTTCATCGCGATCTGCGGCCAGTAGGCCCCAGCCGCCACGCAGGCGGAGACCTCTTCGACTGCCTGGCGGAACGCATCCTCAGGGATCGTGTAGAAGAACACGAAGCGGAAGGCATAGCCCCCGAACATCGTCGATAGGAACGGCATCGACAACCTGACCGTCGGATCCTCCGTCGCGTAGGCCGTCGCGACGCCGCTCGGAGCGAGGCAGGCGATATCGGCCTCGACGTTGGCTGCCAAATCGACGTCGACGATACGCTCGACGCCACGGCCGCCGGTCGCGGCCCTGATCCGTTCAGCGATGTCTTCCTGATGACGGTTGATCACGAGATCGGCGCCCGCCGCCGCTGCCACCGTGGCTTGCTCCTCGCGGCTCACGGTCGCCGCGACCCAGGCGCCCGCCCATTTGGCGAGGAGGATGGCCGCCGTGCCGACGGCTCCCGCGCCGCCCTGGACGAGAACGCGCTTTCCGCGCAGATCACCATCGGCGAAGAGGCAGCGATGGGCGGTGATGGCCGCGATGCCCAGTGAAGCCCCGACATCAAACGACGCATTCTCGGCAAGAGGGGCCGCATGGGAGGACGGAACCACCACGAACTCGGCCGCGGATCCGAACGCCTGGCCTGTCTGAGCCTTGAAAACCCAGACCCGTTCACCGATCCGCTCCTCGGACACGCCCGGCCCAACCTTGTCGATGATCCCGGCCGCATCCTGATGGGGAACGACACGGGGAAAGGGCATCGGCCTGCCGCCGAACCCCGTTCTCGTCTTGATATCCGAGGGGTTCAGGCCGGAGACGGCCACCTTGACCCGGACATCGCCGAACTGGGGCTCGGGATCAGGAAGAGAACCTATCTGGAGGACGTCCTTCGCGGCGCCCTGCCGGTCGTAGAAAGCAGCTCTCATTCTCGGTCTCCTGACATTTGCCAATGACCAAAGGGATGTCGATGCCACAAGTGTTCTTGCAAGTAGGCAATATTTTTGCCTATAGGTGTATAAAGTACATCATTGAAGCTTCGCCTACAACTGTGCGGTGGAGGTGACGGTCGACGTGGCCGGCGGAAAGTGGAAACCGCTGATCATCTACGAACTCCTCAACGGCCCACGACGTGGTGAACTCCGGCGCATGGTGGGCGAGCCGAGCCAGCGCTCCATCGCGATGCAACTCCGACAGTTCGAGACCGACGGCGTGGTCGAACGCCAGGTCTTTGCCGAAGTGCCGCCCCGCGTGGAGTACTCCCTCACAGAGTTCGGGAAGACGCTCGCGCCGGTCCTGAACGCGATGAAGGAGTGGTGCGAGACGTTTGCCGCCCGAAACGGCCTTGTTTGCGGGCCTGACGGCGAGGCACTTGAGGTCGCCCGACCGCGTGCATCCGCCGATCGGGATCACACATCGTCAAGGCGCTCGTAGAGGGCCGACAGGATCGAGGCCAAGTGCCATTGTCGGTTCGGGTGCATCTCGCGTTGCCGGTTTGCGCCTCCAGTTCCAGAGCAGCGGCGATCGCCGAGAACTTGATGCCTTCGTTCGACTTGTCTTCTTTCGCCGCATGGTGAAGCGCTACGAGCTACCGACCGTCATTCATTACCGGCGCGCCCGAACTGCCCGCCTCGGTGTCCGACCGATATTGGACGACCTGGGTGTTTTGGAACACCACCGTGTTGTTGCGGATCGCGACTTCCTTGAGGCGTCCATTTAGGTGCTGGATGACATTCAGCTTGTCTTCGTCAGCTACAACAAAGGCTTGCCGCAGAAGCGGAATGCTGCCGAAGGTCGAGCCGGGCTGGCCTTCGACGGCAACAAATGTGACATCGAGACTGCCCTTGCAGCCGGTTGCGACGACCGGGCTGGTCCAGAAAAGGTGGTCGGGACGCAGGTGAAAAGTTGAGACCTGTCGCACAGTCCCGTCGGGAAGGGCGGCGAAATCGAACAGCGCGCGCTGACCTCCTTGCTGTTGAGGACGTGATGGTTGGTGCACAGTATACCCGGCGCGACCAGAAAACCGGACCCGCTCCAAGTGCCGGAGCGCCCTTTGTAGATCGACGCCAGAAGCGTCGATCTTGCAAACGGCGCGCGAGCGAGCTGCGCCTTCCTCCAGCCACCAGGCCGGGCGCAGATCGTTGGAGCCGACAACCTGTTCCAGGTGACGGACAGCAGTTCGAACATGGTGCTGGCGTCGGCCGGCAGACCTTCAAATTTAGGGCTTCGAATGCGTCGGGTCTTCTGGACATCACCGGGCAGGATGGCCAGACCCTGGATGCCCCAGTCCGTAGCGCTCTTAGGCACGGGGCCGGCGTCGGGTCGTTCCACCGCCATTTGCTGCTCGTACGAAAGATTTGCTTCTTGCGCTAATCCGCCATCTGGTCCGCCGAATCAGAAGTGATGCGCAACCTATAATCGTCGGAAACGACGGAAATGTTACCGTTGTGCAGATGGTCGGCCAAACTGCTACGTCGGCTTGGACTATCCCCAGGTGGCGCCGGACTGCGGCAACGTCATCGCCGTTCCTTTCGCGGTTCATGGGCGTGTCTCGCAGACCTGGCCGTGGCCTTCAACGTCGATAGCGATGATCTGGCGCCGCAGCGAGAGGAGACCAGTGACCTGCGCCATGGCAGCGATTGGCATTGAGCTTGCCGGCAAGAACGACGATGGGTTTGTCCTCGCCGAAGGACTCACGGTAAATGCCCGGCCGACAGGGCTCACGCTCATCCGACATCGCGTCCCAAGTTAGAGTACCGCGTCGGACCCATCAGCGGTCTGTATCTTGTCTCTTGGATTCCGTAGAATTTGAGCGGAGCCTTTGTAGTGTTGTTTGGTGTTTGTTCACCCAAAAGTCGCATAAGATTGCAGTGAGGAACGTCGGTCTACAGATTTGTTCCCCAGAGGGGCGCGAACCTTGTGCTCACCTGTTCATCGACGGCTCTCGGCGTGACCCAGAGAGCTGGGAGAAGCCTCTGCGAGACTACAAGTGTAACACCATATTGGTTTAGCGGATCAAGCTTCGGTGGTAACCTCATGGGGTAGAGATACGACTCTGGAAGCCGAGCAATGGATCGCGATAGCAAGCGGACACGTGCAGCTGGAAGTTCATCCCGCGACGGAAGGAGGGCCGAGGAACGGCGTAACCGCCTTGACCTTCCGGACGGGCCACTGACCAATGTTGCAGAGCGGGTAATAACCGCTAGCCCGCGCGATACAGCACGCGATCTTGGGAGCTTCAAATCCGCCGAGAGGCAAGCGCGACGTGCAGTTCAGGACGTTGCACTTCTTTCTGCACGATGAATTCAAGCACTTGGGTAAGCTGGAGGCGATCGAGACCGCAATTACGACCATCGCGGGCTACAAGGGTCGCTTCATGCTCATCATCCAAAGCCTTTCGGCTCTGACGGGGGCTTATGGCGAGGCTGGCAAGCAGAATTTTCTCAGCAATACCGGACTGCAAGTGTTCATGGCCACTGCCGATGACGAGACTCCGAACTACTTTTCCAAAGCTATCGGTGAATACACATTTCAAGCCCAATCGATTTCCTACAGCCAGGCGCGAACGTTCGATTGGAACATCCAGAATTCAATCAAGATGCACCGCTGTTGCGTCCCGAACAGGTGCGGCTGCTCAATGACGAGTACGAGATCGTTCCTCATCAAAGGTCTGCCACCATTGCAATTGAGGAAGGTCAGATATTTTTCGGATCGCATCCTGAAACGCATCTTTGAAAGCCAGACAGGCGCCCTCCCGGAGCCGGCACCCTTGACGATAGCAGACGAGGGGCTCTCGGCAGAATCTCAACCCGATGAGCCGCTGCGTGGATTGGCGCAGGACTTTGACGATACAGTTTGATGTGAGGCTAGTGTGGACCCGCGAAATAGTAATCCATCCCGTGTAACAGCTTTGTCGCAGATGCAGGACGCCGGCTTGCAAGAAGGGCAAGCGGGCCAGGCCCGGCAAGTGGGCGTTGAGCAGCACCTTGCCGAGGCCCGGAGGCTGTTCGATCAAGCGGACGAGTCGCCAACCAATCCAGAAGAGGTTCTGCGACTTGAACAATTGAGCGAAGGGCTTGAGCGAGGGCAGCATGATCAAGCGGCCTCGTCTTTTTTCAGCGACCCAGGGATGCCCGCTCGACCGGGTGACCTCAACAGCATCGTGGCGGACGCTTTCGCAGCGGCCGGCTCTGGGCACGCCGGAGTTGAGGCCGCCGCCCCGCCAGCGTTAGCTGCCAGCCAACACCGGCCCTGGCCGGATGCGCTTGACCAGGGCAACCAGCCACCCGAGCGGGTCATCATCAACAATGAACATTCCACGGCGCTGTTGCGGCCAGCGGAGAGGCAGAGGGCCCTGAATACGCCGCAAGCCGCCGCCATTCAGCAGCCGCTGAGCGAAATCGGCAATTCAGGCGGCCGCGTGCCGATGCAGCCCCCCATGCAGCAGTTGGGTGAATTGCCATTGGAAGGGGTAACCGTTCAAGGGACATGGTCCGAACACATCGGGAGGCTGCATGCGGAGGCCGCGCCCTCCGCAAGGTCTGAGGCACCCCCCGCTGCGATCGAGAACTCTATAAACGTCTCATTCGCCGTCCCCAAAGGCTTCTCCCATGGGATTCAACGCGTCCCAGACGCGATGCTCTCTTCCTTGGACCGCCATGGCTCCTTGCCGGATGCGGGCCGGGCGCGGCAAGCGGGCTTCGAGCAGCACGTGGCCGAGCCGCGCCGCGCCGAACCTGTCGCGAGTGGCGCCCGTGCTACCCGCTATCCCCATCTCTCCGGCGAACACCGGGACGTGATTGATAAGGCGATCGCCCATGCTGAGGCTCAGCAAAAATTGAGCGTGAGAACGCTCCAAAATTACAGGCGTACACTTCGCCGATTGGCGAATGATCTCGGCGCTCGTGGCCAAGCGGCTGATCTAGAAAATCACCAATCCCTGGTCGATCACGTCGATACTTTCTTTCCGCATCACGAGGATATAAAGGCGGCGTTGAACGTCCTGCGTGCGTATCATGAGCCGGGCTATTCAGCTACTCGCGGGTGGCGAGTGCCAGTGCCGTCAAAGGCAGACGCGGATGTCTTGGAACAAGTGGCCAGTGACAGCAGGTTGGCCTCAACCACCCGTGTTGGCTATGGTCGCAGTCTTCGCAGATTTTCTGAGGCGCTTGAGAATGAGGGCCAGACGATCTCTGGGCTGGATCATGATTCGCGGATCGAATTCGCCGAGAGGTTGTTTCCACGCAATCGCAATCTCCGCTCCGCGCTGCAACGGGTCGGCGATGCGGAGCCCGCGTCAGACAGGATCGTGGCGGGCGCTTTCGCAGCGGCCGGCTCTGGACACGCCGGAGTTGAGGCCGCCGCCTCGCCAGCGTTAGCTGCCAGCCAACACCGGCCCTGGCCGGATGCGCTTGACCAGGGCAACCTCCTGCCACCCGAGCGGTTCATCAACAATGAACATTCGACGGCGCCGTTGCGGCCAGCGGAGAGGCAGTGGACTGATAATCCGCAAAGCATCGCCATTCAGCAGCCGCTGAGCGAAGGCGGCCGCGTGCCGATGCAGCCCCCCATGCAGCAGTTTGGTGAATTGCCTTTGCAAGGGCTGCCGTTTCAAGGGACATGGTCCGAACACATCGGAAGGCTGCATGCGGAGGCCGGGTCCTTTGCAAGGTCTGAGGCAGCCCCCGCTGCGATCGAGAACTCCACAAACGTCTCATTCACCCTCCCTGAAGGCTATAGGACTCAACCCGCTCCAGACGCAATGCTCTCTTCCTTGTACCATTATGGCCTCTTGCCGGATGCGGAAAAGCCGGAATGGAACTACGAGATTAAAGGTCAGGGCTACACCGCCGAGAGGCCAGAAGGGCGCAACGACCTTTGGCTCGTCGATCGCGGCCCGATGAGTGCAGCTGCAGCGGCAGCATTACCGGCAAGGGCTCCAGGACACGCCTTGCCTGCGACCGCCATGCTGTCAGACAGCTATCGCGGTGTTCCGTTAATCGATCTGACCACCTCCTCCGATGCACAGATCGCAGCGCTTCCGTCAGGTTCGTCCAATCTCCCCCGGGGGGCGGTGCTCGGCCCCGACCTGCTGGATGACGCCCATATCAGCAGGGATTACCAGTTGCTGGAGCAGAGCCTGCAGGCCCACCCAGCGCTCGCCGCCCGAACGCGGCTGGTGGATCCCTTGGTCTCCCAGCAACTGCGCCGTCACGACCGGGACCCGCAACTTACATTGCTGTCCATCTATCATCAAAACGACGTCGCAGCCGACTTCGTGTTCCTGCCGGTGAACAGTGGCAATCCTTTGGCTACGGTGGCGACTGATGGACGCAACGAGCATTGGTCGCTGCTGCTCGTTGATCGCCGTGACCCGGAAAGAGCGGTCGCCTATCACTACGACTCTATCCATCAGCGCGATGGACGAGGATACAATGACGCGCCTGCACGAGAGCTCGCAGCAAGACTGGACGCGACCACCCTGGTGACACCCGCCATGGCCCGGCAGAACAACGGTGTCGATTGCGGAGTCTTTGTCGTGGACGGCACGCGCGCGCTGGTTCAGAGATTGGCGAACCAAGAGTGGCCGGAACGGCAGCGGCCGCTGCACCTCGAAGACCTCGTCGCCGATCGGCAGGCGCTGCAAACCCGACTGAGGCAGGGCCGCTTGCCGCACGAGCTTGCCGCAATCCCCGCGGACGCGTTTGCAGCAGCCGGGTCGCAGGTGCAACACGCCGTCTTGCAAGAGCAGCAAGCCCGACAAGTCGCGCCAGCGCCGTTTGAACGGCACTTGGGCAAGACGCGCGAGGCCCAGGACGAGCTGACGCGTACACCTGACAGGAGCAACACCGGGGGCGTCATCATCAACACCGAACATTCCACAGCGCTGTTGAGACCGGCGAAGAGGCAGAGGACTGATAATCCGCAAGCCGCCGCCATTCAGCAGCCGCTGAGCGAAATCGGCAATTCAGTCGGGCGCGTGCCGATGCAGCCCCCCATGCAGCAGTTGGGTGAATTGCCATTGGAAGGGGTACCCGTTCAAGGGACAGGGTCCGAACACATCGGAAGGCTGCATGAGGAGGCCGCGCCGTCCGCATGGTCTGAGAAGCACCTCGCTGCGATCGAGAACTCCATAAACGTCTCATTTGCGGTCCCCAAAGGCTTCTCCCATTGGACTCATCGCGTCCCAGACGCGATGCTCCCTTTCGCGGACCGCCACGACCCCTTGCCGAATGCGGGCCAGGCCCGGCAAGTGAGTTTTGAGCAGCACGTGGCCCAGCCGCGCCGAGCCGATCCGGCTCCTGTCGCGAGTGGCGCCCGTGATGCCCGCTATCCCCATATGTCCGGCGAACACCGGGACGTTATTGATACGGCGATCGCCCACGCTGCGGCTCAGCAACACCATAGCGCGGCGACGCTTCGAATATACGCGAATGCGCTTCGCCGATTGGCGAATGATCTCGGCGCTCGTGGTCAAGCGACTGATCTAAAAAATCACCAATCCCTGGTCGATCACGTCGATGCTTTCTTTCCGAAAAACGGTGATCTAAAGACGGCGTTGAACTTCCTCCGTGCGTATCATGATCCGGACTATTCAGCGACTGCCCGGCCGGCAGTGCCGTCAAAGGCAGACGCGCGTGTCTTAGAACAAGTGACCAGTGACAGCAGCTTGGCCTTAAGCAGCCGTGTTGTCTATGGTCGTAGTCTTCGCAGATTTTCTGAGGCGCTTGAGAGTCGGGGCCTGACGATCTCTGGGCTGGATCACGATTCGCGGATCAAATTCGCCGAGACGTTACTTCCAGACAAACGCAATCTCATCTTCGCGTTGCAACGGGTTCGCGATGCGGAGTCCGCGTCAGCCGGGGGTCTCGAGACGGCCCGGAGGCTGTTCGATCAAGCTGATGAGTCGCCAACCAGTCGAGAGGAGCTTCTGCGACTGGAACAGGGGTTGAGCGAAGTGCTTCAGCGACGGCAGGATGATCAAGCCGCCTCGTCTTTTTTCAGCGACCCAGGGATGCCCGCTCGACCGGGTGA
Organism: Mesorhizobium sp. WSM4816; assembly: GCF_055811535.1. Taxonomy (NCBI): domain Bacteria; kingdom Pseudomonadati; phylum Pseudomonadota; class Alphaproteobacteria; order Hyphomicrobiales; family Phyllobacteriaceae; genus Mesorhizobium; species Mesorhizobium sp. WSM4816. The sequence continues at coordinate 87,168 of NZ_JBVVQR010000015.1, read as the reverse complement.
CCTCAACAGCATCGTGGCGGACGCTTTCGCAGCGGCCGGCTCTGGGCACGCCGGAGTTGAGGCCGCCGCCCCGCCAGCGTTAGCTGCCAGCCAACACCGGCCCTGGCCGGATGCGCTTGACCAGGGCAACCAGCCACCCGAGCGGGTCATCATCAACAATGAACATTCCACGGCGCTGTTGCGGCCAGCGGAGAGGCAGAGGGCCCTGAATACGCCGCAAGCCGCCGCCATTCAGCAGCCGCTGAGCGAAATCGGCAATTCAGGCGGCCGCGTGCCGATGCAGCCCCCCATGCAGCAGTTGGGTGAATTGCCATTGGAAGGGGTAACCGTTCAAGGGACATGGTCCGAACACATCGGGAGGCTGCATGCGGAGGCCGCGCCCTCCGCAAGGTCTGAGGCACCCCCCGCTGCGATCGAGAACTCTATAAACGTCTCATTCGCCGTCCCCAAAGGCTTCTCCCATGGGATTCAACGCGACGCGATGCTCTCTTCCTTGGACCATTATGGCCTCTTGCCGGATGCGGAAAAGCCGGGATGGAACTACGAGATTGAAGGTCACGGCTACGCCGCCGAGAGGCCAGAAGGGCGCAACGACTTTTGGCTCGTCCATCGCGGTCCGATGAGTGAAGCTGCAGCGGCAGCAGTACCGGCAAGGGCTCCAGGATCCGCCTCGCCAGCGACCGCCAGGCTGTCAGACACCTATCGCGGTGTTCCGTTGGTCCATCTGACCACCTCCTCCGATGCTCGGATCGAAGCTTTTCCGTCAGGCTCGTCCAACCTCCCCGAGGGGGCGGTGCTCGGCGCCGACCTGCTGAGCGACGCCCATATCCACAGGGATTACCGGTTGCTGGAGCAGGACCTGCAGCAGGCCGATCCAGCGCTCGCCGCCCAGATGCGGCTGGTGGATCCGACGGTCTCCCATCTGCTGCGCCACATGGAGCAGCAAGACGCGCGAGGCACGTTGCAGTCGATTTATAATCGAAACGCCGGCCCACCCGACTTCCTGTTCCTGCCAGTGAATGATGGCACTCTTGGTGAGAGCGGCACCCATTGGTCGCTGCTGCTCGTTGATCGCCGTGACCCGGAAAGAGCGGTCGCCTATCACTACGACTCCATCCAGCAAAATCGACAGGGATACAACAACGCGCCTGCACTAGAGCTCGCAACAAGACTGGACGCGACCACCATGGTGACACCCGCCATGGCGCAGCAGAACAACGATGTTGATTGCGGCGTCTTTGTGGTGGACGGCACGCGCGAGCTGGTTCTTCGATTGGCGAACGATGAGCGGCCAGTCCCGCAGCTGCCGCTGGACCTCAACTACCTCGTTGCCGATCGGCAGGCGCTGCAAAACCGACTGAGGGAGGAGCGCTTGCCGCACGAGCTTGCCGCAATCCCCGCCGACGCTTTTGCAGCAGCCGGGTCGCAGGTGCAACACGCCGTCTTGCAAGAGCAGCAAGCCCGACAAGTCGCGCCAGCGCCGTTTGAACGGCACTTGGGCAAGAAGCGCGAGGCCCAGGACGAACTGACGAGTACACTTGTCGTGAACAGCGGAGGCGTCATCATAAACAATGAACATTACACAGCGCTGTTGATACCGGCGAAGAGGCAGAGGACCGATAATCCGCAAGCCCTCGCCACGGGGCGGCAGGCGAGCGAAGCAACCACGACGCCCATCAGGCAAGCCTCCGATCAAGCCCGAGCGGACCTCATGGCTTCCTCCAGAAGCAGAGAGCGCTCCGACGCGGGGCGTTGAGCTCGATGGCCGGGATGAAGCAGAACAGCTCTTTGGCGACGGAGAGGCTGATGCGATCTCCGGACCGGTAGCTCTCGCCGTAATTGATCAGGCTGGCACTGTTGGCAGGCGATTGTAGGCCTGGAACTCGCCGATCGCCGGCCAGGCGCTGAGACAATCGCCGACCTCAAGATCGAGGACGATATCCGCGGCCGATCGGCCAATGAACGCCGTGCGATGCGTCAGGAAAATAGCCGCGCTATTGTCGCCGATCTTGAACCTTGACTGCGCGAAAAGCTCGGGCTGATCAGTCAGAAGATCAAGCTCGCCGAGGCAATCCGCTACGCTCTCACGCTGGGAAGGCCTCTCGCGCTTCCTTGGCCGCATCGAGATCGACAGCAACACCGTCGAGCGCTCAATCCGTCCGATCGCGCTCAACCGCAATTATGCTCAGGCCCGGATTATGCGCAGTTTGTGTGCGCGACGTTCGGGATGCGAGCGGATGCCGGGCATCCCCCAGCAGGCCGGGCGACCGTAGGTTTACATAATCCTGATCTCCTCTGCGCGCCAACCGTAGAGGAGATCGTCATGAACCAAATCAAACTGCAGCCGGCGCCCCGTCAGTGGCTTGAGAACAGCCCGTTGGGCCATTCTCGGAGCGCTATCTTGAGCACCTGGGCCGTGCCCGCTATGCGCCCAGCACCGCACGTGTTTATCTGTGCTGCATTGCCCATTTCGCCCACTGGATCTCGACCGAACGGCTCGCGTTAGAGTCCACAGGCGAAGCCGCGCGAGTTCGGTTTATCAGCGAGCATCTTCCCGTCTGTGACTGCCCTTATCCGGCCCGTCGCTTGCCGCACGAACTCAGGGCGGCCATCACGCATTTGCTTGCAGTGCTGCGTGCCGAAGGCGCCATTCCCGCAGCTACCGCACACACCATACATGGCGGGGAATTGGCGGCATTCCTCCCGACCTTGGGCGGATGTCGATAGGTCCAGGCGCTCTCGACCAACATGTGGCGAACCCGACCGTTGCCTGCCTTTGTGATGCCGCCGCGCCGGACTGTCTCCCCGGTTGAGCGCTCGCCGGGGACCAGACCGAGATATCCCATGAGCTGGCGTGGGCTTTCGAACCGGCTGGCGTCGCCGACTTCGGTGACGAACGTCACGGCGACAATTAGGTCTACCCCACGCAATGTCTGAAGCGCCCACACGATCGGTGCCAGCGACCAGGCCGGGACGAACTCTTCGATCACACGCTCCAGCCGCTCGACCCGCTCTTTCGAGACGCGCACCGCCTCGACCATCTCCTGGAGTGCGATCTGATGCGCGGGATGATCGAACCTTTGTTCCTGAAGCCAGCGTAGATAGCGCATCGTCCAGCTCTTCTTTCGCGGATAGCTACGGCCGTGCTTGAGCATGAATGCGCTCACCTGCTGGCGATGGACCCGCAGCGTCTCGACCGCGGCCGCCCGCGCGCGAACAAGATCCCGTATGGACTCGTGCCCTTCGTCGGGAACCCACACCGCGGTCAGCTCGCCGGCGCGCAATAGCCGGGCAAGGGAAATGGCGTCTCGACGGTTCGTCTTCACCCGATCGCCGGGCTTCCTCGGTATCAATGATGGTGCAATCACGGTGCACTCGTGCCCGAGCGACCGGATCAGGCGATAAAGGCCGTACCCGGTCGGCCCAGCCTCATAGCAGAAATGCACGTAATCAAAGCGGCTGGCGATCCGGCCTATGACCCGCCGCATGCTAGTCGCCGACGCGTCGACCTCACCGAAGAACCGAACCTCTCCTTCCCGGCCTGCCTCCGCAATCGCAATAGCGTTCTTCAGCTTCGCAACATCGATTCCGACAAATGCTTCTCTATAATCCGCCACGGCTCGTCCTCCTGTGGTGAGGATCGGCTCGGCCCGCCGAGCAACCCTCGGACGCGCAGTGTAGGGCGAGCCACCTCATCGGCAGAGGCGGACATACGGTCTTGCGCTTGATTCTCCTGAATAGCTCCTGTCACGCGGCCAAGGTACCTCCGTAGCTAACGTCTACGTCAGCGTTGAAGAAGTACCCTGCACCACGGCATGTCTTGACTAGGCGAGGATTGGCCGCATCAACCTCCAGCTTTCGGCGCAAGCGCATGATTAGGACATCGATACTTCGATCGTACACCTCTTCTCCACGCACACGGCTCGCGAGCAAAAGCCGTTCTCTGGATAGTACGTTGCGGGGGTTCTCCAGAAATGCGATCAAGAGATTGAACTCACATGCGGTAAGCTTGACCTCGCCACGCTCCGCACAGATCAGTCGCCGCTGCTTCACGCTGAGCTTCCAGGCCCCAAAGCGAAATGAGCGCTGATCTCTGGTTCGCGGACTAGACATGCGCTCGCGTAGCGCTACTCGAATGCGGGCCAAGAATTCGCGCATCCCGAAAGGCTTGGGAATGAAATCGGTTGCGCCGAGCTCCAGTGCAACCACTTTTTCCGCCTCATCAAGCCGGTCGCCGCTGATCACTATAATAGGAACATCCGATTTTGTCGCCAGATTGCGGACAATCGCAAGTCCATCCTCCCGGCCTAGGTTAAGGTCAACAACCACGAGATCGACTGGCTCATGTGAAAGAACATGGTCAAACTGCTTGCTATCGTGGACTGCGGTTACCTTCAGGGCATGCATCGTGAGATACTCGGCGATGAGGCGCCGCATTGCGGCATCATCGTCAATGACAAGAACATGTTTCAACGGCACACCTTCAATCTTGTATCCCCTTGTCTAAACCTGTTGCCGAGCAACCCTGGGGCACCGACGCAGAACAGCTGCCCCTTAATACCACTCGCCGTTGCGTGCGGCTGGATCATCTCGACATCCTCCGGCTCGTGGATCCAGCTCGGACATGGTTGAGCAGCGCGGCGTTTAATTGATCGGAGAGGCGGTCGGCGGAAGAAGACCGTGATTCGCTGCAGCGGCCTTGTGCCAAATAGTAGGTCTCCTGCCAAGCCGGCTTCGTCCAAGGTGGCCGGCGGCCTCAAAATGCTGTTCGGGCGACCGGCAGGTCGCCGAACGTCCGGGCTAACATTTCTCGGTTACTGCAACTCCTCCATCTTGAGCGTGTCACTATGCTTGTCCATTGCGCCGTCGGACTCCGTCAATGACATGCGGTTTTCTGCCGATGGGACAGTGCATGATCCACCCGGTAGCGGCGCGGCCGAACAGCTGAACCAGGCTCGCACCAGGATGGGCTGCGCCGCCACGTCTTCCCAGTTGACCCTCGCCCCCGCGGATTTGCGCCTTCGAGCCAGCTTCGCGGACGAGCTCGCGGTCTCAAACAATGATCTGAGTGTGCAGGGCCGCGCATGGCTGTCTCTTAAAGCACGGCAGCATATCGGCAAAGTTGGGCTGCTTTAGCGCCTTCGTCGATTCCCCACGGTGATCCCTAGCCTGAAGAAACCCGCCAAGCTTCCCATTTTGTCCTTGGCTTAGCGATGACAGAAGATCCCATCACCATCCATGACGCCGAAGTCGCGGGCCACGGTCCAGGAGCAACGGACGGCCGGGACGAGCAATCCCGCACAGGAGTCATCGTACCAAGATGCTCCGGATGTCGCTGGCTGATCGGGCCCGCGCCAGCCCACGCATGCGCAAGCTGCTCACCTACGCTAACACGAACACGGTCTTTGTTTCAGTTGAAACCGAAAAGCTGAAATTGAACATCACAGAGTAACAGACCTCCCCGATAAGCGCGTGCCGGACAGGGGCAGAACTCGCCCGGCGGCTTGGAAAGGTAGGTGATAGGGAATGTTTATTGCAGCTTGGCCCCTGGCCATCGTCCTGTTGACATCCATGTCACTCCCAGCCGAGCCCGCGCCACTTTCTCCCCGTGAGTTCCACAGCCTGTCGCGCAAATGCGCTCCATGGGTTGCGCCGTCCACCCTCGCCGCGATTGCCAAGATTGAAAGTGGCTTTGAACCGCTGGTGGCTCATGACAACACCACAGGTGAGCAGCTTCGCTGGATAGATCACCTGGAAGCCACGCGAGGCATCAAGCACCGCCTCGAAGCACAACATTCTGTCGACGTTGGATTGATGCAGATAAACAGCAACAACTTTCCCATGCTCAATCTCACGCCGGAAAAGGCTTTCGAGCCCTGCGCCTCGCTTTCGGCTGCCGCCCACTTGCTTGAAAGCCGGTATGCCGGCGGCACGACTGCTCCGGCGCAGCAACTTGCGCTTCGCCGTGCCATCTCGGCCTATAACACGGGCGACGTCACGCGTGGCTTCACCAACGGTTATGTACGCAAGGTCGAGTCGGCCGCAAAGGACATCTCAAGTCTCCTTGAGCGAACGCTGGAGCCGACCGCTCAAGATGTGCCAGACCTTGAGGCAGCCGGTCCGAAAACCGTGCCCCCTCTGCTCGAACAGAGCCAACAGACCAATGAAAAGCAACCCGCACAAGATTCGTGGGACGTTTGGGGCTCCTATCAGCGAAACCGCTCCGGGGCCGATCCCTCCGGTCCGACAGGCAGCCAGGCTGCGGAAGAGCGGGAACCCTCGAACCCGAACAAACTCGTATTCGATTGAATCATGGAGATGCAATGATGAAGCCACTCAAAATACTTCGTACGTTTAAGACGCGTGTTCCTTCGCCTTTTTCCATGCTGCGCATGGCCGCTGAATATGTACCGGCCGCTGCTGCAGGCGCGGCGTGGACGGTCTTCTCCATCGGGCCAGCCGCGGCTCAGGTGACCGGAGGGACGGATCCCGCCAAGATGGTCCAGAATATCTGCACCTTCATACTTGGCCCCTTCGGACAATCACTGGCCGTGCTCGGACTCGTGGCCATCGGTATCTCTTGGATGTTCGGTCGTGCTTCACTTGGCCTGGTTGCGGGTGTCGTTGGAGGGATCGTCATCATGTTCGGCGCCAGCTTCCTGGGCAAGGCGCTCATAGGCGGTGGCTGATGAGCGACCGGTTGGAAGTGAGCACCCTCTATGTGGCGGCGACACGCCCCGCACTATTCCTGGGGGTGCCGCTGACGCTGGCCGGATTGCTCATGATGTTGGCCGGGCTCGTCATCATTATCCTTCAAAATCCACTCTACGAAATCGTGCTCGTGCCACTCTGGTTCGGAGCACGGCTGGTTGTTGAGCGTGACTATAACGCCGCAAGCGTCGCGCTTCTCTATTTGCAGACTGCCGGCAGAAGCGTGGACGGGCCGGTCTGGGGCGGCGCGAGCGTCAGCGCCAATCCGATCAGAGTGCCGAAACGCGGAAGAGGAATGGTGTAATGTTTGGCGCCAGTGGCAGGACCGAGAGATCTGGCGAGATCTACCTTCCGTATGTCGGTCATCTAAGCGATCAGGTTGTCCTTATGGAGGACGGATCGATCATGGCCATGGCACATGTGAACGGGCTGCCGTTTGATTTGGAAGACGCTGAGATGCGCAACTCGCGCTGCCGCGCGTTCAACACTCTCTTGCGCAACATCGCCGATGACAATGTCACGCTATACGCGCATCTTGTGCGGAACAACGATGTGCCGGAGCCGGCATCGCGCCAGTTTCAAAGTGCATTCGCTGGCAGTCTGAGCGAGGCCTATGAGAGCCGTGTGCTGTCGGGAAAGCTCTTTCGCAACGACCACTTCCTGACTGTCATCGTGTTCCCCCGCACCGCAATCGGCAAGATCGGCTGGCGCATTGCCAAATCCCCCAGATGGAATGACAACGATCTGGCCACACAAATGCGAAGCCTGGAAGACCTCTGGCAGATCATTGCTGGCTCACTCGGCGGTTACGGTCTGCGCCGGTTGGGTATTCGTGAGAAAGGCAACGTGCTCTTCACGGAAATTGGGGAGGCGCTTCGGCTGATAATGACTTGCCGGTTTCTTCCGGTTCCGATGGTTACCGGCTCACTTGGCGCCTCGATCTACACTGACCAGGTCATCTGCGGGAAACGGGCGCTTGAGATTCGAAGGCCCGGGGATAGCTCCGTGGGATCATTGTTTTCGTTCCGTGAATATCCGGCGACGACGCGGCCAGGCATGCTAAATCCCCTGCTGTCCGCCAACTTCCCGCTTGTCCTCAGCCAGAGCTTTTCCTTCCTCACTCGGCCACAAGCTCATGCGAAGCTTAGCCTTAAGTCCAGCCAGATGACGAGTGCCGGCGACAAGGCTCTCACCCAGATCAATGAACTTGCCGAAGCAGAGGACGCACTGGCAAGCAACGAGTTCGTCATGGGTTCGCATCATCTGAGCCTGTGCGTCTATGCCGACAGCCTCAATAGCCTTGCAGATCGCGCAGCAAATGCGCGCGCAAGGCTGGCCGACGCGGGCGCCGTAATCGTCCAAGAGGGTATCGGCATGGAGGCCGCGTACTGGTCCCAACTTCCGGGGAACAACAGGTGGCGCACGCGCCCCGGGGCGATCACCTCGTACAATTTTGCCGGGCTTGTCTCTTTTGAAAACTTCCCAAGCGGTTGCAGTTCCGGCCATTGGGGCAAAGCTGTTGCGCGCTTTCGCACAAACGGTGGAACTTCTTTCGACTACATCCCCCATGAGAATGACGTCGGCATGACGGCGATATTCGGGCCCGTCGGCAAAGGCAAGACGACGCTGATGACCTTTATCCTCGCGATGCTTGAACAAAGCGTGGTCGATCGCGATGGTGCCATCGTCTTTTTCGATAAGGACCGGGGTGGTGAACTGCTGGTGCGAGCCACGGGAGGGACATATCTAGCGTTGCGCAGAGGCGCTCCGAGCGGCTTGGCTCCTCTGCGTGGACTGGACAACACCTCCGCCTCGCTGGACTTTCTGCGCGAATGGTTGATGGCCCTAATCGAGAGTGACGGCCGTGGTCCGATCTCGCCGGAGGAAAGCCGTCGACTGGAACGTGGCATTGTTCGTCAACTTTCGTTCGAGCCCGTCATGCGCTCAATTGCGGGCCTGCGCGAATTCCTGCTGCACGGCCCCTCCGAGGGCGCAGGAGCGCGGCTGCAGCGGTGGTGTAGAGGGAATGCGCTTGGATGGGCCTTTGACGGCGATGTCGACGAAGTAAGGCTTGATGCCTCCATTACCGGCTTCGACATGACGCAGCTCCTGGAATTTGAGGAGGTCTGTGCGCCGGCCGCCGCATATCTTCTGCACCGCGTGGGCGCTGTTGTCGATGGCCGTCGGTTCGTCATGAGCTGCGACGAATTTCGCTTCTATCTGCTCAACCCACAGTTCTCGGCTGTTATCGACAAGTTCTTGCTCACCGTTCGCAAGAACAACGGGATGTTGATACTCGCAACGCAGCAGCCTGAACACGTGCTGGAATCGCCACTCGGAGCTAGTCTCGTTGCACAATGCATGACGAAGATTTTCTACCCATCACCGACGGCCGACCGGGCCGCGTATGTCGATGGCTTGAAGTGCACTACTCAGGAGTTCGAGGCAATCCGCCAGGGAATGGCAATTGGCAGCCGCAAGTTTTTGCTCAAGCGCGACAGCGGGAGTGTTGTTTGCGAATTCGACCTTGGCCAGATGCGCGAGTACGTAGCCGTGCTCTCGGGGCGGGCCAACACCGTGCGCTTTGCCGACCAGCTTCGTGACCAGTACGGAGATGCCCCAAGTGGGTGGCTCGATAAGTTCATGGCTCGTTACCACGAAGTTCAAGACTGACGGAGGAATATTCATGAGATTTGCTAAGCTTGCAGCAACGACGCTTGCTGCTTCCCTTCTGCTTCACGGACAGGCCAGGTCGCAATTTGTCGTCAGCGACCCTCTAACAGAAGCACAAGCGACCGCGACCGCGATTTCCACTGCGGCGATCCTTATAAAGTCAGCCGAGACGCTCGCTGCCACGATCGAAATGGTGGATATGCTAACGTCGTCATTCGGTGTCATGGGACTGTTGGGCGCACTGAACCAAGGAAATCACTACCCGTCGAGCAATAAGCTGGAGGGGCAGATGTTTGATGCTCGGGCGCCAGTTTCGACCATAGCGCGTAACATTGCGCAGGACCCAACTCGGATAGTCACCGGCACCGATGCAGAAGGGAAACTGTTAGAGAGGCAAATCGCTGGTGCCGCCAATGCCGCAGGTCTTGCAGCCGACACTCTGGACGTAATGGACAAGCGCCTTAAGGCCAACGACAACACGCTTGGTCAGCTTTCCAGCTCGAGAAATATTGTGCAGGCCACGGTGACCAACGGTCTGGTCCTAAAGCAGATTCACGATGCGATCATCCAAAATGTCCAGGCCACGAGTCTGCTGACAATGGCCACTGCACAAGGCAGCCTTCACGCCGTGGAGGAGGCCGCCACGCAGCGTCGCGAACGCCAGGACACCGCCAAGATGTTTAGCATCCTCCCGTAAACCACGCAGAGTTCATTCGGCTCAGCTGCGCTGATCAGGGACACATCAGGCTCACGCCATGCCTTTCAAAATTCACGCGCCATTCACGGCTATACACACGATCTTTCATCAGGCCTTTACGTTAGGGCTGCACAACGTGCTTGAAAAAATCCAAGAGGCGGTCAGCGCGCCTCTGGTTGCGTGTGTTACGCTTTGGATAATAATCCAAGGCTGTCTGGTCATGCGTGGTCAAGTCGATGCGCGCGGGGGTATCTCGCGCGTAATCATGGTATCGATTGTCGTTGGCCTTATCTTAGGCCAGGCCAACTACCAGCAGTACATTGAATCGGTCTTCGACGACACGATTCCAGAGCTTGCTCACCAGATCAGTGGCAGCGACTTGCCCTTCATCGGTATCCCCCAGAAGCTCGACATGATGTTTGCTTTGACTCAGTATAGCCTTCAGGTGATTGCTTCCGAAATTGGGCCTATGAATGGCCAGGACATACTTGCTTTCCAGGGAGCGGAATGGATTTTCTACGGCGCGCTGTGGACAGCGTTCGAGATCTATGATGCCGTCGGAATTCTGACGAAGGTGCTTTTGGCGATCGGCCCCCTGGTTCTTGTAGGCTATCTTTTTGATCACACTCGAGACATAGCTACCAAATGGATCGGCCAACTGCTCTCGTATGGGCTGCTGCTTCTCCTCCTCAACATCGTTGCAACGATAGTTATCGCTGCCGAAGCAGCCTCGCTGGGAGTCATGCTTTTGGTGATCAAAAACTCCGGTACGACAGCAGCCAAGATCATCGGGCTTTACGAACTCGACATGCTTTTCCTAGCTGGCGACGCTCTGATCGTCGCGCTTCCGGCGATCGCCAGCAGCATCGCCGGCGGCTCTTGGGCAGGTACGAACCAACTGCCTAGCAGCCTCACTCGCCCCCCTGCCAAAACGGCGGGTCGTTAATCAATCACTAGCGCGGTGCCAAAATGAAATATTGCCTAATTTTATCAATCCTAGCTTTGGCCGCCTGCAAGACAACCGATGGGCTTGCGACCTGTGCGGGTACGCCATTCCAACTGAACGTGGGACAATGGGAAATCACCCCTGAGGATCTTCAGGTCGATTGCGCGGAAGAGCCCAAGTGAAGTTTCCTGAACATGCCCTTCTGGTGGAGAGAGAAACGCTAGCCGCCCACTACAAGGAGGTGGAAGCGTTTCAAACGTCACGAGCGAAGTCTGCGCGGCGCCTGTCAAAGACCCTTATAGCCTTTGCGGCGGCGGCGGTCCTAGGAAACGTTGCGCAGGCATTTACCATCGCTGCCATGGTCCCGTTCACCAAGCTCGTGCCTGTGTTCCTTTGGGTACGGCCGGATGGGACAGTTGACAGCGAAGTGTCAGTCTCTCAACTGCCGGCAACCCAAGACCGGGCCGTCGTAAATGCTTCGCTGTGGGAATATGTACGCCTGCGCGAGGGCTACACAGCAGATACAGCCCAATACGGCTATGATCTCGTATCCAGTTTCAGCGCACCGGCTGTGCGACAGGAATATCAAGATTACTTCAACTATCCGAATCCCACCTCGCCGCAAGTCACGGTCGGCAAGCGCGGCAAGCTCGAGGTCGAGCACATTTCCTCAAATGACATCAGTCCGGACGTTCAACAGATCCGCTACAAACGCACTCTTATCGTTGATGGGCAGATGCCGATGGTGACCACCTGGACAGCAACCATCCGCTACGAGCGCTTGACGGGTCTGCCTGGGCAATCGAGGCTGACCAATCCGGGAGGACTACTCGTTACCTCCTATCAAGCCTCGGAAGATAGTGTATCAATCCCGGGGCCCGTACAGCCATGACAAAACGAGCGTTTCTCGCGCTGGCCTGTTCACTTTTCTTAACGATCGAGGCGTCCGCGGAAGACACACCACTTGCCGGCAAGCATGATGCGCGGATGCGCTACCTGGCTTACCGTCCCGACGAAGTGGTGCGTCTATCGACCGCAGTGGGGGCAACGCTGGTTGTCACATTCGCGACCAACGAGACCGTCGCAGCCGTGGCCGTTTCCAATAGCAAAGACCTGGCTGCGCTCCCGCGCGCCAACTATCTCTTTTTTAAGGCTAGCCGGATGCTCCCGCCGCAGCCGGTCATCGTGCTGGCCGAGAGTGAGTCCGGTACACGGAGATACGTATTCAGTATTTCAACGAGAGCGATGCCAAAACTCGATGAGCAGCAACCTGACCTATACTACAGTGTGCAGTTCACCTATCCTGCTGATGAGGCTGCTGCTCAGAGAAAGGAAGCAGAAAGGCGCTCGATTCTTGGTCAGGCCCGGGCGAAAGTGCTGCAAGAAGACAGAGTTCAGGATTTGTTGAATCGGCCCGCCGCAACTGCCAGTCCGGACGAAAGCAATTTCCACTACGTCGCAAAGGGCGACCGATCGCTGGCGCCGCTGGAAGTCTTCGATAATGGCTTTACGACCGTATTTGGATTCGCAAGCAATTCCCGCATACCCTCCCTCTACGTTATCAATCCCGACGGCAAGGAAGCCGCTGCCAACTACACAGTCAAAGGGGACTATGTTGAAGTATCCGCAGTCGCGCGGGAATGGCGTCTGAGAGATGGCAATACGGTCTTGTCCATTTTTAACAGGGCTTATGATCCTGTGGGACGAGCGCCAAAGACCGGTACAGTGAGACCCGATGTGTGGCGCGTTTTGAAAGGCTCGGGCCGATGAATGAAACCGGCCCACAGTCGGTACACGATGTCGATGCATCCAGATCGATCGTCTCGGAGCCGGCCCGCCGGCATCTATCGGGATCGCAGAAGTTGGCCGTCGCCGGTCTTGTTCTCATCTCATCTCTATCGCTCATCTGGCTCGGAGGTCGTCCCAGCACACAAGATGAACCACCTCAGCCAAAACCGCCAATTTTCCCCAACGCTGAGCCATACCGCCCTGTGCCAATCGAGATTGCTCCCGAACCTCCAGCACCCGTACAGGCGGCGCAGGCGGCAGATTCTGCGCCATCCACGCCGCCACCGGCGCCAGCTGATCCGCCGCCGGAGGAAACACCAATTTTCGCCTACAGTAGCAGCAGTCAAATGCCCGACGACGGTCAGCGGAGCGAAGACCACCATAAGGATGCTCCCGCGACCGAGGATGAGATTTCAATCGGTGGCGATCTGTCAGGGCGATTGAAGCCAGATATACAGGAGCCAAGCCGGGCTACACTTTTGCCGCACCCTGATCTAGTGATTACTCAAGGAACGATCATTCCCTGCATTTTGCAAACGGCAGTCGACACAAATTTACCGGGTTATGTGAAGTGCGTGTTACCTAAAGACGTCCGCGGCGCTACCAACAATGTCGTGCTCCTGGATCGCGGGACGACCGTGATTGGCGAGATCCAGCGCGGTCTCCAACAGGGGGATGCGCGTGTCTTCGTGCTGTGGACGCGCATCGAAACGCCTGACCATGCCCTCGTGTCGATAGCATCGCCGGGCGCTGACGAACTCGGCCGCTCCGGTATGCCTGGCACGGTGGATAATCACGTCTGGCAGCGCTTTGGCGGAGCAATGCTCATGAGCGTCCTTCAAGGCGCGTTTCAGGCGGCCGGTCAATATGCGGCTAGCTCTGGCGAAGGAAGCGGCATCAACAGCTTCCAGAGCAATGGTGGACAAGCCGTCGAGACGACACTGAGAGCGACGATCAATCTTCCGCCAACTCTGAAGAAAAACCAGGGAGATGCTGTATCCATCTTTGTGGCTCGGGACCTCGATTTCTCAGATGTATACGAACTTAGAGCGACCGCCGTGGCGCCAGCCCCCCAACATCGCGAACGCCGGAGAGACAAAAATGCGATCGGAGGCTGATCCTCAATTGCGTTTGCTTCTCGACCCCGTTCTGAAATGGCTTGAGGAGCCAAGGACCGAAGAGGTCGCTATCAACCGGCCTGGGGAAGCCTTTGTCCGACAGGCCGGCGTTTTCACGAAACATCCGCTACCGCTATCTTATGACGATCTGGAGGACATCGCGATCCTCGCTGGAGCGCTGCGCAAGCAAGATGTCGGACCGCAAAGCCCCCTCTGTGCGACTGAGCTGCCGAACGGAGAGCGGCTGCAGATCTGTTTGCCGCCCGCTGTTCCCTCAGGAACAATAAGCCTGACCATACGGCGTCCCTCAAGTCGTGTGACCGAGCTTAAGGAAGTTTCTTCTCGCTACGAATACTCGCGTTGGAATCAATGGCGGTCACGAAAGGAGCGCCAAGAGCGGCAGGACGAAACGATTCTTCAGCACTACGACCATGGTGACTTGGAGCAATTTTTGCGAGCGTGCGTTTGCGGGCGGCTCACGATGCTGCTTTGCGGACCTACTGGAAGCGGCAAAACGACAATGAGCAAGACTTTGATCAACGCTATACCCCCGCAAGAGAGACTGATAAGTATCGAGGACACGCTCGAACTTGCAATCCCGCATGAGAACCATGTCCGGTTACTCTATCCAAAAGACCAGGCAGGCATAGGTGCGGTGACGGCAGAGCAACTGTTGCAAGCCAGCTTGCGCATGCGCCCTGATCGAATATTGCTGGGTGAGATGCGCGACGATGCTGCATGGGCCTACCTCAGCGAAGTCGTCTCCGGCCATGCGGGATCAATATCAACGATTCACGGGGCAGATCCGGTCCAAGGCTTTAAAAAGCTCTTTTCACTCGTCAAGAGCAGCCCGCAAGGAGCCGCTGTGGAAGACCGCACGCTTCTTGACATGCTGTCGGCTGCCATTGACGTCATTGTACCGTTCCGTACCCAAGGCGAAGTATATGAGGTGGGAGAGGTATGGCTCGCCGCCGATGCCCGGCGACGGGGAGAGACAGTAGCCGACCTTCTTAACAAGCACTAAGGCTAGAACAACGTCTCGGGCTCGATAGGTCGATTGTGATGTGACGCGTCATTTTGTTCTGCTTCGATGCCTCTTTGACGGGCTTTCTCAGATTGCTTGGGTAGCCTGAGCGAGTCAGCGGCATCATGCCATCATCATTGTACGAATTGCATGCTCCATTGTCCTGGACGAGACCGGCTTCGCTAGCCAAAGGACGAAGGCCTGATTAGCAGATGTGACCGGCATGAGGTCGATTTCACCGATGACTATGACAGGCACCGTCATGAGGGTGGGGCATGCGGATTCTGCCTGTTCTCGCTCGAGGAAAGGCATTTTACCCAAGATCAGCAGGTCGGCTGCTTTCCCGCTCTCGATCCAGCCGCAAAGGCTTTCGAAGGTCGCGAAGCCGACCGGCTTATAACCCAGCGCGGCGATATTCTTCTTGTAGATCTCCAACTCTGCTGGGTCGGGCTCCACGACTGCAATGATTTCTCCGTTGCCAAGTGATCCGTCGTATGGGCCGACAGCGATGTCAGCGCTGACTGGCTCCTCCTCGGAGGCCGGTAAGTAGATATCAAAGCGGGTACCTCGGCCAACAGCCGAGGTGACGTCAAGGCATCCTGCGAGCGCGCTCACGTGCCTGTCAACCGCAGAAAGACCCAGCCCGGTCCCGCCGAGGCGAGAGCGGGTGGTAAAAAAGGGCTCAAAGACATGCGGAAGTATCGAACTTGCAATTCCCGGGCCATCGTCGCTGATGGAGAGGAGAACGTAGTGTCCAGGTCTCAAGGTGCCCCGAGCCAGTGGCTTTGTTTGGCACACTTGGGCGCGGGAAACGCTAATCTCGACACGGCCCTGGTTCAAGACAGCCTCCGACGCGTTCTTGCACAAATTCATAAGGATTTGCTGTATCTCGGTTGGGCTGCCCTCGACCACCGTTTGCCACTCATTGATCTTGAAATTCAACTGAACACCCGCACGAACTGTAACCCTCAGCAATGGCGCAAGATCCATAACAATCTCGGAGACGCTGATAGGCACTGCCACGCGCTTCCGGTTTCGGCTGAGTGACAAGATCTGGTCAACGATCAGCTTGGCTCGGTGTCCAGCTAAGATGATTTGGTCGATGTGGTTCCGAATCCTAGAGGGTCGACGCACCAGCCCTTGGGCAATCTCTGAATATCCGATTATTGCGCCTAAAATATTGTTGAATTCATGTGTGGCGCCGCTTGCGATCGTGCCGACGGTCCTCAGCCTTTCCACATGCTCCCATCGACTCACCAGAAGGTCGCGTTCGGCATTTACTCGTTGCATTTCAAGATGGTTGCTCAAACGCACAATGGCACTGGCAAGAACCCGCAGGTCGTCTGCTGAGGGGAGTGAGCGATCTCGTTCAAAAACAAGGATGCAAACCACAGCCTGCTGATCGGAGGCCCTGCAAGCAACAATTTGACAAACACCGGAAGTGCCTAGGGCGGTCCGAACCATTTCCGCCGCCGGAACGACGCGAAACACTGGTCGTCCGGCACGGACAAGTGAAACGACTTCATCAATAAGCGCGACGTTCCAGACGGGTATGCACGTGTTCGCCACAAAGCACTCAGTCTGCCTGCTGAGACTCGGATCCACCAGAGCAAGCGCGCATTGATGCGCATCGAAAACGCGTTGCACGACTCTAAGCGCTGCTTCGGTGGAAAAGCACGCCGAGGCGTTCTTTGCTTTGCTATCGTTGAAGAGAGATTCGATCTCACGCATTGCCTCTTCAAGCTGCAACCGCCTTTTCAGCCGGTTCATCCGCAGATGCTGCCTGGAGGACCGAATGATCGCAAACAAGCAGAGGCATATGGACAGCAAGCCAAAGAAAAATCGCGTACGCTGCGCTTGCGCGCTGGCTAAGCTGTAGCCTTTCAGATGCTCTCGCTCCAGTTCGGCGGCCCTGGAGGACGTGTCGAGGGATGCGATCTGATTGGCAGCTTGGTCCAACCTCCATAAACAAGACAGGAGACTGCGGAAAATGCCCAAAGCATCCGCGGCAGCCCGGGCCTGGCTCGGAGCAAATCGGTCGGGAGGCTGATCCATCTGTGATGCAAGGGTGAGCCCCGGTTCGGCCGAAAACGCGATCAGCTTAGACAGTGCAACTCTGCGCGACGATGCCCCCCCAAGGCGACCAAGCGAGCGAGCAAGATCTGCGAGACAGTTTTGCATAAGCTGATCTTGCTTGACCAAGGCTGAGACGGCAGCCTCTTTGTTTTCGATCGAGTTTATGAGCTGCGCGCGCAATCTGGATTGCCCGGAGCTCTCATCGGGCGAAGTCTCGGGAGGGCGTTGCAAGTTTTCACGATTCCTTTGCAATGCCTGTCCGGTAGAAGCAACCGATCGGGAGTCCAATACCATATCCGTCCGGGCGCGGGCGACGTCGCGCCGGAGCAATGCATCGTTGATCTGAATCGTTCGCAGTTGGCTTAGGATCGCGTCGTTGATCTGCGGGGGCTGCCCCTGCGTCCCGACCAAGAGCGCAATCGAGGCGGCTAGGGCGATTACAATTGCTTTGTCGGAACTGAGCCGTGTTTCCCAAGGAAACGGCGTTTGATCCGCGGTGCACGCCTTGCGAAGATCCAACCTGAAGTCCAGCTCGCCACGGGTTCGGTATGCGGCCGGATGCTGCTGGAATAGGAAAGCCACGCCTACCTCTCCCCTTATGAGGACGGTTCAACACCGTTGCCAAACTTGGTTTTGGCCCGCTTCCAGAACGAGAATGAGCGCCCAAAGGACCCCGCGATGCGGAGCACATCGTTGCGATCTTGGAAGCAGATGAATACAACGCGCACGCGATGCTTCGACCCCTCGCGGCTTCAGGGACCCTCAGCTGAAGCCCAGGATGAAGCGCCGATTGGGTGAACGGATAGGGCGCGCGTTCCGGGGATATAGCGAGGTAAATCGCTCGATGTCTGCTGGGTCGACCTCAACCGGTTCCGTCGCCACCATCCAGTCGACGTTTTCGGTGCATGGTGGTGTCGTCAAAGATCCTTCATATGTCCAGTAGCCAAGCGAAGCCGGCAGAAGCCCGTTCGGGTCGACGTCGTCGACCGCTGCCTCTTCGCCTGACGTTGCCGGAAATGCTGCAGCAAGCCTGGCAAAACTGGCATTTGTCGCGCCTGGCGTCAGAAACACGCCCAGCACACCCAGAGTATCGCTGTTGCGGTCCTTATGGACAAAATGCGCTTCAATCGGGAAACTCTTGCCTGCAACGTGGTGCTCGCTTGGCGCATGGAAATGGAACTGTAGCAGCTCATAGACACGATCCCCCAGAGTGAGCGTGCTGCCTTGCGGCAGGTTGATCTGAATGGTGTGGCCGTTGTTCACCATCCTGCCGCCGCCCTTGTGCCAGCCTATGGCGATATGCGGAATATCCGCTTTGACCGCGCCCCGGATATCGACCGGCGATTGCTGCATGCCCGCCGAGCAGACCAAATTTGTCTTGTCCAAATGCCCCCATTGTTCGGGTCCGACCAGGCCGGCATATCCCCATTCGGTGCTGGCCGCCCGCGCGGCTTCAGCGCAAATAGGACACGCGCCGAGTGCAACAAATCCTTTGATCAGATTACGACGGTGCATATTGCTTTGGCTCCTACTGAACACTTCAATTTAGCGCTGGCATGAGAAACTGCAGTCGCAGCTGTGATGTGGGCGACATCGTCGCAATTTGCGGCCGAACAGTTCGGTACGCCACCATCGCGGCTTCAGGTCGACCGACATAGGACATTCCCGCGCGCGGCCGTGCTCGCCGACCACATGCGGTTTGTAGCAGCTATTATCAGGTAGATAGTCCCAGCTATTGGCCGAATCCGTGCTCATTGTCTCCACGACCGCCGATTGCCGTTCGATTGCTGATCACATGGTCGACCTCACCGAACGCCTCGGCACCCGGGCCACACTGGACAAACTTCCATGCAACTACTCCGATGGCGCCCACCACGCCAAGTGACGCTTCATATTCATCATCGGACAGCCAGAGAAATCGATTGCTTCGATAAAGAACATCCACGACATGGATGCAATCACGCGCAATTTGCGGTGCTGCTGAGGACGCCGGCTCGATCCGCCATATCTCGGCGACAAATCACGCGCCGGAGAACTAGGCAAGGTTGCACCACCGTGGACTAAAGATCGAGCTTATGCTGTCACGCGTTCGATCAGGACCAAAGGCTTGCGCGCCTCTGGGCGGTCCGCTGCGACTCAGACACGGAGTAGTTCTTCAAGATGACCCAAAACAGAACAAGAATCTTACTGAACCGAACTAATTTTGCAATGACGGTCGCCGAAGATGATTCTGAACCACTGAGGAAACTTGACGAGTGCTTGGACGAAGCGTCCAGGCATTTCTCAGCCGTTCTTGCCGTGCCTCCGAAGCTCTCGATCTCGAGCGCTCATCGCAATGAGGGTAGCACAACAGGGATGCAGATGGGGCCGAGAGACATGTCTTGGACGAGTTATTCAGTGGCATTGCTAAGCGCTCTATGGAAGCCTCGCTGATCAGGCTATGAAGTCCGGCAACCAATGTCCGGGCATGATCGTCCGGGACCACATCTTGAACATCGTAAAGCCAGACACCGAGGCCTCCAGTCGGGCCTCCGACATTCAGATTCGCTTCGTTAGAACGAGCTTTGGAATCGCAGCACGCCGCCGAGGCTGTTCCTTTTGCCGACGTGAGCCGGGTTCGTTCCGGAACGGTCGACGGCAGCGAACTTGGCGTAATGGGCATAATCGACTTCGGCTGTGACTGTGAAACCTGGAATGACCATATAGGCGACGTTTGCAGCCAGTCCGGAGTTCCTGAGCTGATCACCCGAGACCTGAAGGTTGAACGAAGTTTTCTCGTTTAACGTGTAAGTGGCGCCCGTCCAGAAAGCCCAGTTGCCGCTCCAAATTTTGTAGAAGCCGCGACCGTGAGCGGCGAGCGCGTTGGTTGGGTCATCGTTGAGATTGCCAATGGAGCCATAGCCGAACATTCCGAATAGCGACAGGTCATCTGTGACATTGACATCGAGTCGGAGCTTGCCGGCCAAAGCTTCGTAGTCGCTGTCAGGAGCCATTACGCCGGTGATCGCGCCCCAGCCCTGCGTCTGTTTCACGCCGAAGACGACGTGCGGAACATAGCTGTCGATAGTACCGACTACACCCGACCCTTGTTCAAGTGAAACCAGAGCCGAAAAGCCATTATCGGCATCGAAGTAATACTGAGCCACGTTGGTATCGAAGTCGCCGTACGGAACGAGTACGTTATTGAGTACGTTTCCGGCGTAGCCTGTAAACGTGTCGAAGGCCGACTCGTCCTTGCCAACTCGGAGGCCACCAAGCTGGATCCAGGCGGAAGACAACTTGACGCCGCTGTTGAAGCTATAGTTGTGAGGGCTTTCCGGACCCGGATAAGCGTTGTGGTTGCCGAAGTTCACGCGAGTCTCAGTATAGGTCTTCAGTGCGCCTAGTTCGGTCTCCTGGCGCGTCCAAGTTTTGAACGTGAAACGCGTGTTGTTTCGCCAGGTGCCCTGAGCCTCGCCAGTTCTCACATCGGAGGTTCTTATCCCGTCATACGATCGGACATCGCTGAGGCCGACGTCGTAACGGATGTAGCCGCCGATGCGCACGCAGGTCTCGGTGTCGGGGATATGGAAGTAGCCCGAACCGTAGACGTCGCAGATATTGACATATTCGGTCGGACCCGGCGCGGAGACTTCGTCCGTCGCGCGAGCGACGGAAACGGAGATCAGGGCCGCAACTGAGCCGAGAAGAAGCCTGCTTACGTTCATTCTGGATCTCCAGTTCAAAGAATAAAAGGCGGACGCGTCAAAGGGCGAACCGGCGGCCTGTCCCAGGACCAAAAACATGTGCATCTCGCTCCTCTTTCGTACCTGAGGAATGCCCGATACTAAGTTGACTTGTGTAGTCCCGGTGTGAGTAAGTCAAGTTATACTTGTACATTTCTTTATAGCAGTTCGACTTATAGAAGAAACAACTGTGGTTGGCTATCAACTGCCCGAAGGAGGTGAGATTCGACTTCCGTCCGGATCCAAGAAAAGGCAAAATCGCCTGTTGCCCTGCCGCGCTTCCCACAAGCGTTCCTCATTCTTTCAGTACATCGGGGATTCAGCATTTCTGAACCAATATTCATCTCCGTTATTTGTGAGTTGGCCGTCGGCGTTCGATGCGGAGCAGCAAGCGACGTGCCATCCTGAAGAGGTAGCTCCGCGCTGACACTTAAATTGGCCGGCGCAACTTCGTCGCGCTCTTTTCTTTTTGCTTTTTGGGGGTCAGCTGAGCACCGAGCAGACGTTTTGGGACACGGTTCGTATGTTCGATATATGACACTTTCGTTCGATACCGACAGCACCTGTTTGCTGTGAAGCTCGGGTCGAGACAGCATGCGGCGGCGCCGCTCGGTACACGTCAGGCGGGAGCCTCGCTGCAGCGCACAACTGGATCGTGCCAAGGATGGCCCGTTTCGTTTTGCAGCGGCGCAATCGTTCACACCCCCGTGCGACTCACCTAGCGCCCATTGCGGATCGGATGGATGCATGCTCACGAGAGTAGTGTGGTGCAGGGCCACCGCCTTGTTCGGTCAAACAGGCCAACTCTCGACAGATCACGGCTTAGGTCTTATATAAGCGCCCTAGAGAGAGTTAAGGTCGTTTCTATGAGACAAAGATGCGCTCAACAGTGACAGATACATTGCCTCCCAGAGTCAAGAGGGCGCTTGGCAAGCTCGGCGCCGACATTGCGGTCGCCCGTAAGAAGCGCAGCCTGACCGTGATGATGATGGCGGAACGACTGGGTGTCGCAAAGAGCACCTATCTGAAGATCGAAAAAGGAGACCCGACCGTCGCTATGGGGGCCTACGCCATGACCTTTTTCGTTTTGGGCTTTGATGAGGCTTTGGCGCAGATCATCGACGCGCATCGCGATGAGCAAGGCCTGCTCCTCGACGCTGAACGTTTGCCCAAGAGGGTAAGGGTGCGGAAGCCACCGGGTGCAATATGAGACGTTCTATTGCTGTTCACATTGGCGAAGAAGCGATGCTACTGGGTACGTTGCGCTATGATCAGCAGGGTGCGCGCGAGAGCGCTGCCTTTGAATATGATGCAGGTTGGCTGAGAGCAGCGGAAGGCTTCTCGATCGAACCCAGTCTGCCACTCGTTACTGGCCCTCAATTCCATCGAAAGACCGGCGATGGATCCGTGTTCCACAACGCGATCGCGGACACGGAGCCGGACGGATGGGGCCGGCGTGTAATCCAGCGCGACCAGGCCAAGCGTCGCCAAGAGGCGCGCCGGGCGGGAAATGTCGCCGAAACGCGGCCTCTGAACGCGAAGGATTACCTCTTGGCAGTGGACGACATGAGCCGCATTGGTGCGCTCCGGTTGAAGGACGAAGAAGGGCGTTACCAAAGAACGACCGAGGAGGGTCGACGCACCACGCCGCCGCTCATTGAAATCGGTCAACTTCTCGCAGCCACGCACGCCGTCGAGACGAACACCGAGACGGCAACGGATCTCGCCTATTTGCGTGGACGTGGCACGTCCCTTGGGGGCCTTCGTCCGAAATGCTCTGTCGTCGACGATGACGGACGCCTCGCTATCGGTAAGTTTCCGAGCGTTGCCGATGATCGATCTGTCACAAAAGGCGAAGTGCTCGCTATGAATTTGGCCAGAAAAGCCGGCGTGGATGCTGCTGAGACACGTCTGCTCGACAGCGACGGCGCCCCTGTCGCGCTCATACGGCGTTTCGATAGGACTCCGAACGGCAATCGACTCATGTATATCTCGGCCGCCACGATGATCGGCGCAGAGTCAGGGGACGTTGGCGAGCATAGCTATACTGAACTTGTGGATGTGCTTCGTCAGCACGGCAGCCAGCGGCCAACATCGAAGAGCTTTGGCGGCGCATCGCGTTCTCGATCCTTATCACCAATGTCGAGGACCACCTCCACAATCACGGCTTTCTCCATGTGCATCACGGGCAATGGCGCCTGGCGCCTGCATTCGACATCAACCCGTTCCCTGAGCGCGTGCGAGAGCTGAAAACCTGGATATCCGAGGAAACTGGG
Source organism: Mesorhizobium sp. WSM4816 (assembly GCF_055811535.1). Classification (NCBI taxonomy): domain Bacteria; kingdom Pseudomonadati; phylum Pseudomonadota; class Alphaproteobacteria; order Hyphomicrobiales; family Phyllobacteriaceae; genus Mesorhizobium; species Mesorhizobium sp. WSM4816. Next base: position 64,134 of record NZ_JBVVQR010000015.1, on the reverse strand, counting down.
CCCGAACCGACTGTCGACGCACTGATGTCGGTAATCGCTTATTTCCGGATCAGGAGTGATCGAGCGAAGACGATACTCGCAGAAGTCGAAAAGGCGGTCGCGTCATGGCGGGAGGAGGGGCGGGCGCTTGGGATGACCCCCCAAGAACTCGATAGCTTCACCGACGCGTTCGAACATCGGGAACGGCAAGCCGCCCAACGGCGCAGAAATGATCCCTAAAAGCTTGCCGTTTGCGGTTAAGATGGCGTCCTGCAAGGGCGTCAAGGCGACTGGTTCTCCGTTTCGCCTACCCTCACTCCATGTCCGGCGCCGAAAGGTCGAGCGCCAGCGCCGTCTTCGAACAGGCCTGGTTCCGGCTGGCCCAGCGCCAGCCGCTAACGAGTCAGATACTCTTCTGCCAGTCTCTGAGCCGCACAGCGCTGCTGAAGCGCACGTCGAACGTGATGCTGATCGGCTTGTGCGCAGGGCGACTACCAGCGCTCGAAACCCATACCCTCCTTCTTGCCGTCGCGCGCCGCATCGAAGATGGCCCAGAACGGACTGTTCCTGCCCCCGGCCTCGAGCCCCGCGGCGGCATGGGTATTCGCGAGAGAGCGCCGGACGCATAGGCTCCGCGTACTGGCGATGCGGCCTGCGCGCTGCTTGAAATCGACTGGCGCGGCAGAATGCGATCGCTTTCGTGATCACGTCACCTGGGAGGACGAGAAAAGATTGTTGAGGCACGGGTACGAGCTGCCTCAGTCGTTCGTTCGATCGACAGCACTGTGTGCGGAGGACGCTCTCCATCATGCAGTGCCAGGAGACGCTGGCCGATTTCCTTATCCGCTGCCGTGAGCCGATGATTCAGCCGCAGAAAATCCATCCAGGTTGGCGTGCGGAATGTCTCTGTCCAAATCGAAGGCTTTTGAAGATTTCGCTGCAGTGTCCAGTTTCGCGCACCGGCACGGCTCTGAACATGGCGCCTTGCGCGCATGTAGCCCAGAAAGGTCTCGATATTCTCCTCGGATATAAGATACTCGACCTTGACGACTATGGGGCCACTCCTGGGCTTCAACTCGAGTGCCAGCTCCGGCGCGTGAAAATCCGAACTTTCCTGATCCGTTTCTTCCCATGGACGGACTGGTAACAGTACTCCCGCAGCTGCAACCAGCAACAGAGCGCCTGCGGCGCCCTGCAAAGCCCAGGCTAAGGAGTAGTTCTGTGCGACAGTACCCCATATCCAGCTGCCTGCCGCCATCCCGCCTGCGCTAAAGGCGTAGTAGATCGATAGTGTGCGGCCGACGACCCACCTTGGGCTTGCCAGCTGCACCGACACGTCGATGCCCGTCCAGGTGATAAGCCAACCCGCGCCAGCAAGTGCCAGCGAAATGGCCGCTACAGCGACCGATGATGTGAGTGCAAGGGAAAGGCAACATGCTGCACAAGCAACGGAGGCGAACGATACCAGCCTGTTTTGAGACGTGATCCGCCTTAGAAAGCTATTGCTCATGCCCGCGACGAAAGCACCCATGCCGAAGCCCGCCAGCAGGATGCCGTAGACGATTGGGCCGCTTTTCAGCTGATCCCGGACGACTAAAGGGAGCAGCGCAAGGATGGAGATGCTTGCCAACCCGAAAAAGGTTGCACGGGCAATCGCTGCCCTGATCTCCAGGGACATTACGGTGAAGCGCACTCCGTCATGAATTGCCATCGTCATGCGCTCACGAGGGAGAGGTGACGTGCGAACATTCCATCTAGTGCGCCATATTGCGGTCAGCGGCGCCAGATCACTCAGCGCTGCCAACGCGAAAGCGGCCAGCGGTCCAAGAAATGCCAAGACCACGCCCCCCAAAGCCGGACCAACGCTGCGCACAATGTTGTATCCGACGGACATAAGCGTCACCGCAGCCGGGATGTCGCGCTTATGAAGAATATCGCCGACAGAAGCGTGCCAGGCCGGATCATTCAAGGCAAAGCCGCAGCCGGCCAGGAAACCTAATCCGAGAATTAGCCAGGGACCGGCAAATCCCAGACCCACAGAAATCATCAGCGTCGTTGATGCCAATGCTATCAGGCAGTGCCCCGCAAACATTACCCATCGGCGGCTGAAGTTGTCGGCAATGGCTCCGGCCAGGATTGAGAGGAAGAATACCGGCAACGTGGATGCGGCCTGCACGAGTGCAACCATCAGATCCGAAGCGGAAATCGTGGCCATCAGCCAACTGATGGCGACCGTTTGCACGAGCCACCCGAGGCTGGATATTTGTGTGGCCGTCCAGATCGAGCGAAACACCGGGTTCCGAAATGGAGCCAGCGTTGTTGAGACAGGCAGATGAGCATTTTTTTCGGACTGCATGACGGTTGATGCCTTCGGGGGGCCGGTTATTCAATTCACGGCTGCCACTACTGCTGTTACGATGTTGACCAATAAGGGCCGACATATCGAGGATGACTTCATCGCAATGAGGAGTTGGATACCTCCGCTCTCCTGGACTGGCGCCAACCACTCCTCGCCCAGCAAAGTAGCGTTGCCGATCGTCCTGCTCGAGAAATCGTCTGCAGGGTTTTCGATCTCGCGTCATCAAACCAGTGCCCATGCAGCTTGCCGGCGACTATTTTTTCGCATTGGGCCCGTTTTGCTAGTGTCATTCGTGACAAATCCTGTGCATGGCCGTCGTACCGCTAAATTCCGAGGATGAGGGCGCCTCCGGTGAGGCCGGCACCCGCCGCGGCAAGGAGAATCTTTTCGCCCGCCCGAAACGGCTGCGTCCGATGGGCGAGCGACAGCGAGAGCGGGATGGTCGCGGCGGAAGAGTTGCCGTACTCGGCGATCGTCTTGACGATTGCCTGATCCGCTATTCCGAGGTTCCTCCCGACCACATCGAAAATCCGAGCATTGGCCTGATGCGGCACGAAACGATCAATGTCTTGCGGCAGCATTCGGGCAGAAGTGAGCGCGTCCTGCGAGCAGGCCGTCATCATGTCCACGGCCTTGCTGAACACTTCACGGCCGTTGGCGATCGTCATGCGGGTCTGCCCGAGGTCCATGCCGCCGTGGAACGGTGTGTTGCTTCCTCCGGCGGGAATCTGGATCAGCCCGTAGCGCGAGCCGTCCGAAGCCAACGCGGCGCCGAGAATGCCCCGATCCGGGTCATCGCACGGGGCAATCACCACGGCGCCGGCGGCGTCGGCAAACAGCACGGCACTGGCGCGCTCCGCCGGATTGATGCGGCGGCTGAGGATGTTGGCGGCGATGACAAGGCTCGCCTTCCCGTGCAGACGGGTGAAGCTGTCGGCGAACATCAGCGCATAGATGAAGCCGGCGCAGGCGCCGGTCAGATCGACCGCGCCGGCGCAGCTGAGCCCCAGCCGATGCGCGACCAGCGGCGCGCTGGGCGGCAAAAGGTGATCGGGTGTCGAGGTGGCAAGCAGCAAAAGACCGATGTCGCCACGGTCGATGCCGGCATTCGCCAGCGCCATGTCGCCGGCGTGCGCGGCAAGACCCGACAGCGTGTCTTGGTCCGTTGCCCAGAAGCGCGAGCGTATCCCGGTCCGCTGCTCGATCCAGCCGGGCTCAAGCCCGAGACGGATTTCGATTTCCGGATTCTCGACCTTGCGCGACGGCGCATCATGACCCAAGCCGAGAATGGTCGACGATCTCTTCATGGCCGGGAACCGAAGCGTTCGCCGGCCTCCTCGATGGCATCATAGAGCCTGTCCAGCTCGTTGCCGGTGATGCAGTAGGGCGGCAGAAGATAAAGGACATTGCCGAGCGGGCGCACCAACAGGCCGCGTTCGAGAAAAAAGGCGCGCAGTTTTGGCCCGATCTCGGCCAGATAGCCGGCTGAGCCGGCGCGCAGATCGAGAGCTGCGATCGTGCCGGTCGCCCGGCAATCTGTGAACTTGGTATTGTTGCGAAAGCGTCGAAGCCCGACGGCCAGCCCGGCACTCAAGGCCGCAATCCGCTCGGCCACCGGCTCGTCCCGCCAGATCTCGATATTGGCAAATGCTGCCGCGCAAGCGATCGGATTGGCGGTATAGGAACTCGAGTGGAAAAAGGTCTTCTTCCGGTCCTCGCAATAGTGGGCCCGGAAGATGGTGTCGGTGGCAAGCGTGGCCGCCAGCGGGATTGCGCCGCCAGTCAAGCCCTTCGAGGTGCACAGGATATCAGGAGAAATCGATGCCTGGTCGCAGGCGAACATGGTTCCGGTGCGCCCCCAGCCGGTCATCACCTCGTCGGCGATCAGCAGCGTGCCGGAGGCCTTAGTGATCTTTTTCAATTCGGCCAGAACCCAGGCCGGATACATCAGCATGCCGCCGGCGCCGAGCACCAGCGGCTCGAGGATCAGCGCGGCGGCGCGGCGGTCGCGAGAGAAAGCCTCGTATCTATCCAGCGTTTCCTGCTCGCGCCCTGCGGCCGGAAACGGAATGGTGTCGACCTCGAACAGCAGGGGTTCGTAGGCGGCGTTGAACACGCCGCGGGCTCCGACGCTCATCGTGCCGATCGTGTCGCCATGATAGCTGTGTTCCATGACGACGATGCGCGAACGCGGCGCGCCGATATTGCGGTAATAGCCGAGCGCCATCTTCAGCGCGACTTCGACGGACGTGGATCCACTGTCGGAATAGAAGACCCAGTCGAGGCCTGCCGGCACTATTTCGATCAGCGCCGAGGCTAATTGCTCTGCCGGCTGATGGGTGAGACCGGCGAAGATCACCTGGTCGAGCATCTCAGTCGCATTCCGGATTGCTTCCATGATCCGTGGATGGCGGTGCCCGTGGGTGACCACCCACCAGGAGGAGATTGCATCGAGGATATGCCTTCCGTCATTCGTCTCTAGCCAAACCCCTTCCGTGCGGACAACGGACGGCATGGCCGGCTCGATCGCGTGCTGGGTGAATGGATGCCAGACCGGCGACCGCGACATCATTCGCCTCCGGCAATCTTGGCGAGGTCGAAGCCGGCAAACATCGCCTTCCGCAGAGTTTCGCGCGTCAACGGAACGAGGTGTGGCAGCCTGCCGAGCTGACGCACCGCGCCGAATTCGGTGATTGTCCTTTGCGTATCGGCTACCTCTTCGCCGATGAAGGCGATGCCGATCAGCGGGATGGAGCGAGCCCGCAGGGCTTCGATCGACAGCAGAGTGTGGTTGATCGTGCCGAGCTCGGTGCGGGCGCACAGAATGACCGGCAGCCGCCATTCAGCGAAGATGTCAATAAATCTTGTCTGTCGGTTGATCGGCACCATCAGTCCGCCAGCGCCTTCGATGACGAGCGGTGTCGGCAGGACCGGAAATGCAAGATCGGCAGCCTCAATCGAGACGCCGTCGATTTCGGCTGAACGATGCGGCGACAGCGGGCTCTTCAAGCGGTGAGCTTCCGGCAGCACGCGCCCTGACGGCAGGCCGGCGAGCCGTTCAACCGCCTCACTGTCGGTCTCCTCATCGAGACCAGATTGCACCGGCTTCCAGTAAAAGCCGTCGAGCAGCCCGGCCAGCCCAGCCGAGAACACGGTCTTGCCTATTCCGGTGTCTGTTCCGGTGACGACGATACGCGTGGTCATGCCGTGGCCAACACCTCGACGAGCGTCTCGACCATGGCCGAAATGTCAGGCTTGCCGACATTCAGCGTCAGCGAAATGCGCAGCCGCGACGTGCCCTCCGGCACGGTCGGCGGGCGAATGCCGCGTATGTCGAAGCCGCGGGCCTGCAATGCCGCCGCCATCAACATGGTGCGGCTGACGTCGCCAATGACAAGTGGCTGGATCTGCGAGCCGCTGCGCGCCACGCCACAGCGCTCGGCCAGTTGGCGGCCCGCGAAGGCAACGTACTCGTGCAGCTGAACGCGGCGCATCGGCTCGTCGACCAGGATTGCGAGCGCTTCGCGCGCCGCCACCGCCATTAGCGGCGATGGCGCGGTGGCGTAGATAAAGGGCCGGCAGCGGTTGACAATATAGTCGCACAGCACTCCCGGCCCAGTGACGAGTGCGCCGGATGCGCCGAGCGCCTTGCCGCATGTGTGGAGCGCGACAATGTTGTCGCGGCCCTCGAAAGCGGCGGCCAGCCCCCGGCCGTCCGGTCCCCAGACGCCGGTGGCATGCGCCTCGTCGACCACTATGAATGCCTCGTACCGATCGGCAAGCGCGACCAGGCTCTCCATCGGCGCGCAGTCGCCATCCATGCTGTACAGGCCTTCGACTGCGATCCAGATATGCCCCATGCCACCTTCGGCGCGCCAGCGCCTGATCGCGTCCTCAAAAGCATCTATGTCGTTGTGCGTGGCCGGCCTGAACTCGGCGCGTCCAGCCCGCGCCCCTTCATGCATGCTGGCATGCGCGAGTTCGTCGAGGATCAGCAGGTCACCCTTTCGCGGCAGGGCGCTCAGCAGGGCGAAGTTGGCGATGTAGCCGCTGCCGAAGAACAGCGCCCGCTCGGCCCCGAAGAACGCCGCCGCATCTGCCTCCAATGCCTCATGCTCCGGCGCGTTGCCGCGCAGGAGCCGCGATCCGGTAGCGCCGACCGGGGTGCCCCCCTCGATTGCCGCCGCGACTGCATCGCCAAGTCTCTTCGAGGCAGCAAGCCCGAGATAATCGTTGGACGAGAAGTCGAGCCCGGCGCGCGGCGCCAGTGTCCGCAGCCGGCCCTTGCGTGCCAGACCCTGCAAGGTTGCTTCATAGCGGGCAAGCGGCGGCTCGTTCATCTTGCCTCGCGTGGCATCGGCTCAATGCCGAGACGCCTGAATAGACGATTATCCTTGTCCTCGCCGGGATTGTCCGCCGTCAGCAGCATGTCGCCGACAAAGATCGAATTGGCGCCGGCAAAGAAGCACAGCGCCTGCGTTTCGTCGCTCATCGCCGTCCTGCCGGCGGAGAGCCTTACATAGGACTTCGGCATCATGATGCGGGCGAGCGCAATGGTGCGGACGAAATCGATCGGATCGATGGGCTCGGCCTCGGCAAGCGGCGTGCCTTCGATGGGGATGAGCATGTTGATCGGCACGCTTTCCGGCGGCTCGGGCAGGTTCGCCAGTGTGACCAGCATGTCGATGCGATCGGCCTTTTCCTCTCCCATCCCGACAATGCCGCCGCAGCAGACCTTCATGCCAACCTCGCGCACGTGCCCAAGTGTTTCCAGCCGGTCGGCAAAGGTCCTGGTTGAAACAACCTCGCCGTAATAGCGCTCGGACGTGTCGATGTTGTGGTTGTAGTAGTCGAGACCGGCCGCCTTCAGGCGCTGCGCCTGACTGAGGTCCAGCATTCCGAGCGTCATGCACGTCTCCATGCCGAGCGCCTTCACGCCCTCGATCATGGCGACCACGGAGCCCATGTCGCGTTCCTTCGGACTGCGCCATGCGGCGCCCATGCAATAGCGGGTGGCGCCGGCGTCCCGCGCCTTGATCGCTTCGGCAATGACACGCTCCACCTCCATCAGCTTGGACGCCCTCAGGCCGGTTTCGTAATGCGTAGACTGGCTGCAATAGCCGCAATCCTCCGGGCATCCGCCGGTCTTGATGCTGAGCAGCCGCGACAGCTGCACCCGGTTGCGATCGAAGTTCTGGCGGTGGATTGTCTGAGCCAGGAAGAGCAGGTCATTGAACGGCATCCCGTGGATAGCCTCGGCCTCTTTGCGGTTCCATCGGGATAGTGCCCCCTCGATCGATTGCATGGCTTGCTTCACGTCGCACTCCGAGTTCGTTCCAATCGTCATCATCAAAAGCTTTGTCGCTGGTCCGACAGCGCGTGCAGGAGTCTGTCGACCCTCCTCGGGTTCGCTATGATCGTCGATCAGCCCGATGAGCCTGAACCAGTTGGAGGGTGCGCCGCACAAAGATGCAGGCTCGCATGGAGCAGTTCCTGCGTCGGCGCGCTCCAGCGGAGGTGGGAATGCCTTTCATTCCATCTCCATCAGTTCAAGCGCGCGCTGATGCGCCGGCATATCCAGGCCGATGTCGAGGATGGGCGCGCTGTGTGTCAGCCATCCGACTGAGATGAGGTCGACCCCCGTCGCAGCAATCAACGGAGCCGTTTTCGGCGTCACCCGACCGGAAGCCTCGGTGATGGCGCGGCCACCGACGATTGCCACGGCGCGCGCAAGGTCCTCAACCGACATATTGTCGAGCAGCACTGCGTCGACTCCCAGCGTGAGCGCTACATCGAGCTGCTCCAGCGTGTCGACCTCGACCTCGATCTTCACCATGTGGCCTGCGGCGGCGCGCGCCCGCTCTATTGCCGTGCGAATGTCGCCGGCGATCGCGATGTGGTTGTCCTTGATCAGCACGGCGTCGTCGAGCCCGAAGCGGTGATTGGCGCCGCCGCCGACGCGTACCGCATATTTCTCCAGCGCGCGCAGGCCGGGCGTGGTCTTTCGCGTGCACACGATCTTCGCCTTGTGGCCACGCACGGCCTCGACCATCGCCGCTGTGGCAGTGGCGATGCCGCTCAGGCGGCACAGAAAATTGAGCGCCGTGCGCTCGGCCGTGAGCAGGCCTCGCGCCGGTCCGCACAACTTGGCGATAGTCTCGCCCGCCGCGACATCGCTGCCGTCAGCTCGCCAGATGTGCATGTCGATCGCAGGCTCGACGAGCATGAAGGCGAAGGCGGCCAGATCGAGACCGGCAACGATGCCCATCTGTCGCGACTTGAGCACCAAGGTGGCCGTGCGATCACGCGGGATCACGGCGTCGCTGGTCAGATCACCGCATCTGCCCAGGTCTTCGAGAAGAGCACCGCGCACGATCGGCTCGATCAGGGTTGAGGGAAGGGGTGAGAACGAATTCATGTCAGGGTGCTCCGTATCGGCGCCCGCCAGCTGAGTGCGACGGCGGTCTGTATTGCGCTGCACAGTGTCAGCCGTGACTGGCGCGCATCTGCATCGCGTCCGGGGAAATCGGAACGATAGTGCGAGCCGCGGCTCTCTTCGCGCCGCAGGGCCGCAATGGCGATCATCAGCGCGACCAAGGCGGGGTCGGAGGCAGCGCTGTCGTGAGCTGCGATCGGCAACAGGGTCGCCACCCCGTCGCGTAGCGTCTCGCTATCGCGGATGATGCCGAGCGCGGCCGAGACGATTGGGCGGATGCCGGAGGCGTCTGGCCGTCGAGGCACGAATGCGGAACACACGCGCGGACGCCGGGTGTGTGATACGTCGGCGACGCTTTCAGCAACCCAGCTCGCTGTGACCGCCGCTTCGATAAGCGAGTTGCTGGCGAGTCGGTTCGCGCCGTGCAGACCGGTGCATGCGACCTCGCCACATGCCCACAATCCCTCGATGGAGCTGCGGCCGGCAGCGTCTACAGCGACACCGCCCATGTGATAATGTGCCGCCGGGCGCACCGGGATCGGGTCGGTCGCGGGATCGATGCCGGCCTGGTGGCACAAATCGGCGATCGCCGGAAAGCGCTTGTCAAATCTGAGGCCGAGACATTGCCTTGCGTCCAGGAACACACGGCGTCCGACAGCGAGCTGATGCCAAACCGCGCGCGCAACCACGTCGCGAGGCGCAAGCTCGCCCCCGGGGGTTTCAGCGAGGAAACGCTCTCCTTGCTCGTCGATGAGCACAGCACCCTCGCCGCGCACCGCTTCGCTCACCAGCGGCATCGGCCGCCGCGGACCCTCGAGGGCGGTCGGGTGGAACTGCACGAATTCCAGGTCGGCGAACTCCGCCCCGGCACAGGCGGCGAGCGCGAGCCCCTGTCCACATGAGCCAGGAGGGTTTGTCGTATCGCTAAACAAGCCGCCGATGCCGCCGGTCGCCAGGACCACGCGGCGCGTTGGCAAGGCGATTGCGCCCGTGCACCCGGCCGCGACCACGGCGATAATCGCCCCGTCTTCCACGACAAGCCGGCGGGCCTCCACGTTTTCCAGGATAGTGATGGAGGCTGTGCGCCGTGCCGCGGCGATCAGCGCGCGGACCAGCTCGCGACCGGTGGCATCGCCCGCCGCATGCACGATCCGCCGCTGCGAGTGCGCCGCCTCAAGCCCGAGCCGCAACGCGCCGTCAGCGCGTCGATCGAATGCGACACCGAACCGCTCTAGAGTCCTGATCGCTTCAGGTGCAGCTCGGACCGTTCGCCGCACAGTCGTCACGTCGCAGAGACCGTCGCCGGCCGCGACGGTGTCACAAAGATGAAGTTCGGGACTGTCCTCGCCGCCGACACTTGCCGCAAGACCGCCTTGGGCGAGCTCGCTGCAGGCTCCGGTTCCCAGCCCCGCATTGGACAGAAGCACAACCGGTTCCGGCGCCAGATGAAGCGCCGTCATCAGGCCTGCCACACCGGCGCCGATGATGACCGGGGCCCCGCCGATGTCATGAACGTCGAGGCTCATATGGAAAGCATACGCTCGACCGAGCGGCGCGCGCGCCCTGCAATCCCGGGATGGATCCGAACCTCATGCCGGTTCTCCTCGAGTGCGACGCGAATGTTAGCCAGCGTGATGCGCTTCATGTGCGGACAGAGATTGCAGGGGCGGACGAACTCGACGTCGGGATGCGCGATCGCGATATTGTCGCTCATCGAACATTCCGTCATCAACACTACGCGGGGTGGTTTTTCCCGCTCGACATAATCCGACATGGCCGCGGTGGAACCCGAAAAATCCGCCTCTGTGACAACGTCCGGGGGGCATTCGGGATGGGCCAGCACGATGACACCCGGATGTGCGGCGCGCAGTTCGCGAATATCGGCCGGGGTGAAGCGCTCATGCACCTCGCAACGACCCTTCCAGGCGATGATCCCAACCTTCGTCTCGGCGGCGACGTTCTTGGCGAGATATTCGTCGGGCAGCATAATCACACGCGGCGCGCCGAGCGATTCCACCACCGCCTTTGCGTTGCCCGAGGTGCAGCAGATGTCGGACTCGGCTTTCACAGCGGCGGAGGTGTTGACATAGGTGACAATGGGCACGCCGGGATAACTCTGTCGCATCAGCCGCACGTCTTGTGCCGTGATCGAATCGGCCAGCGAGCAACCAGCGCCCAGGTCGGGGATAAGCACGGTCTTTTTCGGATTAAGCAGCTTGGCCGTCTCGGCCATGAAATGCACGCCGGCAACGACGATGACTTGCGCCTCGACTGTCACAGCCTTGCGGGCCAGCGCCAGGCTGTCGCCGACAATGTCTGCGACGCAATGGTAGATCTCGGGCGTCTGATAGTTGTGCGCCAGGATGATGGCATTGCGCTCGCGCTTGAGCGCAAGGATGGCTTCGATATCGTCCACGAAAGACGGCCATTCAATCGGCGGGATCACGCGCCGGACGCGCTCGTAGAGGAACGCGGCCGTAGGCAGCACGGCGCTCATTGATGCCCCCGCTTATACTCTAGTTGAAGATAACCGGCATATACTTGCCGTGAGTATAAGGGATGTCAACCCCGCGCCAGCGGCAATTTTGTCCCGGCGACGGCCCTTTCGTCGAGAACGGCGTGGCGGAAGCGGTAGAGCTTCGCCGGCCGACCACCGGTCTCCGCAGTGGTCTCGCCGGTCTCCTCGACCAGTTCCTGTTGCTCGATCAGGCGGCGAAAGTTCGGCTTGTGGATGAGCCTGCCGGCGAGCGCCTCCACGGTTCGCTGCAGCTGCAGTAGCGTAAAGGTCGGTCGCATAAGCTCAAAGACGACGGGCCGGTATTTGATCTTGGAGCGCAGCCGCGCAATGCCCGTTGCCACGATACGGCGATGATCAGCGACCATGGATTTGCTCGGCACCAGGGGAAGCGGCGTCTCCCGTCCTCTTCCGGCCTCTTGGACCAGGCCTGCTTCATAAAGTAACTCATATCGCTGAAGCACGAGCTCCTCATTCCAATAACGGTCGTCGAAGCCAAAGGCGATCGCCGCCCGCTGCCGGCGTTCGCGTCGCGTGGCCGCGTCGCTCGCTCCGTCTGCCCAACCGATCAAGCGTGGTCGCACAACATCCAGCACCACCGGCGGGGTGCCGGAGCGGTGGTCCTCCCATGGAAAATAGTCGTACCAGCTTTGCCAGCCGCACTTGCATGAGCCCGTTGCCTGTTCTTTGCTGGTCAAAGCGAGATAGCTGATGGAGATGACGCGCTGCTGGCGTTCGGCGCCGATTCGGTCCCGATCGGCGAAGGTGTAAAGCTGCTCGATGTACCCCAAGGGCTGGCCGGTCTGCTGCTCGACCCACCCCCTCAAACCGGATTGCGGCGACCGGTGCTCAAGCGCAAAAGGTCCGGACGGCAGGGTGTCAGCCTGGCCGATGGTTAGGAGACAGGGGTCACTTTCATTTACGGCCACGACGACGGCGATCAGGTCCACTTTGACTTGGTCCGCCTTGCCGGCTTTGTCTTTCCTGGTTCCTGTTGCCTGATCGTCCATGTTCGTGAAAGTGGTTGACCCGAGCCCGGGAGCCTTAATCGATTTAATGTAAGCGAGGCTGTCCGCACGTCAACACCGCACAGCTGCATCCCCATTTTTAGCTCTTCGCACTTGCACAAAAATGTGCCAAACGCGACACCCGCGGCGGGTAACGCAAGGGAAGGAGGGATGGGTTGAGCGCAGCTGGTGATCGAAAGGGAATTGCACCGCTGGATGTTCGGATGCGGAAAGGCCAGACTCCACTCGTCTGCCTGACGGCATATACCACGCCGATCGCCAGTTTGGCCGATCGACACTGCGACATCGTTCTCGTCGGCGACAGCGTCGGCATGGTCCTGCACGGCCTCTCGTCGACGCTGAGCGTCACTCTCGACATGATGATCATGCACGGCCAGGCGGTGCGCCGCGGTCTGGTGCGAGCATTGATGGTCGTAGACCTGCCATTCGGTTCCTATGAAGAAAGCCCCGAGCAGGCCTTCCGCAACGCTGCGCGCCTGATGGCGGAGACCGGTTGTGCAGCGGTGAAGCTCGAGGGGGGGCAGACCATGGCCGAGACGATCCGCTTCCTCGCCGCGCGCGGCGTGCCTGTCATGGCCCATGTCGGCTTGACGCCGCAGGCGGTCAATACTCTCGGCGGCTACCGCGTCCAGGGGCGGGGAGACGATGCCGAGCGCATCAGGCGCGACGCCGGTGCGGTCACGGAAGCCGGCGCTTTCTCGGTGGTGCTGGAGAAAGTGCCCGAGCCGCTCGCACGGCGCATCACTGCGGAGATCGCCGTCCCCACAATCGGCATCGGCGCCTCGCCGGCCTGCGACGGCCAGATTTTGGTCAGCGATGATATGCTTGGGCTTTTCGGCTCTTTCCGGCCGAAATTCGTCAAACGCTACGCCGAACTAGGCAACCAGGCCGATGCGGCGATCGCGGCTTATGCCGCCGACGTGAGGGAACGGCGCTTTCCGGCAGCCGAACATCTCTACGCCAACGAGACGAAGGCCGGAGACGTCACATGAGCGTGCCGATCGTTCGAACCGTTGCCGAACTCCGCGCTGTTGCCGCGGGATGGCGTCGCTCAGGCGCCCGTGTCGCCGTTGTGCCGACCATGGGAGCCTTGCATGAAGGCCATCTGAGTCTCGTGCGGGCCGCACTTCAGAAGGCCGAGCGGGTAGTCGTGACGCTGTTCGTCAATCCCAAGCAGTTCAACAGTGCCGCCGACCTTGCCGCCTATCCTCGGACGGAAAACGAAGATGCTGCCAAGCTCGTGCCGACAGGCGCACATCTGCTCTATGTACCGGATGCAGACGAGATGTATCCAGCGGGCTTCGCCACGGCCGTTTCGGTGTCCACTCTCAGCGAGGGCCTGTGCGGCGCCTTCCGGCCCGGCCATTTCGATGGCGTGGCGACGGTCGTGGCCAAGCTCTTCCTGCAGACCGGCGCTGACTTAGCCTTTTTTGGCGAAAAGGATTTCCAGCAGCTTCAGCTTGTCAGGCGCTTGGTCCGGGACCTTGACATCCCGATCACCGTGCTCGCATGTCCGACAGTCCGCGAAACCGATGGTCTTGCACTATCGTCGCGCAATAGCCGGCTCTCGCCAGCAGAACGCGCCATTGCCCCAAAGCTGGCTTCGGTCTTGCTCGACACGGCTGAGCGGCTTGCGCGTGGCTCTCCTGTCTTGCCCATGCTTGATGAAGCGCGTGCAACAATTCTGGCGACAGGCTATCGCGAGGTCGAGTACCTGGAACTTCGCGGCGAAACAGACCTGCAGCCGCTAGCAAGGCTTGACCGACCAGCACGCTTGCTTGTCGCGGCTTGGCTCGGCGACACGCGGCTCATCGATAACGTCTCAACATCCCCGGCTGGTAAGCGGCCAGGTGCACGGGGTTCGCTTCACCGGGAAGCAGCAAAGTAATGCCGGCGATGATGGCGACCAAATCGTCCGCGTCGCATCGATGCAGAGTCGTTTAGACCCAGGTTTCCGCCTGGCATCGAGCAACATTCGAGGAGGTCGCGCAAAGGGCTGATGTATCGCGTGTTCGAAAACTTCGTCGAGCAACTCTCTGCAAGCGTCGATGCAGTCGACCTACATGAGGCGATGGCGTCCGCCGCAGCCGGCTTCGACTTTCCGCTCTTCGCCTATTTCAGTTACCCGTCGGTCTCCGGCCAGACGCCGCGATTGATTTCAAATTATCCTTCATCCTGGACATCGCACTATCTGCAACTGCGCTACCACAGCCATGATCCGGTGATCCTGCGCGGGCTGCAAGGCTGGGATACTTTTGATTGGGGCGTGGATCGACCCCGCCAGTGTCTGCCGGCCTCGCAGCAAGAAATCCTGGAAAAAGCAGCTCACTTTGGCATTCGCGGCGGATTGACCATGTCCATGCATGACCATCGCGGCCGGTTTGCGGCGCTGACCTTCGCTTCCGACCAGTCCCGTCCGCCTCTCTTGCGGTCACTCACTCGCTACGAAAAAGCATTGCAGCTGGTCGCAATCAACTTTCATATACATGCCCGGCGCCAGCTCGCCGAAGATTGCGTGGTGGATGGCATAACGCTGACCCCGCGGGAGTTCGAATCCCTGAAATGGGCGGCGCGCGGTAAGTCCGCCTGGGATATCAGCCAGATCCTCGGCGTCTCGAAACGCACCGTGACCTTCCATCTGGAAAACGCCAAGGCAAAGCTTGGCGTGCGAACCATAAACCAGGGCATAGCGCGGCTGACTGCTTCCCGTCAGTGGAGATCCTGACCTCCTTTTGTTGGAAAGCTGTAAAGGTCTACAGGCTGCATCAATGTCGGCTTTGCTCTTCGATAGCGGGAACACATCCTGCACGGAGGCGACAGATGATGCAGCTGATAACACCTGAACTCTACGGCGAGTTTCCAAACGAGCTCAACGAAATGCACGGGCTCAGGCATCGGGTCTTCAAGGAAAGGCTGGATTGGGAAGTTCAGACCGAAAGCGAGATGGAAACAGACGCATTTGACAGCCTGAACCCCGTCTATCTGCTTCTCAAGGGATCCGACTGGCGAATTTGCGGTTGCGTCCGTCTTTTACCGACTACCGGACCGACAATGTTGCGCGATACCTTTCCGATGCTGCTGGGTGAGACTGCGGCGCCCGCGAGTGCCCGCATTTGGGAGAGCAGTCGTTTCGCACTCGATCTCCCTCCATCAGCGCCTAAGTCTGGCGGACTGGCGCAAGCAACATACGAGCTCTTCGCCGGCATGATCGAATTCGGCTTGGCGAATAATCTCACTCGGATTGTGACAGTGACCGATACGCGCATGGAACGGATCCTGCGTCTCGCAACGTGGCCGTTGACGCGCATCGGACAGCCGAAGCCGGTTGGTAACACGGAGGCGGTCGCCGGTTTTCTCGAGATTTCCCACGCTAGCCTCAAGCGCATCCGCTGGAGGGGACGTCTGAACGGACCTGTATTATGGCAACCGGTTCTCGGCCTGTCGGCGTAGCGCTTAACGATGCTCAGCCTGACCAATGCTCCTGCCGGCGGGCGCTACGCACGGTTGATATGCTGGCCGGACGGCGTAGTGCGAAGCTTACGACTATTCCGGTCGATTCCCCCGCACGACCTGGGCCCAGGAAGTTTTTAGGTGCAATCCGCAATTCCGGCGTTACCACGCCAAATGGCGCGCCCCGCCGCAGACACCCGAGTTTTTGGACGCCGTAAAACCCCGGATTTCTTACGCCGCAAAAAAGCAGCAACTCAGGGATCGTTCACAGAGCGGCCAAGTCCTGCACCGCTGGACGATTGCTCCTCTCAGCGGTGCCTTCTGGTACCAAAAAAGCCCCGGCGCTGGGTCGATGCGCCGGGGCTTTGGGCACGTACGAGCTACACCAACATGTCCGCTTATGAACGTGCGCTAACAAAGTGAACGAATGGTGAATCGCGCAATAGCTCGCCGAACGGGGTTCGTATTCATGCTCCCATCTAAGAAGTGCTGGCATGGTCAACGCTGCCGTAGGCCTAAGAGCGACGCGTCGCGGCGATGTCGGCCATGCCGTCCCTTTAGTTGTGTGCGTCATGTTCTGCAAAGATGGCGTGGCATTAGCGGTGACGTTGGCGTGTCCGCCGCGCAGCCCCCGTGTTAGCGGAGCGGCGGACATGGCGGGCCGCGTCTCAGGCGGCCAGTGCCCTCAGGTTCTCTTTCTTGTGCTCGCGCAGATGATCCATGTTGAGGTAGCGGGTCGCCTCAAGCCAGTTCTCGTGGATCTCCACTGATTGCGCGATTTTCCTGCTCGATTAACTGCAGAAGCGCGGCGTAACCGCCAAGCAGGCGCACCGGCGGAATATTTTCGCGCAATCCCTGTAACGTGAAGGAGAAGGTAACTAATGAGCGCGGCTCGTGCACGTGAGGTATATTTGAACGTGTGCAGCAGATCGTTGCGCTCTCCCCGGACACATCCGCGCGCCACAGAGCCTCGGTGGCCGGCCGCTCGGACGCGCAGGTGGAGCCAAAAATCCGCAGATGCATTCCGGTCATATGCTAGCTGCCAAGCATATGACCGGCATTTCGCAAGGCGCCTAGGAAGAGACCGGCATGGACGGTGACATCGATCTTGGCCTGCATTGACAGGGGCATGCTGGCCCAGTTCTCCAATGGCGAAATGAAATGTGAGAAAGTGCCATTGACCATGCAAGAGCGGGTAACAAGGCCTTGTCTGTCCAACGCGACCACGCCCGTCTGGTCGGCTCGATATCGGATGGCTGCGATCCGCTGGACCTCCGAGTCACCATCGACCCGCACGTCGAAAACCAGGACACCGTGGCTCCTCGTGGCTATCTCTGCGGCCTTTTCGTTGAAGCTTAGGGAGAGTGAGCGGACGCTTTCGACCGCCATCTGGAAAATCGCCAAATCCAGTTCATCCAACGCCATGTAGGCTATTGCGCGCAATATAGGGGTGATTGCAACGGCGGATTCGTGTTCCAGATCGAACTGATCCTGAAGCGGGGCGCGCGCACTGTCCTTGAACTTGGGCTTCTGCACTCCCGCCGTTAAAGAACTCCGTACCTTCCTCGTTACTTCGCCAATTCGCGTGTGGCCTGTGCAAGCATCCGTAGCGCAGATTTGGATAGGTCAGCTTCTTCCCCAGCAATGCCTCGAGTCGCTTCGCATTTGTCCTTCTGAGCATATGCTTGTTTGGACATTGAAAGAGCCCGCGGTCGGCGCCCGCTGCGCCACGGCACGTCAGCGACCAGACTCCCACCGGGTTCACAAAGTTGACTAGCTGGGGTAGGGGGACCGCAGAGAAATCTCCGGTCGCAGCCTTACCCGGTCAAAACAAGGATACCACGATGAAGACTCTCGTCATCTGCTCCGGCGGATTGGACTCCGTTTCCCTTGCTCACAGCGTGGCAGCGGAGCACGAGCTCGCCGGCCTCCTGTCTTTCGATTACGGCCAACGGCACAGGAAAGAATTGGGCTTCGCCGCTCTCTGCGCGGAGCGACTGAACACTACGCACCAGATCATCAACATCCCCGAAATCGGCCGCGGCCTTTCCGGCTCAGCGCTCACCGATAATTTCGACGTGCCGGACGGCCACTACGCCGAAGACACGATGAAGATCACGGTAGTGCCGAACCGGAACGCCATCATGTTGGCAATTGCCTTCGGTCTCGCCACCGCGCACAAGGCCGAAGCGGTGGCGATGGCCGTCCATGGTGGGGACCATTTCATCTATCCAGATTGCCGTCCGGCCTTCATCGAAGCTTTCCAGATGATGCAAGACCGCGCGCTGGAAGGCTACGCAGAGATTCGCCTTTACACGCCTTACGTCAACCTCACGAAGGGCCACATCGTCCGGGATGGAGCAAGACACGGAACGCCATTTGCGGAGACCTGGTCGTGTTACAAGGGCGGCGAGCGTCACTGCGGACGGTGCGGGACCTGCGTGGAGCGGCGCGAGGCGTTTCATCTCGCGGGGCACGCTGATCCTACCGACTACCAAGACCCTGTCTTCTGGCTCGAGGCGCTGCGGAGGAGAAGCGCCTGATGTTCCGCATCACCAAGGAATTCCACTTCTCGGCCTCGCACCAGCTCACCTCTTTGCCGCCGGATCATCAGTGCGCGCGCCTGCACGGGCATAACTACATCGTCGAAGTGGAACTTTCGGCGAAGGATCTGGACGCGCACGGCTTCGTGCGCGACTATCACGATCTGGCGCCGCTCAAACGCTATATCGACGAGAGCCTCGACCATCGGCACCTCAACGAGGTGCTGGGACATGAGCAAGTCACGGCGGAATACTTGGCCAGACATTTCTATGAATGGTGCAAGGCACGTCTGCCGGAAACCGCGGCCGTGCGGGTGAGCGAAACCCCGAAAACCTGGGCGGAATACCGGCCGTGACGGACACGCGTCCCGCAATCCGTGTGAGCGAGATATTTGGGCCCACGATCCAGGGCGAGGGAGTGCTCATCGGTTTGCCTACAGTCTTCATCAGAACCGGCGGGTGTGACTACCGGTGCTCCTGGTGCGACAGCCTCCATGCGGTGGACAGTCAATTCCGCCACGAATGGGAGATGATGCCAATCGATGCGGTGTGGCAAAGCGTCGTTGGGCTTTCCGGTGGCCGGCCAGTGATGGTGTCGCTGTCAGGCGGCAATCCGGCCATTCAGCCCTTCGGTGCGCTGATCGAGCGAGGCCATGGTGAAGGTTACCGTTTTGCGCTGGAAACCCAAGGTTCGGTGGTCAGCGACTGGTTTGCGGATCTTGATGTGCTGGTTCTCAGCCCAAAGCCGCCGTCAAGCGAAATGAGTACCGATTGGGCTGCATTCCAGGCGTGCATAGAAGCGGCGCAGCAGAAGCCGCAAATCGTGCTCAAGCTCGTTGTTTTCGACGAGAATGACTACGCCTACGCCAAAGACGCCGCGGCGCGATTTCCGCACCTTCCGGTCTATCTGCAACCCGGCAATCACACGCCACCGCGCCCTGGCAATGAAGACGCACCTGTCGACCTGGACGGAATAATAAAGCGCATGGAGTGGCTTGTGGAAAAGGTGACACACGACAGGTGGTTCGAAGCACGCGTGTTACCGCAGTTGCACGTTTTGCTCTGGGGAAACAGGAGAGGCGTCTAGTCGCGCCTGTGCGGGAAATGCGCCGCCATTTGGCGGCGCTGCCGGGTACTTCCTGAGGTGCTCGATGCCGAGATGGTGCTGGGCGCTTCGAAAGTGAGCGCGCACCGGAGCGGCTAGGCTACCGCTCCGCTGTATTGTGGCCGCAAACTTGGCAGCCATCTATCCATGGCGTGGAAGGGCTTCATCGAAACAAACGATTTTCTCAACCTTCCGGAATCTCGCATTGACCTCAGCACCGGCACGCATCGACCGTCCCTGCCTCTGTCGCGTGAAAAGGGACCCGAAAGGGGAAAATCTTTGCATGAGCTCAGACGTGCGCTGGAATTGTCCTGGGAATGAGTTGCAGCCAGGCCGACGATTTCGAATAGTCCGACCTCTCTTTCTTAGCGGAGTCTTCCCCTCTCAGAACCGTTGAACGGCCGGCGTCACCTACCCCTAACTCATTCAGGCCAGTCCGCACCTGCCTCTTCCCGCAAAGAAATTCGTCAGCCCATTTTTCCGCCCGTCATTGCCGTCGCTGGTCGGCAAAGCTTCCGGACTGACCGGGGCTGACGCCGGAACTCCTCTTTCACTCGCAGCCGCGAACACTGCAAATCACCAGTCGTTTCAGAGTCGTTTGCCGCGTTAATTTGTTCACGCGGATAAGACGGCAAGCAATCCAACCTACACAGACATAACTGGGCTAGCAGTGTTATACGTATAACCTTCGGAATGGCAATGGGATACTTTACAAAGCGCGACGGCAATCAAATTATATACCGCAGCTGGGAGGAGTCGGAACAGTCAAGCGCCAAGATGAGAATTTTGGCGCTTAAGCTTGATCGTGTCGGGGACTTTTGGATGTCTCTAGCGCCCCTGATGGACCTGCGTCAGCGCTTTGCGCAAGCCCACATTACGCTGGTGGTCGGAAGCTGGAACATCGACACTGCAAAACAGTTCAACCTCGCCGACGATTACGTTGCTTTTGACTTCTTTCCTCGCAACCCGAAGGTCGATACCCGCAAGAAAGCGGCCGACATACGGCCGCTGCTGACCGGCGAGTTTGATCTTGCCATTGATATGCGTGTCCCGGATGAGACAAGGCCCATTTTGCTCGAAGTCCCCGCCAGGCATCGTGCGGCGATAGTTGATCCTTACGGAATGCATCAGATCGATATTGCGATAGCGCCATTCGATCTGAAATTGCGCAGAACCATCCTCTACAAGCTGGCCCAAAAAATAGGGATCGCCGACAAATTCCCTCGCACATGGCTTGATTGGTTCGTTGACCGTAAGCAGATACGTCTCCAGCATGTGTCGGAAATTCTCCTCTTTCTGGTCGCAAAGACAGCGGCCTGTTTCGACGCAGAAAGTGAAGCCGGCCGCCGACAGAGTTCGACAGAAGGCAAGTCCCCGATCGTCGTGGCTCCGTTTTCGAATTCCAGCCTGCGCGATTGGCCGATCGAAAACTTTGGCAAACTTGTCGCTGCTCTTTCTACCCGTCGTGAGGTGATCCTCGTCGGCCGTGGCGAAAGCCGGGAAGCGCTTGAGGAGGTCGCGATGACAGCTCGCGACCGTGGGGCCGCGGAGATTCGAACGGCTGTCGACTTGTCAGAATTGGAATTCAATCATCTCATGAATTCGGCCGCGCTCGTGGTGTCGAACAATTCAGGCACTGGGCATGTCGCTGCCCAGCTTGGCCGCCCTACTGTGGGAATTTTCACCGCGTCACATCTACCGGAAATTTGGGGTTTCCGTGGTCCACTGGTCAGCATGCTTATGAGCGTTATTGAATGTCGGGGATGTGGTCTGGACAAAGTGCGGCGCTGTCCGGTCAAAGTCCGCTGCAAGTTCGACATCACGCCCGATCTGGTGATTGCCGAGGTAGACGCCTTGATGAATTATTGTAAGGGGCGGGACAAACTTATTGTGGCTCGCGGGCGGTGCGGCCAGAACGACGATCGCGCGCGAAGAAGCAGCTCAGGGCCCATGCCCTAACACGCCCGGTCGATTACTCCATCTGTGGAGCGCCAGACTATACGGGTCGCGGTAGCGATCGCCTGTTCACAGTGGTGTTTGATATCCGACAGGCTCAGCCGACTGGGCGATGGCTTGGACATAGCCATAGCCAGATGTTGACCATCTAGATCCCGATCGCAGCCACCAAGGCAAACAGGTTGCCTCGACGACCTTTCGGCCGCTGCCAGGCCGCATGTCCGCCGACGGTCTGCCCTTGTTTTTAAGAGAGGACGCGCCCGCGGCGAATGCGGCACTGCGTGAGAGGTTCTGCGCGTTATCGCGCCGCCGCTGCTTGGCACGCCGCTTGCGCCCGAGATGGCAGCAGCGTTCGACCGGAGCGTCGCCAGTGAGAGGGCTTGAAGCGAGGAAGAGCCCGCCGCGATCCGGCAGGGAGAGAAACGGTGTTAGCTCCACAAGCCCACAGCGCGAACGCCGGGCCTCGTAAGCCCCATATTGCGCGGCTTTACGTTCAAGTGCTTGCCGCCGTCGCCCTTGGCGTCGCTGTTGGCCTTTTCTATCCGGGGACTGGAGAGGCTCTGAAGCCGCTCAGCGATGCTTTCATCAAGCTCGTGAAGATCATCATCGCGCCTGTCATCTTCCTGACAATTGCGACCGGCATCGGCGGCATGAACGATCTCAAGAAGGTCGGCCGGGTCGCCGGCAAGGCAATGATCTATTTCCTCACCTTCTCCAGCCTCGCATTGATTGTCGGTCTCATTGTCGCAAATGTCGTTCAGCCAGGTGCCGGCCTCAACATCGATCCAGCCTCGCTCGATGCTGCTCAGGCCGTGAAGGGCTATGCGGCGAAGATCCACGAGCAGTTCGTGACCGGCTTGCTGATGCCGTCAATCGTTGGTGCCTTCGCCGAAGGCGACATCATGCAGGTCCTGTTCTTCTCGGTGCTGTTCGGCATAGCCATGGCGATGGTCGGCGACACGGGCAAGCCTGTGCTTTCCTTGCTTCAGGCGCTCCTCGCGCCGGTGTTCAAGCTGATCGGCATTCTGATGAGGGCCGCGCCCGTCGAAGGGGCGAGCGCCAGGCGTTCGGTCGTGGGCCTCGGCATCCCGGCCGCATATTCATTCAATCTGCACGGCACCAATATCCACATGACGCTGGTCCCCCTCTTCCTCGCCCAGGCGACGAACACGGATATGTCGATCGGCGGTCGGATCCTGCTGCTGTTCGTCGCCTTGCTCTCTTCGAAGGGAACAACTCGCATTACCGGTGCGGGCCTCCTCACGTTGGCCGCGGCGCTCTTTGTCGTTCCGACCGCCCCAGCTGCCGGCGCGACGCTTATTCTTCGCGTCGACCACTTTGTGTCGGAGTGCCGTGTGCTGACCATTTTTCTCGGCAACGCAGTGGGAAGGCTCGTTGTCGCCCGGAGCAGGCGAGCCGGATGATGGACGATTGGCAAAGGCTCTCACGAGCGGGTCCTTCGGCGCTCGGGCGTTCGTTGAAGGGCAGATCGCCCGGCGTGATGACCGGTGGTCTCGGCTGGCAACTCGCGAACGCCGCTCAGCTATTGCAGTCAGCCCATTGGAGCGAAGCCGTCATAAAGCAACCGCCAGATGGCGCCGGCATCGACATTGTGAGCCTCCCCCGCGACTGCCGATACTGCGGGAAGTGTTGGGCAAGCGATCCAAAGCGACGACCAACTTTCACGCCAAAAGGCCAGCCGTTGCTGCCCCGTTAACGGCTGATTGGAGCCCGACCCATGTCAAAGCAAAACGCCGTCCTTGTCGCCGTAATCGGTTTTTTAGTCCTCGCCCTGTTCGTGCTGGGAACGCTAAGGCGACAGCCAGATAGGTTGACGACCTGCAACGGCTCGGAGATGAACGCCTTGCTCGCGGCGGACTTGAGGATACTCATTCCGCAGCATCGCGACGCACTCCTCAACGACCTCGCCTCGCCAGTCGCCGACAATCCGCAGGGCGACGTCCCCCTGGTCTCATTCCTCGACTACAACTGCCCGCTGTGCAAGGAAATGGACCTCATTCTCCAGCAAGCCCTCAAGCATGATCCCAATCTGAGGATCGTGCGTAAACAGCTCCCGGTCCTGGGACCTGCTTCCGAATTCGCCGCGCGTGCGGCGCTCGCCTCCCACAAACAGGGAAAATATGAGGCGTTTAATCGCGCCCTTTTTGCTTTTCCCGGCTTGGTGAACCAAAGAACCACCCTAGTCATTGCGGCACGTGTCGGCCTCGATGTTGAGCAGCTCAAGCGGGATATGGAAGGCCCGGCCATCACCGAAGCCATCGCACGCGATCGCGCGCTCGCGAACGAGCTGTACATCACCGGCACGCCGGCGTTGGTGGTCGGCGACGAAGTGATAGCCGGGGTGGTAGAGACGGCCGGGCTGCGAAGCTGCATCGCCGATGTGCGCGCAAACGCCAAGCTTCAGTCTTCCACAGCTGCAAAATGGGCATTTTGACCGCATCAACTGCTCTCGGGAACAGAGTCCTGAGCGCCCGCGCGCCTGAAGGCGCGCGCCGGGTGCTCGTGCACCGAGCCCGCTTTTTCTTCGACAGGCTCAGGCGGTCTCGGCCATCCGGCTTCGCCCCCTGACGCGGGCAGCCTGTCGGCTGCTGACGGTCGCCGGCCAGCTGGCCGGCGTCGATTTTTGTGGTGGCCTTCCCCGGTGGCACGGGGTGGGCGGCACTCCCTTCTAGGCCAGCCGCGGCATCCCGCAACCCTCCGCTTGCCGCTCCGGGTCCTCCTCTTCGTTCCGGTCCTTCGGATGCGGTCCGCCTTCTACGGCGGGCCTTTTCGGTCGCTTTCGCCGCCCACCCCGCTTCCGGGGAGGGCGCGATTGGCGAATGGAGGACCAGACAATGCGTGCAAACAACAAGCGTTCCGGCAGCCGAGGGGCTGGCTCGGGCAAGGGCGGGCGCTCAGGCGCCAGCCTCTACCAAGAGATCACAGACCGCATCGTTGCCGAACTGGAGCGCGGCACCGTGCCATGGGTCAAGCCCTGGGGCAGGGCAAAGGCAGCCCTTGGCCTGCCCAGGAATGCAGCCACCCAGCGCCGCTATTCCGGCATCAATATCCTGATCCTGTGGGGCGCCGTCATCGAGCGCCCATACCCCAGCCAGAACTGGCTCACCTTCCGGCAGGCGCTTGCCCTTGGCGGCAATGTCAGGAAGGGCGAGCGCGGCACGACCATCGTTCACGCTGACCGCTTTATTCCCAAGGACGAAAAGGAACGCGCCAAGGCCGATGGCGACGAACCGCAGGCCGTGCCTTTTTTGAAGCGCTTTACCGTCTTCAATGTCGCGCAGTGCGATAATCTGCCCGACCACCTCCATGCCGCCGCTGAGCCGCTGCCGGCGCGCGAAATCGTCCCGCAGGCCGAGCAACTTATTCGCAGAAGCCGTGCGGATTTCCGTATCGGTGGCGATCGCGCTTTCTACATGCCCGGCAGCGACACCATCCAGGTGCCGCCCCAGCCGGCTTTCTTCCACCAGATCGACTACTACCGGACCTGCTTTCACGAGCTTGGCCACTGGACCGGCCACCCGGCGCGACTCGCGCGCGACCTGTCAGGCTCATTCGGCTCCAGAACCTATGCGCGCGAGGAATTGGTCGCCGAGATGGCCGCAGCCTTCATCTGCAGCAGTCTCGGTATCGAGCCGACCGTGCGCCATTCCGATTACATCGGCTCATGGCTGACGGTTCTGCGCGAGGACAATCGCGCCATTTTCCGCGCGGCCAGCCATGCCTCGAAAGCCGCCGATTTCCTGCTTGGCCTCAATGCCGACGTCGAAAGCGTGGCGCAGGCCGAGATCGAAGGTGAGGCGAATGCCGAGATCGCCGCGTGAGCGCGCTCCATCGCCA
Source organism: Mesorhizobium sp. WSM4816 (assembly GCF_055811535.1). NCBI lineage: Bacteria > Pseudomonadati > Pseudomonadota > Alphaproteobacteria > Hyphomicrobiales > Phyllobacteriaceae > Mesorhizobium > Mesorhizobium sp. WSM4816. The sequence continues at coordinate 38,905 of NZ_JBVVQR010000015.1, read as the reverse complement.
TGCGCGACCGCCTTGCGCTTCTGGCGCGCCGATGCGCGTCCCCGCGCGGCGCACCAGCCGCTCGTATCCGCCTGTTTCAAAAAGCCGCACTCAATCAGCCCGAACCGTCTTGAAGGAATTCCGCAATGATCCTGATCACCGATGAACTGCGCGCCCGGCTCCTCGCCAACGGCGCTGCCGACACCGAAACCGACCACGCACCCGTCGTGAAACTGTTCGATCCGGCCGGTCCTGCGATCTGGCTTCTGACCGAACTCGATGCAGACGGCGACACGCTGTTCGGCCTTTGCGACCTCGGCTTCGGCTTCCCTGAACTCGGCAGCGTCAGCCTTGCCGAACTCGAATCCATCAAGGGTCCGCTCGGACTGGGCATCGAGCGCGACCTTTGTTTCATAGCGCGTTTTCCGCTGTCCGTTTATGCGGAGGCCGCGCGCAGCGCCGGCCAGATCACCGAAGCCGAGCGGCTTCTGCGGCAGGCAGCGGAAGCACTTGCCAAATCCCATTCCGAGCTTCCGCCAGACGCGGCGGAGCCAGAGCGCCGCTAGGCGCAAACCCGTCCCCGCCGCATCGGCCTTCGGTCTCCCCGGCGGGGACAATCGCACCCCAAACGAAGGAGAAAGACATGAAGCTTGCCCATATTCCGCTCGACCGACTGAATCCGGCCTCAACATGCGCCACGGAAAACGCGCGCCCGACCTGTCCGACATTCTGCCGTCCGTCCGCGCGCGCGGCGTCCTCGTGCCGCTCCTGGCGCGGCCCAACGGCTCGCCGGAAAGCTTCGAGATCGTCGCCGGACGGCGCGCTAGTTCGCCGCAAAATCGCTCGCCGACGAGCGAGGTAAAGCCGATCCCTTGCCCTGCGCCATCATGGAGGCTGGCGAGGACGCCGATGCCCTCGAAGCCTCGTTGATCGAGAACGTCGCCCGCCTCGACTCCGACGAAGTGTCGCAATGGGAGACGTTGTCACGGCTGATCAGAGAGGCGTGCAGCTTGGGGCTGCTCGACCATCCGAGCGAAGCACTTCTCCTGATGGTGGCGCATGCGATAGCCGGTTCCGGCCTGTGGCAGGTTCGCCGCGAACCGTAGCGCGCTTGCAGCGAGATCGTGGCCGCAAGCCTCGCCGGAAGCAGCGGAAGCCGCGTTCGCCGAAAAACGGCGCGAGGTCTTGGCGCTGCTTGGGCAACCGGATGAGGATGGCACAATCGCTGCGGCAATGGCGACGACCTCGGTACGGCAAGCATCTTCGCGCGGCTCCTGGCGCTCCGCGACGATCATGTCGTGCGCGTTCTCAGCATCGTCATGGCCGAGACACTTGAAGCCGGCAGCGCCGTCATCGAGGCGCTCGGCAAGCATCTGAATGTCGACATCGGCGCTTGCTGGCAACTGGACGACGCATTCTCGATTTGTTGCGCGACAAGGAAATTGCCAATTCCATGCTTGCCGAAGTCGGCGGCGAACATGTCGCGGACGGCAGTGTCGCCGAAAAGGTGAAGACGCAAAAGAAGATCATCCGCGACTTTCTTTCGGGCGATAACGGCCGCAGACAAGTCGAGACCTGGCTGCCGTGCTGGATGAAATTCCCGGTCGAAAGCTACACTGATCGAGGCGGCTTCCGCACCGCCGATCAATGGGCACGGGTCAGGTCACCGTCCGTCTGCGAATAGCCTGTCACGGCCGGGCCGCGGCTTCTCGGCAGCACCCTTCGGCACTGAACCCCGGTCGCAGTGGCTGCATGTTCGAGCTTCCATTGCCCCGCATCGCGCACCAAAATCCAGGCCGGCAAACTCCTGATCCCCATGGATCGGTCCGCCCGCCCGATGCCTGATCTGCGCCCAACCTGCGGTCACGATCTCGATCGGCGTGGGCACCTTATCAGCCGCAGGCCTTGTAAATTCCCGCCCCTCCTGCCTGGCTGTAGCGACCGCATTTCCCATGCTCTCCTGCTCTCTTCAAGGACCATTCCCCTGCGGCTGGCTTGTGACCTATGGGCGGATCCGGCCGCCCGAAACCCTCGCCGATCAGCTTTTTTCCCCGCCGCCTGCGGCGGCTTCCTCGCGCCGCTTCGCTTCAAAAAAGCTGCCCGCTCGGGTCCTCCGCTATCGCTTCGGCCCTGGCGGGTTCAGGCGGTCCGGACGCGCCCATTACGGTCCGCCATCGCAGGGGATGGTCCCCGGCGACAGCAAAAGGAGACTTCGAAATGACCGCGATCGGTTACGTCAACAAGCAGGAAAACGGCGGCTACAAGGGCCAGCTCAAGACGCTCAGCGTCCGCGCCGACATCGACATCGTCCCCAACCAGGCCAAGAGCGCCGACAACCATCCCGACTTCCGGGTGCTGACGCAAGGGGTCGAAGTTGGCGCCGGCTGGATCCGCACCGGCGAAACCTCCGGCAAGGACTATGTGAGCCTGTCTATTGCGGCGCCGGAGTTCGGACCGCGCAAGCTCTACGCCAATCTCGGCCGCGCCGCCGGCCAGGACGATGACGACACCTACGCCATCATCTGGAACCCGGCCGACTGATCGGCCGACCCGAGCCTCGCGCCCCAGCCGGCGCGGGGCTCATTCCCAGGCGCTCCAGCCAAACCCGTCCGCCCGAAAAGGCGGCGAAAACTCTCCCCCGGACTCTTCGCCCGTCCCGGAGGCGATCTCGCTCGCCCATCCTCGCCCTCGCTTGTCCGAAGCGAAACGAGGATCACCATGGACGACGAAAACGAACGCGCGGCCCGCGCCAAAAAGGGCAGTCCCTTTCTCAGCACGGCCCAAGCCGCCTTCTATATCGGGCTCTCCCAGCGCACGCTGGAAAAGATGCGGCTCACGGGCAGCGGCCCGAAATTCCGCAAGCACGGCCGCTATGTCCGCTACCACATCGACGAACTCGACGGATGGTCGAAAGGACACCCGCAGTACGCCGGTAACGAGGGTGGTGAGGCCGGTTCCGGCCAAGCCGGCCAGGGAGGCCGAGCATGAGCCGGCGCCCTTCCATCCGTCTGATCGGCAGCCGCCTGCGGCGCCTCCAGGCACGCAAAACCATCGCCGCTGCCGTGATTGGACTGACCGTGATCGGCTTCGCCGGCACCGTCAAACCAAGGCCCTGGCTGGTCTTGAACGCCTCTGCCAGCGCGCCCGTCGGCCTCTATCGCCTCGGGTTTGCAGCGCCGGCTCGGGGCGATCTGGTGCTCGCCCGCCCGCCAGAATCGCTCGCCGAACTCGCCGCCGAACGCGGCTATCTGCCCCGCAACGTGCCGCTGGTAAAACGTCTTGCCGCGGTTCCGGGCGACGATGTCTGCGCCTTCAATGACGCGATCATCATCGAAGGCGAGATCGTCGCGCGACGGCTGGCGAAGGATACCCGAGGCCGCCCGCTGCCATGGTGGAACGGGTGCCGGACACTCGCCGACAACGAAATGTTCCTGCTCGGCAGCGACGATATTCGGTCATTCGACAGCCGCTACTTCGGGCCGGTGCCGCGCGCAAATGTCATCGGGAGGCTCGTGCCGCTATGGACCGAGTGACCCTGCTGATGTTCGGCATGATCGCCTTTGCGCCAAGCGCCTGTTCCGCCTCGACCGGCGCTGAGCCGGTCGCCATCTCCCAAATTCCGCACCTTCAAAGGTGGCAGGAGTTCACAGACGAAGCAAGCAGACGCTTCCGTATTCCTCAGGCCTGGGTTTACGCCGTCATGGATGCAGAAAGCGGCGGCAAGACCATGCTCGACGGCCGCCCAATTACCTCACGCGCGGGCGCAATGGGCCTCATGCAGGTGATGCCGGAAACGTATGAGGACATGCGTGCCGAGCACGGTCTGGGAGCCGATCCGCACGATCCGCGTGACAATATTCTCGCCGGAACCGCCTATCTCAGCGCCATGTTTGACCGCTTCGGATTCCCCGGCCTGTTTGCCGCCTATAACGCAGGACCCGAGCGCTACGAAGAGCATTTGAAGCGTGGGAAGCCGCTGCCCAAGGAGACGGTTGCCTATCTCAAACAGCTCAGGGGGACGGGGATTTCGGCGGACGACATTGATCAAGTCGAAGGGGACTCCAAGGCGCCAAATAGCCAAAACGCTCCCTCCGGCCGCTCGCTCTTTTTCCTTCGTAACGGCGTTCGCGCCGGCGAAGCGAAAGGCGATCTCTTTGTGCCGCTGCGCGTCAATCGCGCTCGGACGAAACCGAATGGCGGGTGACTCGGCGAGCGGGGACGCGGTTTTGCGGGGCCGAAAGAGCGGGTGCGGAAGCCGGAAAGCGGAAGGGCGGCGTAAGGCAAGATAAAGGCATTGCCTCCAGGAGGCGGCGAAGTCTTTGTCTGCACATCGTTTTTCCCGGAGGCTGCTGGCAGAGCCGGGAGTGTGGGACACGCAAGTATCTGACACTGCTTGAAATTCTGGGAGGCCACGATGCAGGATGACGAATTCAGGCCGAAGCTCGGCAGAATAGGCTCACGCGGCTCGAAGGCAGGCAAACGCTTCGCCAGCCAGGTCCAGGCGGCGATCAACAGAGCCGGCGGCCGGCCCCAGCGCGGCGGCCGCTTTAACGGCAGCCGGGCAGGGCGCGGCGGAGCGGCCGCCGCGCTGCTGAAATCACGCGACAGGTATGCTGCCTTCCGGCAGCGGCGGGTGGTGGTCAAGGCGCGCGTCGTCAAGCTGGCCGGCAAAGGCCAGGGTGGGGCGCGTGCGCATCTGCGCTACATCCAACGCGACGGCGTTACCCGGGAAGGCGCGCCTGGCGAGCTCTACGACGCCGACAGTGATCGCGTCGACGGCAAAGCCTTCCTTGATCGTGCCGATGGCGATCGGCATCAATTCCGCTTCATCGTCGCACCCGAAGACGGCATCCAGTATGACGACCTGAAGCCACTCACGCGCCGGCTCATGGCGCAGATGGAGGAGGATCTCGGCACGAAGCTCGATTGGGTTGCCGTCGATCATTTCAACACCGGCCATCCGCACACCCATATCATCGTCCGTGGCAAGGACGACCGCGGCGAGAACCTCGTCATCGCGCGGGAATATATCTCAAGCGGAATCCGCGAACGGACCGCCGAGCTGGTCAGCCTCGATCTCGGTCCACGAACCGATCGCGAGATCGAGCACCGCCTGCGCCAGGAAATGGAGCAGGAGCGCTTCACCAGCATCGACCGGCAGCTGCTCAGCATCCGCGACAGCGACGGACTGGTTTCTCCGGTCGGCCGCGACGCCTTTCGACAGACCCTGCACCAGGGCCGCCTGCGCAAGCTCGGACGGATGGGTCTGGCCGAGGAGATCAGCTCCGGCCGCTGGCGCCTCGACGATGAGCTCGAAGCGACACTGCAGCGCATCGGCGAGCGCGGTGACATAATCAAGACGATGCACCGAGACATTGCGGGTAGAGGACTATCCCGAAGTGCAGCCGACTGTGTGATCCACGATCAATCCGGGCAGCTCGCGCAACCTTTCGTTGGCCGCCTTGTGGCGCGCGGGCTTGCCGACGAGATCAACGACCGCCACTACCTCATTGTGGATGGGGTGGACGGGAAAAGCCACTACATCGATGTCGGCAAAGGCGATGCCACCGAACCAACGCCCGACGGCTGCATCGTCCGTGTCACGCCGAGAAATACCGGGCCGAGGCAGGTTGACCGCACCGTCGTCGAGATCGCTGCCGTCCATGGCGGGCGCTACAATGTTGATATCCACCTGAAGCACGATCCGTCTGCCAGCGAACGCTTCGCCGAAACCCATGTGCGTCGTCTGGAAGCCATTCGCCGCGAGACCGGCACTCTCAGGCGCGAAGCCGACGGCACATGGATCATCGCGCCGAACCATCTCGACCAAGTCACCGACTACGAGCGCAAGCGAGCCATGGCTGTGCCTGTTGTCGTCGACAAGCTCTCATCAATGCCGCTGGATCAGCAAATCGGGTTCGACGGTGCCACCTGGATCGACCGGGAAATGGTTTCCGATGCACCGGAGGCCCTGCGCAACTCCGGCTTTGGCCGTGAGGTGCGGGAGGCGCAAGCCCGCAGGCGGCAATGGCTGATTGCTCAGGGTCTCGCGCATGAAGAGCAGGACCGCACCGTCTATCGCGCCAACATGATTTCGATCCTCCGCCAGCGTGAACTGAACCGTGTTGCCGGTCAGCTCTCGGAAGAGCTCGGTCTGTCCTATGCTGAAGTGCGAGCCGGAGACCGGGTACAAGGCACTCTCCGCCGCTCAGTTGAGCTCGCCAGCGGCAAATACGCCCTTATCGAGAAATCGCGCGAGTTTGTGCTCGTCCCGTGGCGGCCGGTGCTCGAGCGGCATATCGGCAAAGAGATTTCTGGCATAGTGCAGCGAGACGGTATCTCCTGGAACATCGGTCGGCAAAGGAGTGGGCCTAGCGTTTCATAACTTGTGTGGCAGCCATGCGTGAGTGCGGTGTGCCTTGGACTGGCCCGGCAAGAGATCGACCAAGGCGCTCCGAGAGCGTGAGTGCCGCTCTGGTAGGTCTATCGGACCAACGACAGCGCGCCCGTGGCCAATTGCGATCCCATTCTAACCAAGATGCTCGGGCTCGCGCCAGATCGCCGTTAAGCTTGCCGGAGTTCGCGCAAACGTCGAGGACATTTGCTGAACCAGCTCGACAAAAAACAAGGGATCGAGCTCCTCCCGGCTGCTGTCGCTGTGCCCTTCCACATGGCATGAGGATAAGGGCATTCCGAGCAACGAGTCCGCCTCCGCTTCAATGGCTCGCGAACGATTATCTGACGAGGTCGAGCAGTTTGGCCATGCGCTTCGAGCATCAGAGTATCGCCGCTTTCCAAGCTGATCGGTGGACGAGGTGAACCGCTCTTATGCTCGGAAAAGGCGAGGCTCGTTGCAATGTAACGATGTCGACATCGGCGATAAACGTTACGAGCATCGTTGGCTGTGGGCGAGCATTATGCTTCCGTCCCAATTCGGGAGGGAGCCATGAGCAGCCCCAACACCTCGAAAATTGGCCTCGCCTACTCAAAAGACCGCGACCCTGCGCAGCCGATTCATAACCCAGCAACGGCACATAAAAAACGAACTGCTGCTGCGCATGTCTCCGGCCGACCCGCAATTGCTCAGCCCACACCTTCACCGCAGCTATCTGCCATTGAGAACCCAACTCGAAACCGCAAACGCCCCTATAGAGGCTGTCTACTTCTTTGAGATGGGGATCGGCCCGGTGGTGGCGAAACTCCGGCCGGAGCTCGACGCCGAAGTTGTCGTCATCGGTTTCGAGGGCACGGCTCGGCGTTGATCATGGGTGTGTCGGTAGCTTTTCAAGTAGTCCGGTTTTTGTAGCACATCAGCTGTCCGTTTTGGGTTGATGGCGAAACCCGGATGAAAGCGGAAGAACACCCGGGGCCGCTTGCTGGTTCAGGTGACTGCCACGGCAGGCTCCTGCGCATGTGCTTATCGCTGCCCTTGCGTCGTTTCCGGTGAAGCGCCGACCTCGTGTCGAGACGCAATCAAGGTTGGTCGCCACGCTGCCGAGGGCGCCGGCTGCGACGCTTCCCGGCCACGCCTTGAGGGGCGTCGAGCCGCCGGCCGGGATGTCAGTGTGCCGATGGAAGTCAGGATCGTTGCCACGCGCTGTTTGGCATTGTCAGAACTGATGAGTTTGGCGCAAGTTCCAGACGGACGACAGTGCGCGTGAGCAAACATGCAGGAGTTTGCCAAGGCGGCCAGCAAGGCAGTCGAACAGGCAAAGGGAAGGTCCGGGTGACTGCATCCCTCAGCGGCGACGAAGACGTCCGCCATGCCTCTCTGCAGGGTTTCTGAGATGACGAGTAGCCCGCCGCTTCGATCTGATGAGTTCAAGCAGCTCAGCCTCATCCGCGTCAGCCTCTTCTTCCAACGCGACCAAAATATCCAGGGCGAGATTGTCGGCCTCCAACGATGAGCGGGCGATATGCTCGTCACTACATATCTGGTCGAATACCCGTTGGCATAGATCGAGATCGGCAGGGTATAGACCGGCCCGTTTGAACGGCATTTTGAAAACCCCTAAGCATTGTAGCAGTCAATGGATCTAAGGGCCGTTAACTGGGCGAGTCAACAGCATGTAAAAAGCGGACATTGCGATGATCGTTACGCCTCAGCCGACTACGGAAACTCGTCCCAACTGGCGGTTGGTGGACGCAAGCCGGCACCGCGCGTACCGTTTCTCGCTGGTCAACACGTCCTCTTCTATCCACTGGCTGGATGGCAGCCATCCCAACAATCGATTTTACCTGTTTTACCGAATTCTACTAGGAGGCTCAGCGCCGGGCGGTGCCCTTCGGGTCGGCTGAGGCTACGGGGAAGAATTCGGAGACGATCATGTGCGGGATTGTTGGCATCGTTGGGCATCAGCCGGTGTCGGATCGGTTGGTCCACGCTTTGAAGCGTCTCGAATATCGAGGATATGACTCAGCCGGCGTTGCCACCATCACCGAGGGCTCATTGCACTGCCGGCGCGCCAAGGGCAAGCTCATCAATCTCGAGACGAGGTTGAAGGAAGAGCCGCTGAGTGGCACCATCGGCATCGCACACACGCGCTGGGCAACGCATGGGGCACCGACTGAGCGCAACGCGCACCCGCACTTTACGGACGGTGTGGCCGTCGTTCACAACGGCATTATCGAGAATTTCGCCGAGTTGAAGGACGAACTGGTGGCGGCGGGCGCCGAGTTCCAGACCGACACCGACACCGAGGTCGTCGTGCATCTCTTGGCAAGACACCGCCGGGAGGGCATGGGGCGGGGTGAGGCAATGCACGCCATGCTGAAGCGCGTCAGGGGCGCCTACGCGCTTGCCATTCTCTTCGAGGATGATCCGTCGACCATCATGGCGGCGCGCAATGGACCACCGCTGGCGATCGGTCACGGCGACGGCGAGATGTTCCTGGGCTCCGACGCCATGGCGCTAGCTCCCTTCACAAATGCAATCACATATCTCGTCGACGGCGACTGGGCCGTTATCGGCAAGGCAGGCGCCGATATCTTCGATTTCGATGGCCATCCCGTCGAACGTCCGCGCCAGACTTCCACGGCCGGGGCATACTTGGCCAATAAGGGCAACCGTCGCCACTTCATGGAGAAGGAAATTTACGAGCAGCCCGAGGTCATCGCCCGTGCGCTCGGTCATTACATCAACTTCGAAGGGAATCGCGTCGATGCGGTTTCGAGCATAGATTTCGCCAGCATCCCGTGTCTGGCGATCTCGGCTTGCGGCACCGCCTATCTGGCCGGACTGATCGCAAAATACTGGTTCGAGCGCTATGCGCGCCTGCCGGTCGAAATCGACGTTGCGTCCGAATTCCGCTACCGGGAGATCCCGTTGCCGCCGGAATCGGCGGCTCTTTTCATTTCGCAATCCGGCGAAACCGCCGATACGCTCGCGTCCCTGAGGTACTGCAAGGGGCGTGGGCTGAAAACCGGCGCTGTCGTCAATTCCCGCGAATCGACCATCGCTCGGGAGGCCGACGCGATCTTCCCGATCCTTGCCGGCCCGGAGATCGGCGTCGCCTCCACCAAGGCTTTCACGTGCCAGCTTGCGGTTCTGGCCACACTCGCCATCGGCGCTGCCAAGGACCGTGGAACGCTAACTGAATATGAGGTGAAGGCGCTCGTCCGGAGCCTTGCCGAAATGCCGGGCGTCATGGGCCGGGTACTGAACAGCATCCAGCCAGATATCGAGCTCCTGTCGCGCGAACTGTCAAAGTGTCATGGTGTCCTGTATATTGGCCGCGGCACCAGTTTCCCACTGGCGATGGAAGGTGCGCTAAAGCTCAAGGAGATTTCCTACATCCATGCTGAGGGCTATGCGGCTGGCGAATTGAAGCATGGTCCAATCGCATTGATAGATGAGAACATGCCAGTGATCGTCATCGCGCCACATGATCGCTTTTTCAACAAGACCGTCTCCAATATGGAGGAAGCGGCCGCCCGTGGAGGGCGGATTATCCTCATCACCGATGAAAATGGGGCCGCTGCGTCGAAACTCGACACGATGCATACGATCGTGCTGCCGGCCGTCGACGAGATTATCGCACCTATGATTTTCTCGCTGCCGATACAGCTTCTTGCCTATCATACGGCGGTCTCCATGGGCAAAGATGTCGACCAGCCGCGCAATCTCGCAAAATCGGTCACCGTCGAATGATTGTGACGCGCTCACAGGTGGCATGCGTCCATCGGAAATACACTTCAAAGCGTCACCGGCATTAGGATGTCGACGAGACGCAGATCAGGTCTGCGGCCAAATGGGCATATTTGCTCCACCGAAAGTTCCAGTCTGAGCGATCCTGCCCATTCCCTCATCGCACCTGGTCGTGCGTAGTGTGCATTTCAGTTCACATCGCACCGCGCGATGCTTGGCCCCGCATGTCCAGAACTGCGGAGCAAGCCAATGACGCCTACGAAGTTGCTGATTGGGCAGATCGCCGTCGTGTTCGCAATCGTGATACTCGGCGTATGGGCGGCCACGCAGTGGTGCGCCCACATGCTCGGCCATCAACCGCCACTCGGCGCGCCATGGTTAGTCGCGGCTGGCTGGCAGATCTACAAGCCGTGGAAACTGTTCGAATGGTGGTTCCACTTCGACGCTTATGCGCCCGAGGTCTTCGATAAGGCCGGTGCGCTTGCCGGCGCCAGTGGGTTGGTGGGCTGTGCCGCCGCGATCGCCGGCTCGCTCTGGCGCGCGCGACAGCTCGGGTCGGTCACCACATATGGCTCGTCAAGGTGGGCCGCGACTCACGAGATCGAGACGGCAGGGCTGTTTCGGCCGGCCGGCGTTTTCCTAGGCAAGCTGAAGGATCGCTATCTGCGCCATGACGGGCCCGAGCATGTCATGGCCTTTGCCCCAACACGATCAGGCAAGGGCATCGGACTGGTTGTTCCAACTCTTCTGTCCTGGACCGGCTCGGCCGTCATTCACGATATCAAAGGCGAGAACTGGCAGTTGACCTCCGGCTGGCGCTCGAAGTTCTCCTACTGTCTCCTGTTCAATCCGACCGATCCGAGGTCGGCGCGCTATAACCCGCTGCTGGAGGTACGAAAAGGTCCAGATGAGGTCCGCGACGTCCAGAACATCGCCGACATCCTGGTAGATCCGGAAGGCGCGCTGGACCGGCGGAACCACTGGGAGAAAACCAGTCACTCACTCTTGGTCGGCGCCATTTTGCACGTGCTTTACGCCGAAGAGGAAAAGACGCTCGCTCGCGTCGCCACCTTCCTGTCGGACCCGCAACGCTCGTTTGCCGCGACACTACGGCGGATGATGACGACCAACCATCTCGGCGCGGCGGATAAGCCCCAGGTCCATCCTGTCGTGGCCTCGGCAGCTCGCGAGGTGTTGAACAAGTCGGAGAACGAGCGTTCAGGCGTTCTTTCGACCGCCATGTCGTTCCTCGGCCTCTATCGCGATCCTACCGTGGCGGCAGCGACATCAGCCTGCGACTGGCGCATTGCCGACCTCCTGGATGCCGAGCGACCGATGTCACTCTATCTGGTCGTGCCGCCATCGGACATCTCGCGCACGAAGCCGCTGGTGCGACTTGTGCTCAATCAGATCGGCAGGCGTCTGACGGAGCGGCTGGAGGGGGATCCTAAGAAGAGCAGGAAGCATCAACTGCTCATGATGCTGGACGAATTCCCGGCGCTCGGTCGCCTTGATTTCTTCGAAACCGCGCTCGCCTTCATGGCCGGCTATGGCATCCGTGCATATCTGATCGCGCAATCCTTGAACCAGATCTCCAAGGCGTATGGGGACAACAATGCCATTCTCGACAACTGCCATGTGCGGATTGCCTTTTCCTCCAATGACGAGCGCACGGCCAAACGCATTTCGGACGCGCTCGGCACGGCAACGGAGCTGAGGTCCATGCGCAACTATGCCGGCCATCGCTTGGCCCCCTGGCTGTCGCACGTGATGGTTAGCCGCCAGGAGACCGCCCGCCCACTATTGACACCGGGCGAGGTGATGCAGTTGCCGCAAGCCGATGAACTGGTGTTGGTTTCAGGGCTGCCGCCGATCCGGGCAAAGAAGCTGCGCTACTACCAGGATCGAAATTTCACCGAGCGCGTGCTTTCTGCGCCGGTATTGCGCGGCGGCGCTTACGCGGATCGGCCAGTACCGCGCCCGGACTGTTGGATCGGGCAGGTGCGGGGCGTTGACCGCCGTCTTGCTGGCGGCGGCGAAAGCGCGGGCGAGGCAATTGAAGATGAAGGAGGTGTCCAGCAACAGCGACATCCGGGTCTGCCTGAAGAGCATACAGCCGTCACCCTGGAGCCCGATCGGGACGACCTGCTCAAGCCCGCGGACGATGATAGCGAGGCAGTTGCCGACAGGCGCGTGATGGACCGAATTTCCACTGCCGCACGCGCCTATGGCATCAACGAGGGAACGGGCGACAACAAGGACATCGTACCCGGCTTCTGAAAGAAGCTGCCGAAGGCAGAGCGCAAATCAGCGTAGATAACGGCCATAAGCAATTTCGAGGAAGTCGCCGATGCTCGTTCCCGCCCGCGCAACAGCGCTGGGACAGTTGGAACGAGCCACATGAGCCCTCAGCGCATTCGTCATCAGTTTCTGCTCGAACCCGACCTGAGCAAGAAACTGGACGACCTCAACCGCGATCCATCGACGACCAAATCAGCGATCGTGGCGAAGGCAGTCGAGGCCTTTATCGAGCGGCGTGGCGAGAACGAGCTCGACCGGCGCTACGGCGTAAGGCTCGACCGTCTTTCTCGTGACCTCGGCCATGTCAGACGCGACGTCGAGATGATCCTAGAGAGCCTGGCGCTCTTCATTCGCTTTTCCATCACGCTTCATGCTCACACGCCAGTCCCGGACAGGGCGACGCAGGCGATTGCCCAGGAGCGCTTCGACAAATTCGTCGAGCAAGTGGGCCGTCAGATCGCCTCCGGCAAACGGTCGCTTGGGACGGATAATGGCGGGGGAGGGGAAGGATGAGTTCTCATCCGGAGGTCGACCATCGCCATCGTGCCATGTTGCGCACCGCCATGGGCCCGGCAATCGCTGAGGCCCTTGCCGATTCATCTGTTGTCGAGGTGATGGTCAATCCCGACGGTACGCTGCGGCTCGACCGGCTGGGAGAAGGTCGGGTCGGTACCGGCGTGCATATGCACCCATCCGAGGCGGAACGCATCGTTCGCCTGGTCGCTTCCCATGTGCGTGCCGAGGCGCATGCGGGTAGTCCGATCGTCAGCGCCGAACTGCCCTCGGGCGAGCGCTTCGAGGGGCTGTTGCCGCCAGTCGTTCTGGCGCCATGCTTCGCCATCCGTAAACCGGCCGCAAAACTCTACACGTTGGCCAACTATGTCGCCGACCAAATCATGCTGCCGCTGCAGGCCGATGCGCTGAGGAAGGCCGTGCGCGAGCGGCGCAACATATTGGTCGCAGGCGGCACGTCGTCGGGTAAAACCACGCTCGCCAATGCGCTGCTGGTCGAAGTCGCGGAATCCGACGAGCGGGTGATCCTGATCGAAGACACACGCGAGCTGCAGTGCGCTGCCAAGGACTGCGTTGCACTCAGGACAAGACGGGGCTCGGTGACGCTTGCCGATCTCGTACGCTCGACGCTGCGGCTCAGGCCCGACCGCATCGTCGTCGGCGAAGTCCGGGGTGCGGAAGCCCTTGATATGCTGAAGGCATGGAACACTGGCCACCCCGGCGGCATCGCAACGGTTCACGCCAATTCGGCGCGCTCCGCCCTCTACCGGATCGAGCAACTCGCGCAGGAAGCCGTCGTCACTGTACCACGCCGTCTGATCGCCGATGCCATCGATCTGATTGTCTTCATCGCCGGGCGCGGATCCTCGCGCCGCGTTGACGCCATCGCCGAGGTCACCGGTCTCGACGGCAGCGGCGACTACGCCGTCACCCAACTGACGCTCCCGCAACTTCAGCAGTTTTGAAAGGCCAATTCATGTGCAAGAAGCTTCGCTTTCTTTCGTCCACCGCGCTCGTGCTTGTTCTCACGGTCTCAGCCCGCGCAGCAGGCTCCGGCATGCCTTGGGAACAGCCGCTGCAGCAGATCCTGGAGTCTGTACAGGGACCGGTCGCCAAGATTATCGCCGTGATCATCATTATCACCACGGGCTTAACCCTTGCCTTCGGTGACACCGCAGGCGGTTTCCGCCGGCTGATCCAGATCGTCTTCGGGCTGTCGATCGCCTTCGCGGCATCGAGCTTCTTTCTCTCCTTCTTCTCCTTTGGCGGCGGAGCACTCGTCTGATGGCCGCTGGAGAGCAGCATATTGAGGGCTTTGCGGTTCCCGTTCACCGGGCATTGACCGAAGCCATCCTGCTGGGCGGTGCACCGCGAGCGGTGGCGATCCTCAACGGCACGGTGGCCGCAGTTATCGGCCTCGGTTTGCAGCAGTGGATCGCTGGGCTGGTGCTGTGGATTGCCGGCCACACGCTGGCGGTCTTTGCCACAAGACGCGATCCAGACTTCGCCAGCGTGCTCGTTCGTCACCTTCGTCTGAAGGGATGGTTGGCATGCTGAACCTGTCAGAATACCGCAGCAAAGCCGACAAACTTGCGGACCATCTGCCCTGGGCAGCGCTCGTCGCGCCCAGCATCGTGCTCAATAAGGACGGCAGCTTTCAGCGGACCTTACGGTTCCGCGGGCCCGATCTCGAAAGCGCGACGGAAGCAGAACTTGTCGGCATCTGCGCCCGGGCAAACAACGCGTTGAGAAGGCTCGGCTCCGGCTGGGCATTGTTCTTCGAAGCCGAGCGCATAGAGGCGCTCGGCTATCCTAACTCAACCTTTCCCGACGCCGCGTCTTGGCTGGTCGATGAAGAGCGGCGCGCGGCCTTCGAGGGCAAGGTCGCGCATTACGAGAGCCGCTATCACCTGACTTTGCTGTTCATGCCGCCCCCGGACGCACGGGCGAGGGCTGAAAGGGCGCTGGTTGACGCACACCAATCTGGCGGCGGGAGAGACTGGCCCCAGGAGCTGGCGCGGTTTCGCGACGAGACCGACCGGGTCCTCGATCTTTTGTCCGGTTTCATGCCCGAGGTGCGCGTGCTCGACGATGCCGAGACCCTGACTTACCTGCACGGCACAATCTCGACCCGCCGCCATCCACTTGCTGTCCCCGAAACGCCGATGTATCTCGACGGCATCCTGGTCGACGCGCCACTTACCGGCGGCTTGGAGCCGATGCTCGGCGAACACCATCTTCGCACCCTTACCGTCCTCGGATTCCCGAATCTCACCCGGCCCGGAATTCTCGACGCGTTGAATCATCAGGATTTCGCCTATCGCTGGGTGACGCGCTTCATCCCGCTCGACAAGACGGAAGCCACGAAGACTCTGACACGGTTGCGCCGCCAGTGGTTTGCCAAGCGCAAATCGATCGCGGCCATCCTGCGCGAGGTCGTGACCAACGAACCTGTCCCGCTGGTCGACAGCGATGCCGACAACAAGGCGCTCGATGCCGACGCAGCCCTTCAGGCGTTGGGCGGCGACCATGTCGGCTTCGGTTATCTCACCACAACGGTGACAGTGTGGGATGAGGACCATCAAGCCGCCGCGGAGAAACTTCGCGCGGTCGAGCGAATCATCAATGGGCTCGGCTTCACCACCATCCGCGAAAGCGTCAATGCGGTCGAGGCGTGGCTCGGCTCGCTGCCTGGTCATATCTATGCCAATGTTCGCCAGCCGCTCGTTCACACATTGAACCTTGCGCATCTCATGCCGTTGTCGTCGGTCTGGGCAGGTCCTACAGCGAACGAGCATCTCGCCAAGGTCACCCAGCGAGAGGCCTCGCCACTTCTGTTCGCAGAGACCAACGGATCGACACCATTCCGGCTATCAACCCATGTCGACGATGTCGGCCACATGCTGATCGTTGGCCCGACCGGCGCCGGCAAATCGGTGCTGATTGCCCTGATTGCACTGCAGTTCCGGCGCTATGCAGGCGCGCAGGTCTATGTCTTCGACAAAGGCAATTCGGCGCGCGCGGCAGTCCTTGCCACGGGTGGAGAACACCACGCGCTGGGTGCTGACGGTGCGCTCGCCTTCCAGCCCCTGCGCAATATCGGCGACCAGGCTGCCCGCAGTTGGGCAGCCGAGTGGATTGCCGGCCTCATTGCCCATGAGAATGTCACCGTCACGCCGGAGGTGAAGGAGGCAATCTGGTCGGCACTCACCAGCCTTGCCACCGCGCCGGCGCAGGAACGCACGCTGACCGGCCTTTCGGTCCTGCTTCAGTCCAACGGGCTGAAGTCCGCGTTGATGCCCTACACACTCGACGGTCCTTTCGGCCGCCTGCTCGACGCCGATGATGATCGGCTGGCCTTATCGAATGTGCAGTGTTTCGAGACGGAAGAGCTGATGCAGAGCCAAGGCGCTGTGCGGCCTGTGCTCACTTACCTGTTCCATCGTCTTGAAGAGCGGTTCGATGGAAGGCCGACGCTGCTGATGCTCGACGAGGCTTGGCTCTATCTCGACAATCCGCTCTTTGCCGCCCGTATCCGCGAATGGCTGAAGGTGCTCCGAAAGCGGAATGTCTCGGTGATCTTCGCTACGCAATCGCTGGCTGATATCGCGGGCTCTTCAATCGCGCCGGCTATCATCGAGAGCTGCCCCCAGCGCATTTTCCTTCCCAATGATCGTGCTGTGGAACCGCAAGCGCGGGCAGCCTACGAGCGCTTCGGCTTGAACGAGCGGCAGATCGAATTGATCGCCCGCGCCACGCCGAAGCGCCACTATTATCTTCAGTCACGTAGCGGAAACCGTCTCTTCGAGCTCGGGCTTGGCCCCATCACTCTTGCGCTTTGCGGCGCTTCCGATCCGGCGACGCAGACCCTGATCGACAAAATCCAGTCCGAAGACGGGCAAGACAGCTTTGCCTCCCGCTTTCTGAGCGCGCGCGGCCTCGATTGGGCTGCCCAGCTTCTCCAGCAATTCCCTCAACCAGACATGGAGCAATCCTCATGATTGGACGCCGTCTTTTCACCAGCCTGATCACCGTTTCCCTGATCGCCAAGCCAATGGCCGACTATGTGCAGCCGGCCTACGCCCTTATCGTGTTCGATCCATCCAATTATGCGCAGAACGTGCTGACGGCGGCGCGCGCGCTGGAGCAGATCAACAACCAGATCCAGTCGCTGCAGAACCAGGCAACCATGCTGCAGAACATGGCGCGCAATCTTCAGCGTCTGGATTTCTCTTCCGTGGGCCAACTCACCGGTTCGCTCCATCGCATTGACGGTTTGATGGACCAGGCGAGTGGCCTCAGCTTTGATCTGGGCAAGCTTCAAGACCAGTGGCGCAGCCAATATCCAGAAAGCTACGAGGCCACGGTCAAGGTCAGCGATGTGGCAGCCGCTGCGCGCGAGCGCTGGCAGAGCGCCATGCAGGCGTTCCGCCAGACCATGCGGGTCCAGTCGCAGATCGTCGAGAACGTCCGCGCCGACGGCGACCTGCTTGCCGATCTCGTCAACCGCAGCCAAGGGGCAGCCGGTGCGCTTCAGGCAAGCCAGGCCACCAATCAGCTGATCGCGCTTTCAACCAAGCAGCAGATGCAGATCCAAACGCTGCTCGCGACTCAGTTTCGAGCTGAGGCCGAGGATGCCGCGCGCAAGGCGCAGTCCGAGGAAGCCGCCCGCGAGACGACCAAGCGCTTCCTGGGTACCGGCTCGGCCTATCCCGGCAACTGATCACCAACTCTGACGAGGAAGGCGGCGGCATGAACGACCTTGGCGTCATCGATCGCTTCATGGAGACCTTCATCCGCTACATTGACAGCGGGTTCGGTCTGCTTTCGGGCGACGTCGCCTTCCTCACCACCATCCTGATCGGCATCGACATCACGCTGGCCGGGCTGGCCTGGGCGATCGGCGACGAGCCCAACATTCTCGGCCGGCTTACCCGCAAGGTGCTCTATGTCGGCGTCTTCGCCTTCATCTTGAATAATTTTAAGAATCTCGCCGACATCATCTATCGCTCCTTCGCCGGCCTCGGCATCAACGCGTCCTCCGGCAATCTCTCCCCAGACAATCTCCTGCGCCCGGGCCGCATCGCCGCGACCGGTTTCGAAGGCGCTTGGCCGCTGCTTGATCAGGCAAGTCAGCTGCTCGGCTTTCCAGAAATCTTCGGCAACGCGCTCACCATCTTCGTGCTGCTCATGGCCTGGTTCCTGGTCATCATCGCCTTCTTCATCCTTTCCATTCAGCTGTTCATCACAATCCTTGAGTTCAAGCTCACCACGCTTGCCGGCTTTGTTCTGGTTCCCTTCGCACTCTGGAATCGATCGGCGTTTCTGGCCGAGCGCGTGCTCGGCAATGTCATCTCTTCAGGCATCAAGGTGATGGTACTTGCCGTCATCGTCGGCATCGGCTCCACACTCTTCGGCGAGTTTGCTTCCGCGCTGCAAGGCAAGGAGCCGGACCTGGCCGCCGCGATGTCACAGGTGCTGGGCGCGCTGGCGCTGCTTGGGCTCGGCATCTTTGGGCCCGGCATCGCGTCGGGTCTAGTGTCCGGCGCGCCGCAGCTTGGCGCGGGCGCCGCACTTGGCACGACTGCGGCGGCTGCTGGTGCATCGCTCGTTGCCGGAGGCACGGCATTTGCTGGCGCGCGCATGGCAGCCGGCGGCAGTCTCGCCGCAATTCGGGCCGGCACAACGATGGGATCGGCTGCTTTAACGGCCTGGCAGATCGGGCGAGCAACCTCGCCCCACACCGGCCTGTCCGGTGTGGCTGCTGGATTGCAGGGCGTGACCAGTGCCGCCGGCGGCGCCGCAATGCGAGCAGCAAGAGCTGCCGCGGGAACGTTCGGGCGCAGCGCCGATGCCGGCCGGGAAGCGGCATGGACCGCGACCGGTGGTGCGCCCACCGCGTCCATGACTGGAAACCCAACCGCTGCAGATCCTAATGCCGCTCCGACGTGGGCAAGGCGCTTGCGTTCCGAACAGACCGCCCGTGCCCACCGCCACGCCGCCATGCAGGCTGTCCGTGAAGGCGACAGCCCGGGAGGCAGCGCCAATCCCTCTCTCAACGACAAGGACGACTAGATGCTGTTCAAGCGACCCGTTCAACGTTACGGCAAGACACCCGAACCGGTCACGCCGTATCAAAAGGCCGCCCAGCTATGGGACGAGCGCATCGGCTCATCTCGAGTACAGGCTAGGAACTGGCGGCTCATGGCCCTCGGCTGTCTGGCCTTGGCGACCGGGCTCTCTGGCGGACTCGTATGGCAGTCGATGCAGAGCCGTGTTGTGCCTTACGTCGTCGAGGTCGACCGCTTCGGCGAGGCACGCGCCGTCGCGCCGGCTATCCAAGACTACGAGCCCTCCGACGCCGAGATAGCCTGGCACCTCGGCCGCTTCATCCAGAATGTCCGTTCCGTCTCCACTGATCCGGTGCTGGTGCGGCAGAACTGGCTGGCGGCTTACGACCTTGCCACCGACCGTGCGGCACTCTTCCTCAATGAGTACGCCAAGGCGAACGATCCCTTCGGTCAGATCGGAACGCGCAGCGTGTCCGTCCAGGTGACCAGTGTGGTCAGGGCTTCCGACAGCTCGTTCCAGGTCAAATGGACTGAGCAGGTCTTTGAGCGCGGCAGCCTTGCCAGCACCACGCGCTGGACCGCGATCCTCACCATCGTGATCCGCCCGCCAAGCAATACGGATCAGCTGCGCAACAATCCGCTCGGTGTATTCATCAACGCCATCGACTGGTCGCGCGAGCTAGACAGTGCCGCACCGACATCCGTTTCCCCGAAGGAGCCCGCCGATGACAAATAGAGCCCAATCGTTCCGTGCCGCACTGATCCTATCCGCATCGGCAGCAGTTCTCTCGGCCTGCGCATCGAAGCCGGTGCCGCCTGAAATCTCGTATGATGCTGCCGACTTCAAAGCAGCGGCAATCGAGAAGGCGCCAGAGACACCGGTCAAGATAGTCGAGGTGCCAAGGCCGTTGCCGCTCCCCGGCCAGTTGCAGCCAGAACCGGGCAAAATCGCCTACGACAAGCGCCCTCCTGAAGAACGCGTCGCCGACGCCAACAAGGCGGCGACGCAGCAACCCACCCGGTACGGCTACGTCAATGCGGTGCAGGTCTATCCCTTCACCGATGGCGCGCTTTATCAGCTCTATGCCGCGCCGGAGCGCGTCACCGATATCGCCCTACAGCCGGGCGAGAAACTGACAGCCGTGTCGGCCGGCGACACGGTGCGCTGGGTCATCGGCGATACCGTCAGCGGCACCGGTGACGACCAGCGCACCCATGTGCTGGTAAAACCCTTCGCGCCGGGGCTTAGCACCAATCTGGTGATCACCACGGAACGACGCACCTACCACTTGCAGCTTCAAAGCACCGATAAGACCGCTATGGCGGCGATCTCCTGGACGTACAGCGAGGACCAAATCGTCGCGCTCCGCCAGCGTAACGCTCAGGCCGAGGCTACCATGCCGGTGGCGTCGAACGTGGCGCTCGAAAACATTCGCTTTCGCTACTCGATTAGGGGCGACACACCGCCCTGGAGACCGACGCGAGCCTTCGATGATGGCAGCAAGGTCTACATAGAGTTCCCGCGCCGCATAGACCAGGGAGAGGCCCCGCCACTCTTCATCGTCGGCTCTGACGGGGACAACCAGCTCGTCAACTACCGCATGCGCGGCAACTACTACATTGTCGATCGGCTCTTCGCCGCGGCCGAACTACGCCTCGGCACCAAGCAGCAGCAAGTGGTGCGCATCACAAGGACGGACGGCCGGCAACCGCCGCGTCGCGTATCTCTCTTTGCGCGCTCCAGCAGGTGAGGAGAGGGGCCTTATGACTGACACTTCCCCATCCAATGCTCCGCCAAAACTCGATCCCGAGCAGCTGCAGTTACGGGCCTCGCCCCGCCGGGCCGTGCGGTTCAGGCGCGGCGTGATCATCGCCATCGCTGCCGTCGGGTCCGGTACCATCCTGGGCGTCACGATGATGGCGCTGCAGGGACCGGCGCTTCGCTTCAAAGAACAGGCGGAAGATCTCTACAACACTGACCGCAAGCCAACCCCTGAAGGACTTGAAACACTTCCCAAGGACTATTCCGGAGTGAAGCCGAACCATCCTGTGCTTGGACCACCACTGCCGGGCGACCTCGGTCGCCCCATCCTTGAGCGGCGGCGCCAGCTCGGCATCGCGCCAGGGCAGGACAACTCCGCCGAGGAGCAGCGTGTTGCCCAGCAAGCGATTGAGGCGCGCGAATCACAAGTCTTCTTCCGCATTGAAAATCAACCCAAGGAGGCGGGCATCGGCGGTAATGCGAAAAGTGCCCAGCAGCCGTTCGGGGCGCCTCCGCAATCTGATGCCGCTCGGCCGTCAGATTCCGTTGCCCCGGCTGAGGGCGATCAGAACAATCAACAACGAAAGCTCGATTTTGTCAGCCAGCGCAACACCAGCGGGATCTACAACCCGCATGCATTGCAGACGCCAGCTTCGCCAAATCAGCTCATGGCCGGCAGCGTGATCGCCGCAAGTCTCATCACCGGCATAAATTCCGACTTGCCCGGGTTTGTCGTCGCGCAGGTCACCGAGAACGTGCACGACACGCTCACCGGCAGCATCCTGCTTATCCCGCAAGGCTCGCGGCTGATCGGGACCTATGACAGCGTCGTCGCTTTTGGGCAAAAACGGGCGCTTCTGGTTTGGCGGCGAATAATACTGCCAGACGGTTCTTCGATCGAAATCGACAATCTGCCGGCGACAGACACTGCCGGCTATGCCGGGCTCGAGGACAAGGTCGATTTCCACACCTGGCAGCTGATCAAGGGAGTCGCGCTGGCCACATTGCTGGGCGTCGGCACCGAGTTAAGTTTTGGAGAAAACGAAAGCGATCTGGTCAAAGCGATCCGGGAATCCACTCAGCAGAACGTCAGTCAAGCCGGCCAGCGCATCACCGAGAAGAACCTCAATGTTCAGCCCACCATCACCATCCGCCCAGGTTGGCCACTGCGCGTCATCGTGCACAAGGATCTGGTGCTACGGCCATACGCGAGTTGAGCGGGAGTGAATATGGCCAACTTGAAACTTGGAAAGCTTCCAGACCGAACACCTTCGAAGATTACCATCACCGTCAGCGCGGAGTTGGGCCAAGCACTCAAGGAGTATGCTGCCCTTTATCGTCAGACCTATGGCGAGTCTGAAACGGTGGCGGAACTCATCCCTTTCATGCTGGCGGGGTTTCTGGAAGGCGACCGAGCGTTTGCCAAGGCCAGAAAAGAAGGGTTGCCGACGTCCAGCAAGCCGGAGAAGTCGCGGCGTCTGGCAGGCTCAGATTCCGAGTAACCGAGGCATGAGTGAACCGCCCGCACACGAGCCTCGATGGGCTAACTCCGCTTGAATATGTAACCCGATCCGTCAAAGATCACACGTGAACAGGCTCACTCCCAAATGGAGGCAAACAGCGGAGCACGTCACCGCGACCGCACTCTTTGGCTCAAACTGCAACCGAGTGCCTGGCCCTTCCGCTTTGGAAATATTTGTCAAACCTGGCCGCGATGCTTCGGACGAATGGGCGACTTTCAGCCGGCACGACGAAACGGTCGCCATCCAGTTCAAGCAATCGAACGGGATCGTGGAGAGCCATCGTACTCGACTCGAGAAGGAGCTTCTGGCCGGCTTTGCCGAAGCGTTCCACCAGATCGACTGCCGAGAAGGCGAAATCACACATTAGCCTCTCGATGATCCAGCCGCGAACGCGGTCGTCGTCGGAAAGCGCGATACCGCGGACAACCGCCAGCCCGCCATGCGCGACTATACTTCCGTACTCGGCGGTTGAAATATTGTTCTGCACGTAGCCCTGGCGAAAACGGCCGATGGACGAAGGGCCAAGCCCGATCAGTGTCTCGCAGCGATCCTCCGTGTAGCCCTGAAAATTGCGATGCAAAGCCCCTGCGCGGGCCGCTATCGCCAAGGCATCGCCTGGCTTGGCGAAATGATCGAGCCCTATTGCTTCAAACCCCTTGTCCACAATCGCTCGCGCAGCGAGTTGCGATTGCGCCAACCGCTCCGTGGGGCCAGGCAGCCACGCCTCTTTGATTATCGTCTGATGCTTCTTGAACCAGGGCACATGCGCGTAGCCGAACAGCGCCATCCTGTCCGGTTCCAGGGTCAGCGCCTGCGCTACGGTGGAACAGACGCTCTCCCTGCTCTGGTGCGGCAATCCGTAGAGCAGGTCCAGATTGACGGAACCGACGCCGCGGGAGCGAACTCCGTCGACGACAGCCTTCGTTTGCAAAAAGCTTTGCTCGCGGTTGATTGCCTTTTGCACTTTTGGCTCGAAATCCTGGACGCCGAGACTCGCCCTGGTCATGCCGATTTCGGCTAGCGCATCAAGGCGCGCCTCATCCATGTCGTTTGGATCGATCTCGACGCTGATTTTTGTATCCGGGACAAAATCGAAGCTGTCCCGCAAAATCGCGCCAAGCGCCACCATGTCCTCGGGCTTCAGCATGGTGGGCGAACCGCCGCCGAAGTGGACTGCGCGGACATGGCCCTTGCCGCTGACGAGACCCCCAACCGTCGCGATCTCCGAGTGTAGCGAGCGCAGATAGGCCGTCACCGGCTCATAGTGGCGCGTCTGCTTGGTATGACACGCACAGAACCAGCAGAGTCTGTCGCAATAGGGGATGTGCAGATAGAGCGAGATCTCGCCGCCACTTTTGAGCGCCTCCAGCCAGCCACAATAAACCGCCGGATTGACGCCCGCGTGGAAATGCGGTGCAGTCGGATAACTGGTATAGCGCGGGACGTTCTCGCCAACCTGGGCAGCTAATTCGGACTGCATGTCGTGGTCCACCATGTTTGCATCGCTGGAATTCTGGGCTTGTTGGCAAGCCAAAGCCCTGATTTCGGTCAGCAACTCGGACAAACTGCCGCAAGGATTTTTCTACCTCAGATTGCTACCCTGTCGGCGCTTGGGAGAGGGGTAGAGCAACGGCATGACATTACGGCAAGACATTCACAGTTCCGGCGTTCCCGTTCTTTGCCTCTCTTGCGAGGCAAGGCGTCGTGGTGTCTGCGGTGCGCTCGATCCAGACCGTTTGGTTGGGCTCGCCAAGACTTCGTCGCGGCACAAGATCGAGCCGGGAGTCGAACTGATCGGCGATGCCGAGGCCGTCGACAGCTATTCGAATGTGCTTTCAGGCGTGGTGAAGCTAACAAAGAGCCTTTCGGACGGGCGCCAGCAGATCGTAGCTCTCCGGTTTGCGCCGGATTTTCTGGGACGCCCCTTCAAGGTGGAAAGCGAGATCAGTGCGGAAGCGGCAACAGCTGTCACGCTGTGCTCGTTTCCGAAGGCAGCCGTGGAACGGATGATGAAGGAATCACCGGAACTCGAGCATCGCCTGCTCAGGCAGACGCTGGACGAACTCGACGCAGCACGCGAATGGATGGTGACGCTGGGGCGCAAGACGGCATCGGAAAAGGTGGCGAGTTTTCTCGTCATGATCGCCCGGAATATCGATTCCAGTGTTGACCCGGCCGCCAGGTCAGCGTCGTTCGATCTGCCGCTGACTCGTGCCGACATCTCCGATTTCCTTGGACTTACGAACGAGACCGTGAGCCGCCAGCTGACGCGATTGCGAGCTGACGGCGTGATCCGGATCGAGAACAAACGCCGCGTGATCGTGGACAGCATGAGCCGGCTGGAGCAGCGTTGCGGCAGCCGAATGGCGCGGCAGTTTAGATAGGCCCAAGCTGCGGGGTCTGCGTCGCCAACTCCGATTAGTGGCAGGGACACGCCCGTTCGAATGCAATGTGTCGCCAACCTTCGTGATGCCGCGGCAGCATGAACCCGACAGCTTCCGCGCTCGCTCTCGGATCACCTGACAATCGCCAGGAGTGTTTCGGACAGCTCGCCGGCGAAGCATTGATCCCCGAGGTGGCCGACGCGCAATCGGCTGGTGGAGGCAACATTGCCCCTCCTCGAACCTGTGAACGTCACGAAGCAACTCAACGATTGCGTTGGCCGTCCCGAGCCATTCGAAGCGAGCGAGGTTTAGCAAGCCACGACAGTACTTTTCAGCTCGTCGCAGAGCCCCAGCTTTACGAATGGGCACGCCTCATTGTGTCGCCCGTCTCCACGCCCGCCCCGGCTCCGAGCCCACCCCACTTGTCCATGAGCGGGCAAGCCCGCGCTGCGTTCCCTCTTCATTCGCCACCATCTGATTGCGCCGAACTCGATGCTGCCCGAAACAAAACGGGCGGCCCTGACATGGATCAGGGCGAGCAGGCGGCGGCTGCGCAATTGATGCACAGCGGATTTGGCGTCCGCCGGATTCGAGATCGGGATTTGCGATGAAATTCGGCACAGAGATCGTGCTTCTAAGCCTGTTTGCTTTTGCGGCCCTGGTGGCTGCCGGTTTCGGGGTAGATGAACCTTTCCGCCAGCATATGTGGGTGTTGTTCTTCGCCGTAGCTGGTTTCACCGCGATCCTGTTGCGCAATACGGAGTTCAAGCCTGCAGTTCCGATAGACCCCGCCGCTTTTATGGACGGTCCAATCCGTTACGGGGCCGTCGCGACGGTGTTTTGGGGCGTCGTAGGCATGCTGGTTGGTGTGGTCATCGCGCTGCAGCTTGCCTATCCCGATCTCAGCGTCGAGCCCTGGTTCAACTTTGGCCGCTTGCGGCCGTTGCATACATCCGGCGTGGTTTTTGCCTTCGGCGGCAATGCGCTGCTTTGCACGTCCCTTTATGTCGTACAGCGCACCTGCCGCGCCCGGCTGTTCGGCGGCAATCTCGCCTGGTTCGTGTTCTGGGGCTATCAGCTGTTCATCGTCATGGCTGCGACGGGCTACCTGCTCGGCATCACCGAAAGCCGCGAATACGCCGAGCCCGAATGGTACGTGGATCTTTGGCTGACCATCGTCTGGGTCGCCTACCTCGTCCTGTTCCTCGGCACCATCCTGAAGCGCAAGGAACCGCACATCTACGTCGCCAACTGGTTCTACCTGTCCTTCATCGTGACCATCGCGATGCTGCATGTGATCAACAACCTGTCGATGCCAGTCTCGTTCGTGGGTTCAAAAAGCTATTCAGCCTTCTCCGGCGTCCAGGACGCCTTGACGCAGTGGTGGTACGGCCACAATGCCGTGGGCTTCTTTCTCACCGCCGGCTTCCTTGGCATGATGTACTATTTCGTGCCGAAGCAGGCGAACCGGCCAGTCTATTCCTACCGGCTGTCGATCATCCACTTCTGGGCTTTGATCTTTCTCTACATCTGGGCCGGCCCGCACCACCTCCACTACACCGCCCTGCCGGACTGGGCCCAGACGCTCGGCATGGCGTTCTCGATCATGCTTTGGATGCCCTCCTGGGGCGGCATGATCAACGGCCTGATGACGCTGTCCGGCGCCTGGGACAAGCTGCGGACGGACCCGATCATCCGCATGATGGTCATGGCCATAGCCTTCTATGGCATGTCGACCTTCGAAGGCCCGATGATGTCAATCAGGGCCGTCAATTCGCTGTCGCACTACACCGACTGGACCATCGGTCACGTCCATTCGGGCGCACTCGGTTGGGTCGGCATGATCTCGTTCGGCGCGGTCTATTTCATGGTGCCGAAGTTGTGGAACCGCGAGCGGCTCTATTCGCTGCGACTAGTGAACTGGCACTTCTGGTTGGCAACGCTGGGGATCGTCGTCTACGCCGCGGTGATGTGGGTCTCCGGCGTCATGCAGGGCCTGATGTGGCGCGAATACGACGAGCAGGGCTTTCTGGTTTTCTCGTTCGCCGAAACTGTCGCCGCCATGCATCCGTTCTACATCATGCGTGCCATCGGCGGCGCGATGTACCTGTCCGGCGCCCTTATCATGGCATGGAACGTCGCCATGACAATCCTCGGTTACCAGCGCGAGGAGAAACCGATGCCGCGTCCCACCGCCGCCGTCCGACCTGCGCGATCAGGAGCCAGCAAATGGGCTTGATGGACAAACATGCCGCCATCGAGAAGAACGCCACGCTGCTTCTCGTCGGCTCCCTTCTGGTGGTGACGATCGGCGGCATCGTCGAGATCGCGCCGCTCTTCTATCTCGACAATACGATCGAGAAGGTCGAAGGCATGCGGCCCTATTCGCCGCTCGAACTCGCCGGCCGCAACATCTATGTGCGCGAGGGCTGCTACCTCTGCCATAGTCAGATGATCAGGCCGTTCCGCGACGAGGTCGAGCGCTATGGGCATTACAGCCTGGCGGCCGAGTCGATGTACGACCACCCGTTCCAGTGGGGATCGAAGCGCACAGGACCGGATCTCGCGCGGGTGGGCGACCGTTATTCGAATGGATGGCACGTCCAGCATCTTACCGACCCGCGCTCCGTGGTGCCGGAATCGATTATGCCGAGCTACGCGTTCCTGAGGGAGACGCGGATCGAGGTGAAGGACTTCTCGACGCACCTGATCGCGAACAGCCGTGTGGGCGTGCCCTACTCCGACGACATGATCGCGAGCGCGAATGCCGATCTCATGGCGCAGGCCGATCCCAACGTCGACACGTCCGGTCTTGAAGCGCGGTATCCGAAGGCCAAGCTCGGTGACTTCGATGGCAATCCGCAACAGGTCACCGAGATGGACGCGCTGGTCGCTTACCTCCAGATGCTTGGCACTCTGGTCGATTTCAAAAACTACGACGAAGCCGCCGGTTACCGCTGAGGAAAATGGTGATGACCTACAACTTCATGCGGGCGTTTGCCGACACTTGGGGCCTCCTCGTTATGGTGCTGTTCTTCGTCGGATGCATCACCTTTGCGCTCCGTCCCGGCAGCAGGACCCGAGCCGACGAAGCTGGTCAAATCCCTCTCAAGGACGACTGATCATGAGCGGTGAGCACATTGACGAAGTCTCCGGCGTCTCGACCACCGGCCATGAATGGGACGGGATCAAGGAGTTCAACAATCCACTCCCGCGCTGGTGGGTGATCACCTTCTACGTCACCATCGTCTGGGCGATCGCCTACACTATCGCTTATCCAGCATGGCCTATGCTGAGCTCCGCCACCCGAGGCGTGCTCGCCTATTCCAGCCGCAACGATGTCAAGAATGAGCTGGCAGCGGCCGAGGTCGCCAAGGGCAAGTATGTTGCCGCCCTTCAGGCGAAGACCGTCTCCGAGATTGCTGCCGACGATGTGTTGCGCGGATTCGCTATCGCGGCCGGTGGCGCCGCGTTCAAGGTCAATTGCGTTCAGTGTCATGGCTCCGGCGCCCAGGGTTCGAAGGGCTTTCCCAACCTGAATGATGACGACTGGCTGTGGGGTGGCAAGGCCGAGCAGATCCAGCAGACAATCGCGCACGGCATCCGCTTTGCCTCCGACCCCGACACGCGCCTTTCGGAAATGCCGGCCTTTGGTGACATCATTACGCCCGAGCAGATTAGACAGGTCAGCGCTTATGTCTCGAGTCTCTCCGGCGCTGTTGGCGATCAAGCATTGGTCATACCCGGCGCCAATGTTTTCGCCGAGAATTGTGCCGCCTGTCATGGCGATAAGGCAAAGGGAAACACGGAGCTTGGCGCACCCGACCTGACCGACGCGATCTGGCTCTACGGGGCGGGCGAGACGGCTATTGCCGCGCAGGTTCGCGCGCCAAAGCAAGGCGTCATGCCGGCCTGGGTTGGGCGTCTCGGCGAGGTCAAGGTCAAGGAACTTGCGGTTTATGTCCATTCGCTTGGCGGCGGAGAATAGGAACGGAAGCCTATTCTCGGCCCTCCCCCTGCCAAGCGACGAGGCCCGGCGCGAGCCGGGCCTCGACACCATTCCGGCTTCGACCTGCATCAACACGGGGCGGACCGCCTACGGTGAGGCTGTTCGACGGGCGGCAGCGGGACTGGAGATGCTACGTGCGTGATAAAACGCAGACAGAACCGCCCGGAGCAGAAGCGATCGACTCCCCCAACACCCGTGAGCCGCTTTATGCCCCGCGCAAGAAGGTTTTCCCGAAGCGAATCTCGGGTAATTTCCGTCGCTTCAAATGGCTGGTGATGGCGATCACGCTGGCGATCTACTATCTGACGCCCTGGCTGCGCTGGGACCGAGGTCCGTTTGCACCGGACCAGGCCGTGCTGATCGATCTTACCAACCGCCGCTTCTATTTCTTCTTCATCGAGATTTGGCCGCAGGAATTCTACTATGTGGCCGGCCTTCTCGTTATGGCCGGCATCGGCCTTTTCCTGGTCACTTCCACGGTGGGCCGAGCGTGGTGTGGCTATGCGTGCCCGCAAACTGTATGGGTCGATCTGTTTCTAGCTGTAGAGCGTGCGATCGAGGGAGATCGCAATGCTCGCATAAAGCTCGACGCGGGATCCTGGACTGCGCGCAAGCTTGTGCTGCGTGTATCGAGACACGCCATCTGGCTGGCCATAGCGGCAACGACCGGCGGCGCCTGGATCTTCTATTTCGCCGATGCGCCATGTCTGATTGGCGAGCTCTTCGCTGGCACCGCTGCGCCACTCGCCTACATCACCATCGGCGTGCTGACGGCAACCACCTACACATTCGGTGGACTGATGCGCGAGCAGGTCTGCACCTACATGTGCCCGTGGCCGCGCATCCAGGCGGCCATGCTCGACGAGAATTCGCTCACTGTGACATACAATGACTGGCGCGGGGAACCCCGTTCGCGCCATGCCAAGAATGCTCTTGCCGCAGGGCAGCCGGTTGGAGACTGCGTTGATTGCAATGCATGTGTCGCGGTCTGTCCGATGGGGATCGACATCCGCGACGGCCAGCAGCTCGAATGCATCACCTGCGCGCTCTGCATCGACGCCTGTGACGGCGTAATGAACAAACTCGGCAAGGACCGTGGGCTAATCTCGTATGCGACGCTGTCCGATTACAACGCCAACATGGCGGCGGCGACCGCAGGGGGCGCTTGCTCGGTGAATCCGTCGCTGGTGCGGACAGACGGCAGCGCTTTCTCCGACAGGTTAGCCCATTTCCATGTCCGCAAGATCTTTCGACCGCGCACCTTCGTCTACATGAGTGCGTGGTCGGCGGTCGGTCTCGCCTTGCTCTACTCGCTGCTGACGCGCGATCGGCTCGAGGTCAACGTTCTGCACGACCGCAATCCGCAGTTCGTCACGCTATCCGATGGTTCGATCCGCAATGGTTACACCGTCAAGCTGCTCAATATGATCCCAGAGCCAAGAACGATTGTCGTCACCATGCAGGGCCTGGCGAATGCCGAGATGAGCGTCGTCGGGATCGACATGCCTGCGGATCGCTCCCTCTCCGTTCCGGTCGAACCGGACCGGCTGAAGACGTTGAAGGTTTTCGTCCGCCAGCCGGCGGAACAGATCAATGCCCAAGCGCAGACGTTCAAGTTCCGGGTCGAGGACAAGGCGAGCTTCGAGTCGGACGAATACACGGCCACGTTCAACGCACCGGAGATCGTTAGATGAGCGTCAATGCACGAAGGCCCCGCAAATTCACCGGCAGGCATATGTTGCGTATCATCCTTAGCTTTTTCGGCGTGATCGTTGGTGTGAACCTGACCATGGCAACACTCGCCAGCACGAGCTGGACCGGCCTTGTCGTCGAAAATACTTATGTCGCGAGCCAGCAGTTCAACCGGATAGCCGAGCAAGGGCGCGCGCAGGCCGCACTCGGCTGGACCGGCAAACTGACCATCGCACGGGGCGAGGTCCGCTACGGCCTCAGCGATGCCGCCGGCAAAGCGGTCCAGTTGCACGGCGTCAGGCTCCTGTTCCGTCATCCCGCCTACGAGGCCGAGGACAAAGCCGTCATGCTTTCGCTCGCCGCGAGCCAGGAATTTTCCGCCCAGCATACGCCAAGGGACGGCGTCTGGATTGTCCAAGTCGACGCCGATGCTGGTCTCGCAGAACCCTATCGCGACGTCCGTCGAATTATAATTTCCCATGGAGCGCTACAATGAGCTGTTGTGCACCGGGCGCCGAAACAGCGCTGGATCTGGAAAGCAGCATATCCGTCCTGCCATCAAACCAGGAGGTCAGGCTGGCGAGCCGCTCGCTTGGCGGCGATCTGCACCAAACCGATCTCTCGGTCCCGACGGTGCATTGCGCAGCCTGCATGCAGAGTATCGAGAGGGCGCTTGGAAAACTCGATCGCGTCGAGGGTGTACGTGTCAACCTGTCGACGAAACGGGTTGCGATCCGGTGGCGCGGAAATGAGGTTCCACCGTTTGTCGCCGCGCTTGGACGGCTGGGATACGAAGCGCATTTGTTCGCGCCCGAGACAGGGGAGAAGGACAAGACGCTATCGGAGCTGATCCGGGCCGTGGGGGTTGCCGGCTTTGCAGCGGGCAACATCATGCTGCTTTCAATGTCGGTCTGGTCCGGCGCTGAAGGTGCGACCCGCGACCTGTTCCACTGGGTCTCGGCACTGATCGCCATCCCCGCGCTCGCCTTCGCTGGTGGCATCTACTTCCGCTCAGCATGGAACGCATTGCGTCACGGCCGCATGAACATGGATGTGCCGATTGCGGTTGGTGTCTCGCTCGCCTATGCGATGAGCCTTTACGAAACCATCAACCATAGCGACCACGCTTACTTCGATGCATCGGTATCGCTGCTGTTCTTCCTGCTGATCGGCCGCACGCTTGATCACGTGATGCGCGAGCGTGCCCGGACCGCGGTGAACGGCCTGTCACGGCTGGCGGCGCGGGGCGCCATGGTGCTTCGCGAGGATGGTTCGCGCGATTACCTGCCGGTTGAGGAGATCAAACCCGGCTTGCAGCTGCTGATCACCGCCGGCGAAAGGATTCCCGTCGATGGCAAGGTTATTCGAGGCTCTTCCGATCTCGACTGTTCACTGGTTTCCGGTGAGAGCACACCCAGAACCGTGGCGTCAGGGGAAACCGTGCAGGCCGGCACGCTCAATCTCACAGGCCCGCTGACCATCGAGGCGACAGCCGCCGCAAAGGATTCCTTCCTGGCCGAAATGGTCCGGCTGATGGAAGCCGCCGAGGGCGGTCGCGCGCATTATCGCAGGATCGCCGACCGCGTTTCAGCGCTCTATGCTCCGGTGGTCCATCTGACCGCCTTGGTGACTTTCCTCGGCTGGATGGTGGCCACCGGCGACTGGCACCGGGCAATGACGATCGCCATCGCCGTCCTTATCATCACGTGTCCCTGTGCGCTCGGCCTCGCCGTGCCGATCGTGCAGGTGGTCGCCGCGCGCCGCCTGTTCGAAAATGGCGTGATGGTCAAGGACGGTTCGGCGATGGAGCGCCTGGCGGCGATCGATACGGCGGTGTTCGACAAGACCGGCACGCTTACGCTCGGTGAGCCCCGACTCGTCAACGCGTCTTCCATCGATCCGACTCTCCTGGCAGTCGCAGCCGATATGGCCGCGCACTCCCGTCACCCGCTTTCGAAGGCCATTGCCAGGTCTGCCGGTTTCGCCGGTCAGCCAAAGCTCAAGGCTGTCAGCGAACACCCCGGATTCGGCATCGAAGCCACCGCGAGGGGGAGCACCTGGCGACTGGGGCGGCGTGGTTGGGCTGCATGGAAGGCTCGAACCGGTGGCGAAAGCAGATACGGCGGAACGGTTCTGACCAAAGACGGGATCATCGTGGCGTCCTTTGTCTTCAGGGACGCGCTGCGTCCGGACGCGAGGGCGGCAATCGAGCAATTGAACAACGCCCGAGTTTCCGTGAAAATGCTGTCGGGCGATACCGGGACTGCATGCGGCGAGATCGCGACGACGTTGGGGATACATCACTTTGTTCCGGCGCTGCTTCCTTCGGGCAAGGTCAAGTATATTGAAAACCTGGCGAAGGACGGCCATAAGGTGCTCATGGTTGGCGACGGCCTCAACGACACCCCTGCGCTGGGCGCGGCACATGTCTCGATCGTTCCAGCCACGGCGGCCGATGTCGGCCGCAAAGCTGCGGATTTCGTTTTCCTGCACGAAAGCCTTTCGGCCGTCTCCCTTGCCCTCGACGTTTCGCGAAAGGCCGGACGACTGATCCGGCAAAACATCGCCATCGCGATTGTCTACAACGCCATTGCCGTCCCGATCGCCATTTTGGGGCAGGTAACACCATTGATTGCGGCAATCGCGATGTCGGCCTCATCACTGCTTGTCATTGGCAATGCGTCGAGGCTGCAAGGTTTTGTGCCAGACGTGCCAAGGAGAACTTGCTCCGCCTGATAGCCGCTCCCACACCGGCACATTGACGCAAACCTCATGACAATCCTGGTCTATCTCATACCGGTGGCTCTGTTGTTGGGCGGGCTTGGACTGTCTGGCTTCCTGTGGGCCTTGAGGAGTGGTCAATACGAGGATCTCGACGGAGCCGCCGAGCGTATCCTCATTGACCGGGACGAGAGGCCGGAACGCTGATTCCGACGCTCAAGGGCCTGCGTCGCCCATTCCGCCATGCAAGCTGATGCCACGAAGTACCTCGCACGGCCGGAGAACGCTGGCGATGTACCTGTTCCAAGTGCAACGGAGCGAATAGACCGGCGGCACGGGTTTGTCGTGTCTGGCTGACCCAGATCAGTGCTGTCTCCTCATCGCCCTGATTCAATGGAGGAGTCTTTTCAAGGGGAGAACGCATGTCTAGCCGGACGGAAGCTGAGCGGCATCAGGTGCTGGCCGTGTTCGCCGGGGGCGCCGGCATTGTCGAAGCCGTTAGCAGGCCGGCGCACGTCATTGCAGGAGCCGATGCGTTCGAATGAGCGAGTTCAAGCCAGTTCGGTTCGTTGATGTCGCGCTGGAGGGGCAATTCTGGCGCGAGCGGCTGGAGACGGTGCTGACACGGACCATCCCCAGCCAGCACGTCCAGCTTGGCAAGCAAGGTGTATTGCTGTCCCTCACACTGCCGAACCAGTCGCTGCCACTGAGCGTCCCAGGCAACGAGCACGATTTCGGGCAGGTGTTCTGGGACTCCGACGCCGGTAAGTGGATAGAAGCAGCATCCTACGCGCTGTCACACAGGCGTGATCCCGACATCGAGGCATGGATCGAAAACATTGTCGATGATCTCGAAAAGGCGCAGGCTCCCGACGGTTATCTGAACTGCTGGTACCTGCAGCGCGAGCCCGACAAGCGCTGGACCAACCTGCGCGACAATCACGAACTCTACAATCTTGGACATCTGCTCGAGGGCGGTATCGCCTACTTCCTCGCGACGGGCCGGCGCCGGCTCCTGGACATCCTTGAGCGGTATGTTGACCATGTGCGCAAGACATTCGGCCCGAACCCCGGCCAGAAGCGCGGCTATTGCGGCCATCAGGAAATCGAGCTGGCCCTCGTTAAGCTCTATCGCTTGACTGGAGACAGAATGCATCTCGACCTCGCGGCCTATTTCATGAATGAGCGCGGGCGTCAGCCGCACTACTTCGATCAGGAAGCGGTCGCGCGCGGGGAGAACCCCAGGGATTTCAGGGCGAAAAGATATGAGTACAACCAGTCGCACAGGCCGGTGCGCGAGCAAACTAAGGTGGTCGGACATGCGGTCCGAGCGATGTACATGCTTTCTGCCATGGCCGACCTCGCGGCGGAACTGAATGACGACAGCCTCAAGAAAGCATGCGAGGTGCTCTGGGCCGACGTCATCTCCTCGAAAATCTACATCACGTCCGGCTTGGGTCCGGCTGCCGCGAATGAAGGCTTTACTGAGGATCACGACCTGCCGAACGATACGGCGTATGCGGAGACCTGCGCCTCGGTAGGCCTGATCTTCTGGGCACATCGCATGCTGCATCTCGAACTCGACGGCCGATACGCCGACGTTCTGGAACAGGCGTTGTTCAACGGCGCGCTGACCGGCCTTTCGCGCGATGGCGAGCGCTATTTCTACTCCAATCCGCTCGAGAGCGATGGGCGACGCAGCAGATGGGCCTGGCACTCATGCCCATGCTGCACGATGAATTCGTCTCGCCTGATTGCTTCGATCGGAGGCTATTTCGTCTCGGCCAGTGAAAACGCAATCGCCTTCCATCTCTACGGCGGCGTTTCGACGAACATCCAACTCGCTACGGGCAATGTGTTCCTGCGGGAAACCAGCGCCTATCCATTTTTCGGCTCGATCAGGATCGAGGTCAGCCCTGACGCACCGGCCGAGTTCACTATCAACCTCCGCATTCCCGGTTGGGCTCATGAAGCCGAAGCTTCGGTCGGGGGATGTGCAGTCGACGTGACGGCATGCACCAGAAATGGCTATCTTGCGATCTCGCGGCTATGGAATGCCGGAGACATCATCGCCCTCGAGCTACCGATTTCTCCCAAGCGCATCTATGCTCATCCCTCGGTCAAGCAGGACATCGGCCGGGTGGCGCTCAAGCGCGGGCCGTTGGTTTATTGCGTTGAAGAGGTCGACAATCCCGGGGGGGCGGTGCAGCAGCTCAAACTGCCGCGAGACGCCAGGATCGAAACGGTGGAACGGGGCGATCTCTTCGATGGCGTGGTCACGCTGACCGCCTCCGCAGAGCGTATCGAAGACCAAGAGTGGGGAGACAGCCTGTACAGGAATGCGCCCCCGATCGTTTCGGGCTGCCGGCTAACCGCTCTGCCATATTATCTCTGGAACAATCGGGCGAAAGGCTCGATGCAAGTGTGGCTGCTGGAAAGCTGAATTCAGCGCCGTATGGGAGGCCACTTCTCAACCAATGAATGCCGACAAGATGCAGTCATCAGAAGCCTCAGATAATATTCTCATTCGTCCGGCGGGCGGTCCACCGGTCCGTGCTCTGGTTGACGAGTTCCACGACCTGATTGGAACCGACCCTGCATACAGGGGGATAAGGGCGCCGCGTCGGTCAAAAACTGCCGACGTGACAATCTCGCTTGCTAGCTGGGTATGTGCTTGGCTGCGCGGACGCGAGCGCTGGTCCGATCACCCGCGTACGAGTTTGAGGCGTTTTCCTGCTTCGTTGCTGATACATGCGGATTTTCCCGCCCTGCGCCTTGAGGCGATACGGCGGGCATTGGAACGCAGCGCACGACAGGAGGCTGAACTCAACCAGCGTCTCACGAGGATAGCCGCCGCGATGGCACGCTGATGGGCGGCGCTGATGACAGATTCGATATCGTTGTTGTCGGAGCCGGGCCGGTCGGCCTTTCCTTCGCCGCATCACTCGCTCAAAGCCAACTCAAGGTCGCAGTTGTCGAACAGAACTCAATCGATACTCTCGCCAATCCGCCTTTTGACGGTCGGGAAATCGCGCTGACCCACGCCTCGATCAGAATCCTTCGCGAGATCGGCGCCTGGGATGGCATCCCCGCTTCGGACAAATCACCGCTTCACGGCGCCCGCGTGCTCAACGGTTCGAGCCCTTTCGCTCTGCGTTTCGATCCTCCCAGCGGGTCTGGCGAACCCCTCGGAGTTTTGGTCCCAAATTGCCGAATTCGCGACGCGCTGTTCAAGACCATCCACTTGCAGAATCACGCGCGGCTGCTGTGCGGCCACTCGGTCGTAGATGCAACAACCAGCCAGACAGGAGCAGTCGTAACGCTGTCTGATGGCGTGCAGTTGAACGCTAGCCTTGTGGTTGCCGCCGATTCACGTCTGTCGGCCACTCGTGATCTGCTCGGCATAGGCGCCGATATCAATCGGCTTGGCTACTCCATGCTAATATGCCGGGTACGGCATGAGCGCGCCCACCACCAGGTGGCAATCGAATGGTTCGATCACCATCAGACGATAGCGATGTTGCCCTTGGCGGAGGGCGTGTCGTCGCTGCTGCTCACCCTGCGCTCAAACGAGGCCGATAGACTGCTTGCCTTCAGCGACCATTTGTTTCTGAGGGAATTGACGAACCGGTGTCGAGGGCGCCTTGGAAAAATGACCTTGGTAAGCAAGCGCCATGCCTATCCGCTGGTCACGACTTGGGCGCACAAATTCCGAGCTCCCAGCGCCGCACTCATCGGCGACGCTGCCATCGGCATGCACCCGGTAACTGCGCATGGTTTCAACATCGGTATCAGCAGCCAGAAGCAACTCGCCTACGGAATCCTAGCAGCATGTCGCGACGGTCGCGAGATTGCCGATCCCAACATGCTGCACGGATACGAAAGGTGGCTTCGCCTGTCAGCGGCGCCGCTCTTCCATGGCACGAACATTGTCGTCGGACTCTACTCAAGCGAGCACCCGGCGGCACGGCTTGCAAGACATGTGGGGCTTCGGTTTGCCCAACATGTTCCCTTTATGCGGCATGGCATTTCGGCCATGCTTAGGCGATGAAACCGTACCAGCAGCTTTGGACCTTGCGCGATGAAAGAGAGTCTCATTCGCCGGAGTAATCGCTGCCCCTGCACGCAGAGGCGGCAGCTTCCCGCGGCAGGCCATAAATGTCGCCCCGAAGAGGTATTGTCTCAGCGCTTTATTTGGTCGCCGCCGTCATCAGTCACTGCATCGAGCAGGGCCCGATGGGCCGGGCGAGGCGGGAATGGGAAACGCGTTGATCACTGGCGTGCCACACGCTGTTCGTGGCGCAGGTTAGGTTTTCCAGGGTGGCAAGTCGCCTCCAGTCCGTGATTCACTTCGGTTCCGCCGATCATGATGTCCGGAAGCAAAGCGAAGGCTTAGAAGGGTAGTCCGCTTGCTCAGGTCAGACGAATCCCAGTTGTTGGGCCGTCTGGAACAAAGCGAGCAGCATGATCAGGCAGCCGACGAGCCGCAAAAGCGTCCGCTCGGCAATCGCCTTGAGCACCCATCCGGCAAGCGGAGCGGCGACTATGCCGCCCACGATCAGCCCCAGCACCGAGCTTGCATGTGTCGACAGCGCCCCCGCTTCCTGCCAGTGCCCACTGACGAGCGCGACGATGAAGGTGACGGACACCGCTAGCGTG
This sequence comes from Mesorhizobium sp. WSM4816, assembly GCF_055811535.1. Classification (NCBI taxonomy): domain Bacteria; kingdom Pseudomonadati; phylum Pseudomonadota; class Alphaproteobacteria; order Hyphomicrobiales; family Phyllobacteriaceae; genus Mesorhizobium; species Mesorhizobium sp. WSM4816. Next base: position 1,144 of record NZ_JBVVQR010000015.1, on the reverse strand, counting down.
ATCAGGAACTCGGCCGCATTGACAGTGCCGATCACGTAGCGGGGCGGCGCGCCGGCGCCGAGCAATCCGGTCACGACCATGGGGCCCCATCCGCCGCCACCTGCAGCGTCGAGGAAGCCGCCGACAGTGCCCAGCGGCGCCACAAGACGGGTAGGAACCGGATTGCTGGGGATCTTGCGGAACGACCGGAAGAACAGCCAGAGCCCGATCACAGCGAGATAGGTCGTGACGTAGGGCTTCACCATGTCGCCGTCGAACGAGGTCAGCACGAAGGCGCCGAGGCAGCCGCCGAGAATGCCGAAAGGAGCAAGCCGCCAGAACAGCTTCCAGTCGATATTGCGGTGGTAGTGGTGCGCCGTGCCGGAAGCGGCCGTGGTGAACACTTCCGCCGCGTGTACCGCGGCGGAAGCCTGCGCCGGCGGAACACCGAAGGAGAGCAGCACGGTGGAGGAGATCGCGCCATAGGCCATGCCTAACGCGCCGTCAACCGCCTGGGCGAGGAAGCCGACAATGGCGAACAGAATGAAGTCAGTCATTGGTGTCCGCCGTGAAAGTGCCGCCGTATGTAGCCTTGTGGATGTGGCATCCGGCTTGGCTCCGCGTCAGAGAAAAGGGCGGCATCGCTGCCGCCCATCGAGATTGTTGAGGTGCGTGGACCTTAAAAATCCATACCGCCCATACCGCCCATGCCACCCATGCCGCCGCCGGGCATGCCGGCAGGCATACCGCCGCCAGCCGACTCCTTCTTCGGAGCCTCCGCGATCATGGCTTCGGTGGTGACCAGCAGGCCGGCGACCGAGGCCGCATCCTGGAGAGCTGTGCGCACGACCTTGACCGGATCGACGATACCCATGGCGATCATGTCGCCATATTCGCCGGTCTGGGCATTGAAGCCGAAGGTCGGGCCCGTGTTCTCGAGGATCTTGCCGGCAACGATCGATGCTTCCGCACCGGCGTTGGCCGCGATCTGGCGAGCCGGAGCCTGCAGCGCGCGACGCACGATGGCGATGCCAGCGGTCTGGTCGGAGTTGGCGCCGCTGACGGTGATGGCCAGCGAAGCGCGCAGAAGTGCGACGCCGCCGCCGGGAACGATGCCTTCTTCGACGGCCGCGCGGGTCGCGTTGAGGGCGTCGTCGACTCGGTC
>NZ_JBVVQR010000014.1:0-149254 GCF_055811535.1 Mesorhizobium sp. WSM4816 | reverse complement strand
AAGGTCATCTTCAAGATGCTGCATCTCAAGGGCATCTATGGCCGCGAGATGTTCGAGACCTGGTACAAGATGATCGCCCTGGTGCAGGGTCCGCTCGACGTCAGTGGTTTGATCACCCACCGCATCGGCGTTGACGACTATATTTCCGGCTTCGAGGCGATGAAGAGCGGCAATTCCGGCAAGGTTGTCATGGATTGGTGAGGGCGGCGGCGCTTGGGGCTAGACTCTAGGCTCGTCATCTGTGGACATGAACGCCCAGGGGCAGGGCGATTTTCGGTTTTCGCGAGGACGATGATGACGCTTCTTTATCATTCAGGGCTATCGAATCCAGGATTTGATTGCCAGCTGGCGCGCCAGCCGCTGACAGCGGGTAGTCGTGTCGAGAGGCATCCCTCAACGAGACCGGGCAAGCACGAATGAAGACTCAAATAGTCGTCATTGGCGGTGGGGCTGGAGGTCTTGAGCTCGTGCGGCGGCTCGGAGCACGGCTCGGCCGCAAGGATTTCGATATCATACTTGTCGAGCGGAACCACACCCATGTCTGGAAGCCGCTCCTCCATGAGGTCGCGGCCGGCTCACTCGATGCAAATCTTGACGAAGTGGGCTACCGCGGCCACGGGCACCATTGGGGCTACCGCTTCTTCTACGGGTCGCTGGAGGCCATCGATCGCACCGCGCGGCAGGTCACAGTGGCGCCGATATTCGACGATGACGGGTCGGAACTGGTCGGTCGACATCGGCTCCGATACGACTACCTGGTTATCGCAATCGGGTCGGTTTCAAACGACTTCGGAACTCCCGGAGTCAAGGACCATTGTCTTTTCCTCGAAGACCGTCATCAAGCAGATCGCTTTCGATTGAAGTTGTTGAATCATTGTCTTCGAGTGTCCAGGACAATGTCAGCTGATCCAACCGACGACCGCTTTGTTGACATAGCTATCGTAGGTGGCGGTGCAACGGGCGTCGAGCTCGCTGCTGAACTCTACAACGCTGCATCATCTCTCAGACATTATGGCCTGGAAGTCTTCGACGAGACCCGGTTGAGGGTCACTTTGATAGAGGCCGGGCCGCGGATTCTTCCGGCTCTCCCAGATGCTTTGGCAAAGGCCGCGCATCAGGAACTTGAGGCCCTCGGCGTCCGGGTGCTCGCAAACACAGCTGTATCCGAAGCAACGGAAAAGGGATTGAGGTGTGCTACCGGGGAGCAGATAGACGCCAATATTTGCGTGTGGGCTGCAGGAGTGCAGGGGGCAAATATTCTAGGAGAGCTCGACGGACTCGAGGTGGCGCGTAGCAGGCAACTTGTCGTCCTTCCCACCCTCCAAACGAGCCGGGACGAGCGCATCTTCGCTATCGGCGATTGCTGCTTTTTCAAGCCAGAAGGGGCGGGCGGCCCGGTGCCACCACGAGCTCAGGCTGCCCACCAGATGGCATCGACCGCTTATCGCAACATTCTTCACTTGATTGCCGGGGAAACGCCGGAGGCATTTGTCTATCGGGACAAAGGCTCGCTAGTGTCGTTGAGCCGATTTTCTACCGTCGGTAGCTTGATGGGAAACCTCGTTGGAGGGCGTATGGCGATCGAAGGGCGGCTGGCCAGGATGATCTATTTGTCTTTGTACCGCATGCACCTGGTGGCCATACATGGCTGGATCAAGGGCCTGGCTCTTATCCTGGTCGGCCATGTCAACCGGGTTGTCCGTCCGCGTCTCAAATTGCATTGACGTTGGTCAGGCGCGTGGCAGGCAGCGACCGAATGATGCCGCTGAGATCTGCATGCACTTCGGCTGAGCGACGCCCGAGTGGCCTTGCCGCCTTCCTCGCCCGATTTGCGCCATATGGCATGCCGCCGTGCTGCTCAAAACGAATGATCCCGCTGAATTGAAGGGGCATAACAGCAGCGAAATCTGCCCGCCGGACGCCACTCTAAGGTCCGACTACAAATGTGACTTTGGATCAAGCGACAGCGTTGCACCTATGGCCGTTGATCATGACAGGGATAGCGTCAGCGCCCCGACCGAGCTGATGAAATTCGAGAACCGCCATCTGCCGGGCGCGCTGAAGCTGTCGCAGGAGATGGGCTGGCCTTATCGCCAGGAGGACTGGGAATTTGCCGTGACGGTCGGCAATGGCCTGGTCCTCGAGCGGGCAGGACAGGTGATCGGCACTGCCATGTCCTGGAATTACGGACAGGCCTATGCCACTGCCGGGATGATCATAGTAACCGGCTCCGCGCAAGGCGGCGGCAACGGCTCCCGGCTTTTTGACGGGTTGCTTCAGGCCACGGACGGGCGCAGCGTGCTGCTCAATTCGACGGAAGAGGGGCTCGCGCTCTACAAGCGACGCGGCTTCAATGCCTGGAGCGCGGTGATTCAGCACCAGGGCCCGCTGACCGTTGCCGTGACGCAGGGTGCGCGCGACGACATCCGTCGGGCGACGGTCTCTGACCTCGCGGCAATCCAGGCCTTCGACGAACGGGCCACAGGCATGCCCCGGCCGTCGATGGTGGCTGGCCTCGCTGATGCGGGCAATGTTTCGGTCATCGAACGCGCGGGGCGGATTGCAGGGTACGCCATCGCCAGGCGGTTCGGCCGCGGCTATGTCGTCGGCCCTGTTGCAGCAGAAAGCGCCCGAGACGCGCGGCTTCTGATCCTGGCCCAGCTTGCGACGCTTCACGGCCAATTCGTGCGCATCGACGTCTATGCCGAACACGGATTGGGCGACTGGCTGGAGAGCCTGGGCCTCGCGCGTGTCGGTGATGTGATCGCGATGGTCAAGGGGCGACGGCCCGTCTCAGACGGGACGGCCCGCATGTATGCCTTGGCAAATCAGTCGTTCGGTTAAGGAATGAGGTAGGGTAGCGATGGATACGAATGTAAATATCCGTGAGGCGGCACAAACGATCGATGCCCTCATCACCCCTTCGCTGCTTCTGGACCGGGGGCGGATCGAGCGCAACATCCAGCGTCTGGCCGAGCATGCCAGAGAGCTTGGCGTAGTGCTGCGCCCGCATATGAAGACGGCCAAAAGCATCGACGTCGCCCGACATGTGTTCCCCGGCGAACCCGGCCCGATCACGGTCTCGACCATCGCCGAGGCGGAGTATTTCGCCGGCCACGGCTTTCGCGACATCACCTACGCAGTCGGCATGTCGCCGGCGTCGGCCGTCCGCGCCATGGAGCTTTGTCGCCGCACCGGCGCTGATGTGAAGCTGCTGCTCGATTCCGTGGAGCAGGCCGACGCCCTGGCCGGTGTACGCGAAGCCACCGGTGTGACGCCGTCAGTCTTCATCGAACTGGACTGCGACGACCATCGCGGCGGATTGAAGCCGGACGATCCCAAGCTGCTCGATGTGGCCGACAGGATCGTCGCAGCTGGCGCCAACCTGGTCGGCGTCCTCGCCCATGCCGGCGAGTCCTATGGCTTGAACACGCCCGATGCGCTGGTCAAGGCAGCCGAGGACGAGCGTTCGGCCACCGTGCGCGCCGCCGAAACTTTGCGCGCCCACGGCCATGCCTGCCCGATCGTCAGCCTCGGCTCGACGCCGACGGCGCACTTCGCCGAGAACCTCGAAGGCGTCACGGAGCTGCGTGCCGGGGTCTACATGTTCTTCGATCTCGTCCAGCACGGGGTAGGGGTCTGCCGTCTCGACGATATCGCGATTTCCGTGTTGGCCACGGTGATCGGGTCCAAGCCGGAAAAAGGATGGGTGCTGGTCGACGCGGGCTGGATGGCGCTTTCGCGCGACCGCGGAACCGCAAACCAGCAGGTCGACCAGGGTTACGGTGTCGTCTGCGATGAAAAGGGGCGGGTGCTTGAAGATGTGATCGTGGCGCAGGCCAGCCAGGAACACGGTATCGTCGCCATTCGTGCCGGTTCTGGAAAGTCCATGCCCGATTTGCCGCTCGGGGCTCGGGTCCGGATTCTGCCCAACCATGCCTGCGCGATGGCCGCCCAGCACCACTTCTACAGCGTCGTCAACGGGGACAGTCCCCGGATCGAAGCCCGTTGGGAGCGGATCCGCGGATGGTAGGGGCTGCAATCGCAACGCATGGCGCCCATGCAAACTGACGCACTGGTGGTGCAATCATGAAGTTTACATCTTATTGGCTGGATACCTCTCAGCCGTTCAATGAGGGCGCGTCCAAACCGCTCGAAGGCCACTACGATGTGGCGGTTGTGGGCGGCGGCCTGACCGGATCCTCCGCCGCGCTTGCCCTCGCCAAAAAAGGCGCCCGGGTTGCACTGTTGGAGGCCGAAACGATCGGCAACGCCGCATCCGGCCGCAATGGCGGGATGTGTAATAACGGTTTTGCCCAGAACTATGCAATCATGGCCGGCAAGCACGGCAAGCCGGCCGCAAACGCGCTCTACAAGGCTTTCGACGCCGGCGTCGATATGGTCGAGCGGTTGGTGCAGGAAGAAAAGATCGACTGCAGCTTCTCCCGCGTCGGCAAGCTCAAGCTTGCCGCCAAGCCCGAGCACTACGATGTGCTGGCACGCAGTCAGGAACTCTTGGCGGCCAATGTCGATCCCGGAACGAGGATGATCGCGCGCGCCGACCTGCGAGACGAAGTCGGCACCAACCGCTATTATGGCGGGCTGCTCTTTCCCAAGAGCGCCAGCATGCATGTCGGCCGTTTCGTCCGGGGTCTGGCGACCGCGGCGGCGCGGCGCGGCGCAGAGGTCTATGAAAACGCCCCCGTCATGGCGTTGCGCAAGGTCGCCGGCGGGCATGAGGTCGAGACCCCGCGCGGCAAGATCGTCGCGCGGCAGGTCCTGCTGGCGAGCGGCATTTCCCAGGTCGGTCCGCTCGGATGGATCCGCCGCCGCATCGTGCCGGTCGGCGCCTTCCTGGTCGTGACGGAACCGCTGTCGCCTTCGCAACTCGAGCGCCTCATGCCGACCCGACGCAATGTCGTCGACACGCGCAATCTCGTCGTCTACTGGCGGCTGACCCCGGACAATCGCATGCTGTTCGGCGGGCGGGCCCGGTTTGCTGCATCCAACCCGCAGTCCGACGAGAAGAGCGGCCGGATCCTGAAAGCGGCGATGGTCGAGGTCTATCCGGAACTGGCCGACATCCGCATCGATTACTGCTGGGGCGGCATGGTCGACATGACCCGCGACCGCCTGCCGCGCGCCGGGGAGCGCAACGGAATCTACTACTCCATGGGCTATAGCGGCCACGGCACCCATATGTCGACGCTGATGGGCAGCATCATGGCCGATGTCATGGACGGGCGGCCGGACCTGAACCCCTGGAAGGATTTCGACTGGCCGGCGATCCCTGGATACTTTGGGCGTCCCTGGTTCCTGCCGATCCTCGGTGCCTATTACCGCATGAAGGACCTTGTCACATGATTTCGCCCCTCGAACACCTGTCCCGCAACGGCCGCCTCGACAAGTTCTTCATCGACGGTCAATGGGTCGAGCCGAAGGGCACCGCCGAGGGCGTCGTCGTGAATCCCGCCACCGAAGAGGTCGTGGCCCGGTTTCCGCTCGGAAACAGCTGGGATGTGGACGCGGCCGTTGCAGCGGCCCGCCAGGCGTTCACCACCTGGAGCCGTACCAGGCCGGAATACCGCGCGGGTCTGCTTGATCGCCTGCAGGCGCTGCTCCAAGCGCGCAATGAACTGCTTGCGCAATGCTTGAGCCTCGAAATGGGAGCGGCGATCGGTTATGCGCGCACCGCGCAGGTGCCGCTCGCGATCGCCCATGTGCAGGTCGCTCGCGATGTCCTGAAAACCTTCCCCTTCGTCGAGCAGCGCGGCCACACCGCCGTCACCCACGAACCGATCGGTGTCTGCGCCCTGATCACGCCCTGGAACTGGCCACTTTACCAGATCACCGCCAAGGTTGCGCCGGCGCTCGCCGCAGGCTGCACTGTCGTGCTCAAGCCAAGCGAGCTCTCTCCTTTGGACGCGCTGCTGTTTGCCGAAGCGATTGAGGAAGCCGGCTTCCCTGCCGGTGTCTTCAACCTCGTCAATGGTGACGGCCCAGGCGTGGGTATGGGTCTCGCCTCCCACACCGATGTCGACATGATCTCCATTACCGGCTCGACCCGTGCCGGCATCGCGGTGGCCCAGGCCGCCGCGCCGACGGTCAAGCGCGTCGGGCAGGAGCTCGGCGGCAAGTCGCCGAACGTGATTTTGCCCGACGCCGATCTCGATCGTGCCGTTTCGCTGGGCGTCGCCGCCGCCTTCCGCAATCTCGGCCAGTCATGCAGCGCGCCGACGCGTATGATCGTGCCGCGCGAGCGGCTGTCCGAGATCGAGGCAGTCGCCAAGAGGGCCGCAGCCCAGATCATCGTCGGCGATCCGCTTTCAGAAGCCACCACTCACGGCGCAATCGCCAACCGGTCCCAGTTCGACCGCATCCAAACCATGATCGGCGTCGGCATTTCGGAGGGCGCCAGGCTCCTCACCGGCGGGTCGGGTCGCGCGGACGATCTGAGCGTCGGGTTCTATGTCAAGCCGACCATCTTTTCCGACGTGCGCACAGGCATGCGCATTGCCCAGGAAGAGGTTTTTGGGCCAGTTCTGTGCATCATCCCCTACGACACAGTCGAGGAGGCCGTCACTATCGCCAACGATACGGTCTACGGCCTGGGCGCCCATGTGCAGGGCACGGATATGGGCGCCGTCCGGGACGTCGCCTCGCGGATCCGCGCCGGTCAGGTTCATCTCAACTACCCCGCCTGGGACCCGCACGCCCCGTTTGGCGGTTTCAAGCAGTCCGGAAACGGACGCGAATATGGCATCGAAGGCATGTTGGAGTACCTCGAGGTCAAATCCATCCTCGGCTATTTCTAGGCGACATTCGCCTGTCGCAGAGGGCGCAGCTGCCGTCTACGCCTGTGGGTTGAGCGGATCGCTAATCAGTTAGAACACGTCGATTGATGACTGAATCGGATTTGGTGACGTCTGCGTCGGTTTGACTCATCAGGTTGCGATTCTATTCGGTCGCTTTGTGGGTTACCGATCGGGCATGATCGACCGACGCGGAATTGAGCAGCGGTGGAGGCGGACCGCTCGAAGCGGACGAGCGTGGCCGCCGGGTATTCGCTGCGAGTGAGGCTCGTGCTGCGGGTTGTGGGCTTGCGGTGGTGTCTGAGATCACCGGTCTGGCCCGTTCGACGATCGGGCGTGGCATCAAAGACCTCGATGTTGCGACGGCGCGCGGGCAGGTGCGTCGACAGGGCGTTTGTCTTGCGATCGAATGTCGTGGCAGAGAGCTCTGGCCTGGAGCTTCCTCGATCGTTTGAAGCGCCGCCGTGCTGAGTTCAATTTGTGATTAGATTATTTTGACCAGGACTAACCTCCCACGTGATGTCCTTCGAGGCACGCCGAGATCGCCCGCAGCTGGAATTCCAGTGCGGGGCCCTCTGCCGGGAACCGGCCGTCCAGCGCGGAGGTGCCGACGGTAAATCCCGCTGCGCCACTGTTGCGAATGGTGTTGATCTGATCCGGCCGGTCCACCGATCCCGCGACGATAACGGGCTTGGGCACGGCCCGGCACACAGCGTCGATCAGAGACGGCACATTGCCTGCCGAACGGTAGGCGAGAAGGTCGAGACCGGCGACACCGGGATGGCTGGCGAGCGCGACGGCGCTTTTGACGATCTCGACCTGCGATCCTTCCAAAATACTCGGGTGCCCGACGATGCGACCCGGAAACGGATAGTAGCGGATGGGCGTGCCTTCCAGCAGCGGCAGCACGTCCTGGGCATGGGTGCCACCGAAAAGAAAGTCGACACCGAGGTCGATCGCCGCCTTGACCGAGCGGATCTCGCTGTCGCGGTCGAGCGATACAACTTCGAGATAGGTGCTGGCTCCGCCCTCGCGGATCTGGCGGGCGAGGGCGGCAAGCGCGTCGAGCGGCAGGCCGATGTCCTTGAAGCCGATGTGGCGGATTCCGGCTCCGAGCGCCGTTTCTGCGTGGAAGGCGGCGTCGGTCACCGTGCGGTCGTTGCGTGTCAGCATGAAGATGAAGTCGAATTGGGTCATGGGGTGACGGCTTTCTGGTTAGGGGAGGGAGGCCTTCAGCCTAAGGGCGTAGTCGAAGGCGGTCTCCAGGCTGGAGGGGTCGGCAACGCCGGACCCCGCGATGTCGAAGGCGGTGCCGTGATCGGGGCTGGTGCGCACGAATGGCAGGCCCAGCGTGACGTTCACGCCATGGTCGAGGCCCATATATTTGACCGGGATGAGACCCTGGTCGTGATACTGGGCGACCACGATGTCGAACCGGCCCTTGCGGGCCTGCATGAACACGGTGTCGCCTGGCCATGGGCCGGAGGCGTCGATACCTTCGGCACGGGCCGCCTCGATTGCCGGCCGGATGATGCGGACTTCCTCGTCTCCGAAGAGACCGCCTTCGCCGGCATGCGGATTGAGGCCGGCGACGGCGACGCGCGGATGGGTGATGCCGAGCGCCTGCGCACCGGCATGGGCCAACCGGATGGCGTCCATCTGCGCCGCGAAATCGCCTTTGCGGATCGCCTCGGATAACGAACAATGGATGGTGACGAGGACCGTGCGAATGTCCTCGTTCGCCAGCATCATGGCGACCTTGGGAGCCCCGCCATGATCGGCCAGGATTTCGGTGTGGCCGGGATAGTGCAGACCGGCTGCTGCGAGGGCCGCCTTGTGAATCGGCGCCGTTACAATGCCGCCTACCCAACCGTCCCGCGCCAGTCCGATCGCGACAACGATGGCGTCGAACGCCGCGCGTCCACTGACGGCCGAAACCTGGCTGACCGGTGGCAGGGCGGAAAGCTGCGAGGAGCAAAGCACGTTGAGGGTTCCGTCATCGAGCACGGTCTCATCGACGGAAGCGATCGGCCGGACCCGCACATCAGAGTTAAGCGCGTAGAGGGCGTGGGTCATCACCAGCGGATCACCGACGACGATCCAGTGTCGCTTGTCCGGTCGACGGAGATACATTTTTGCGATGATCTCGGGGCCGATGCCGGAGGGATCACCCATGGTCACGGCGAGAGGAGCGTCATGGGCGGTCATCGATCAGAGCCTTTCGTGAAAGCGGTTTGCCAGCAGGTCGCGGGCGGCATCAAGGAGTGCAGAGGGTGAGCCGAAGCCTCCCGCCTTCATGGCGATGGTGAGCGGCTCTCCATCCGCCCGTTCGGCGCGGCCAACGGGAAAGCCGGGCTCCAACTCGCGGGTGAGAAGGAACCCGTTGATGCCGAGGCGGTCGAGGATCGCGGCCATCGTCTCGCCGCCGGTGGCGATCACCGCGTCATAGTCGCGCCGGGCGACCGCTGCGGCTGCTTGTCCGGCGAGGTTCGTCATCACCGCGCTGGCATTCTCCTGCCGTTGCAGCGGTGCCCGAAGGCAAATCATACGGGCGTCGCCGGGAGCGTCGGCCAGGTCGCCGACGACGGGAACGCCTCGTACCTGCAAGGTCTCGCATTGGGCGCGCGTCACCGGATTGGTGCTCCCTGCGACGATCACCACCCGCCCGGCGGCTTGGCCGGTTGCCGGACGCCCGTCCGGCACGGCAGGAAGCAGCGATGCCAGCGCGATGGCGAGACCAGGGGAGCCCACCCAAAGGACAGTCTCAGGATCGGGAATGTCGGCGACCTGCCGGTTCAATATGTTCTGGCTGTCGGCGTCGAGGATCAGAATGGACCCTTTCGCCGCCGCATCGCCGGAACTGTTTGCTGCGAGAATGATCGGTATCCCCAGGGACGGGTCGACCAGATCGGCAATGTCCGATGTGCCTGCGGGATGGACTGGATCACGGCCGTAGACGCTTTGACTCACAGGGATTCCGTTCACCGTCTGGATCCCGCCGACGGTGAGCCGCCCCGCTGCGGGAAAGGCTGGAGCGATGACAAGCCTGCTCCGGCCGCTGGCGCGAAAGGCGGCGGCGACTTCCACGCGGATATGGCCGCGCAGGGTCGAATCGATCGTTTTGAACAGAAGGCGGGCATTCGAGAGGGCAGACACGGCGTCGGCCGTAGCCTTTCTTGCCTGCGAGATGTCGGAGGCGCGGCTGTTGGTATCGATAGAAGTGATAGCTCCATTCTCCGCGCCGTCGACCTGTCGCTTGATCACAGGTGCATAGCCTCTCGCGAGAAAGGCCGCCGCGCCGTCGGTAGCACTGGTCAGGTCGTCGGCGACTATTCCGACGTGGAGAGATGTGGTCTGCTTCATGTTGGTGAGAATAGCAGAACGGTGAGAACCGAATATCGATATGATCTGACGATTTATGGTGATATGAAATCACCAATGAAACGATCTGACCTACCTTCACTCGACGATCTGCGTGCCTTCCAAACAGTGGCGCGTCTGGGATCTGTGCGTGCTGCGGCGGCCGAACTCGCTCTGACGCATGGTGCAGTCAGCCGTCGCGTCTCCAAACTCTCCGCCGATCTTGGCTTGCGCTTGCTCGAAGCGGACGGGCGCGGGGTGCGTCTGACCTCCGATGGCGCGAAGCTGGCGGAGGCGACCGGCAAGGCGTTCCATTTAATCACTGATGCCTTGGCAGAGATCAGATCCAGCTCGACGCCCATTCCGATCATCTTGTCCTGCGAGCGCTCGCTGGCGATGCGCTGGCTGATCCCGCGCCTGTCTGGGTTTCAGGATCGATACCCGGATGTCGAGGTGCATCTGTCGACCGGCGGCGGAGGGCTCGACTTCGCGCGTGACCGGGTGACGCTTGCGATCCGCCGTCTCGATTTTCCGGTGGACCCGGGATGGACCATCATCAGGCTGATGCCCGAGCGAGTCGGTCCGGTCATGCTGCCATCCCTGCGCAAACGGTTCGAGAGTGGCGACTATGTGGCGCTCGGATCACGGACGCGACCGGATGCTTGGGAAGCGTGGCTCGACGCGCACATGGACGCGCCGCGTCCTCGAACGACCCGATTGCTGGATCATCATTTCCTGATGGCAGAAGCCGCCCTGGGTGGTCTTGGCGTTGCTCTTGCCCCCCAGGCGATTGCAGCGGATGACGTCGCGAATGGGCGATTGGAAGCACCACTCGGCTTTGATCGCGACGGGACGGACTACGGCCTGATCCATCCGAAGTCGGTCATTGTTTCAACCGGCCTCGCCGCATTGCGCGATTGGCTGACCGCCGAGTCCGAGACATCGTTCAAGCGGCAGGTGCTTGAGAACAGCTAAAATAAGAAAATAAGGTCGCCTTTGCGCCCGTATCGGCTCAGGCGGGGCGAAAGAGACAGCGCTGCGAAAGGGCGTGCTGGTTTGGCGGTCGACCGGAGGGCCTTGTGCTGAATGACCATGCATTGCCGCACATTCTGCCGGACGCCTGCGATTATGCTCGGCTGATAGGGCAGATTGACAGGAACCAAGGACATGGATCGCTTCCGGCCGAAATACGTGACGTTTGATTGCCACGGCACGCTCATCAATTTCCAAATGGCGGACGCCGCCAGGGATCTGTTCGGTCATCTTCTGGATGGGCCGCGCATGGACGAATTCATCAGGAACTTCCAGGGCTACCGCCTCGATGAGGTGCTGCAGGACTGGAAGCCTTATGCAGATGTCGTTCACAACGCACTGGAACGCACCTGCCGCCGCAACAGCGTCGCGTTCCGTGCCGAAGACGCCGAAACGATCTACAACCGCATCCCGACTTGGGGGCCGCATCCGGACGTTCCCGAGGGATTGGCCAAGCTGGCCAGGGAAATTCCGTTGGTCACCCTGACGAACTCCATGGTGGCCCAGATTCCGTCGAACGTGGCAAAGCTCGGTGCGCCGTTTCATGCCGTCTTGACCGCTGAAGAGGCGGGTGCCTACAAGCCGCATTTCAAGGCGTTCGAGTACATGTTCGACGCGCTGGGCTGCGGCCCGGAGGATATCACGCATGTGTCCTCGTCATTCCGCCACGACCTGATGTCTGCCTATGATCTGGGGATCAAGAGCAAGGTCTGGGTCAATCGCGGCCATGAGCCGGCCAACCCCTTTTACGAATACACCGAAATCCGCGATGTGACGCAGCTGCCAGGCGTTTTCGGACTCTGAGGGCGAGGAGGCCGGAGCCCCGCACAGCACTGCGCCAATTTTCGAGGGGCGGCCAGCGGCGGCGTCTCAACATCGCGAGAAATGGAACTGCAGGGCGTCGTCGCTGGAGCGCTCCATCTGTCGAAGCATGAAGGACAACGGTTCCCCAACAGGCGAGGATCTTTCGAATTGGGCGCTTATGGTGATCCGGTCCCCGATGAAGAAGCTGGTCAGCTCGATGGCTCCATGACGGCAGGAAGCGACCATCTGGCTTACGCGGCAGCTTCAACCGAAGCTTATTTTCGCGCTGCCGCCGCAAGCCTGGCGATGCGGCCGGGCGCTTCCGAACCGGACATGTCGGCGGCACTGCTGAAGCGCCACTACGGATTGACGGGATCGATCGCGACATTGTCCTCCGAGGTTGAGCGCACCGTTGACGTCAACCTGCCGGACGGCCGCCGGTTGATCCTGAAGACGTCGGCAACAGCGGAGGCGGTCGACAGCTTTCGTTTTCAAACCGCCGCCTTGGCCGGATTGCAAGGGTTCACCGGCTTCGTCGCACCCGAAGTGCTCCGCACGACCAGCGGCGCGTTGATGTTCGAGCAAGAGGGGATGTTCGAGCAAGAGGGGACATGCGGGTACTTGCAGACCCGGATCGAGGGCATTCCGCTGCACCAGGCGACGCCCACTCCCGACCTGCATTTTCGAACCGGCAGCGCTCTCGCCCGGCTGGACCTGGCTCTTGAGCTGGTCAGTGTGCCGGCGGCCCACCGTCCCGTTCTTTGGCATGTCGGTTGCTGGCCGAGGTTGATGGAACTGGAGCAATACCTGCCATCCGGGAGCGTTGCCGATAACGTACGCGTCGCGATGGCGGAGTATGCGGAGTTCGTTGAGCCACAAATCTCTGATGTGGCGTGGCAGGTAACTCATAATGATCCTAGCCCGTTCAACATGATGGTGACTGGCCAGGGAGTGGGTTTTATCGATTTCGGCGACGGCTGCTGGAGCCCCAGGATCCAGGACCTGGCGATCGCAGCAAGTCACGTCGTAGGGGATTCGACACTTCCTTTGGGTGGAGCCGAGCATCTTATTGCCGGCTACGCCTCCGTCATTGCACTTTCGGCGCTGGAAGCAAAACTGCTCGTCGGACTGATGCGGGCGCGACAAAGCGCGTTGATCCTGGTCAACTACTGGCGGTCCCACCTTTTTCCGGCCGATGCCCAATACATCAAAAAGAATGTCTCGCGTGCCGAGCACGGACTTTCCATCCTGGCGCCTCTTGGTGTCGCATCGGGCGAGGCAGCCGTCCTGGCGGCAATGTCGTCGTTTCAGCCGTAACGCATCTCGGTTCGCTCGACCGGCACGGTAGCCAAAAGACGAACCGCGAATTGATCAAGGTACTCTTTCAGATAGGCAGCAGCACATGTCCACAGATCTCATGCCTAATCGCTACAGGCCCGGCGAATCCGATCTTCCGAGGCGCGAGTCCGAGCTCATTGCTCGCCGTGACGAAGTACTTGGGGCCTCCTATCGGCTTCAGTACCGCCGGCCCGTGCACTTCGTTCGCGGCGAAGGCATGTGGCTCTACGACCCTGACGGGCGTGCCTATCTTGATTTCTACAACAACGTGCCGTCGCTCGGCCATTGCCACCCAGAAGTAAACGCCGCAATGGCTGAACAGGCGGGCCGGATAAGCGCCAACACGCGCTATCTCGAGCCAAAACTTATCGACTATGCCGAGCGACTGGTCGACACTTTCCCAAGCGAGCTCGACCGGGTGGTTTTTACCTGCACGGGGAGTGAATCCAACGATCTGGCCCTGCGTATCGCGCGATTTGCGAGCGGCAATGAAGGCGTGATCGTCTCGACCTACGCCTATCACGGCACCAGCGCGGCTGTCGCCGCGGTTTCCCCGAACCTGGGCGACGCCGTCAAGCTCAGCCCATTCGTGCGCATGGTCTCCCTGCCTGGGCCGGCGGGTGTGCCGGAATCCCAGGCTGCGGACTTTTTCGAGGCGCAAGTACGCGCGGCCATCGTAGATCTGAACCGTCGTGGCATCGGCGTTGCGGCCCTGCTCATCGACAGTATTTTTTCCAGCGATGGCGTATGGGTCGATCCCCCCGGCTTCATCGCCGGTGGAGTTGCGGCGGTGCGAGAGGCAGGTGGTCTCGTCATCGCCGACGAAGTTCAGCCGGGTTTTGGGCGAACCGGCGCTCATATGTGGGGCTTTGAACGGCACGGGATCGTTCCCGATCTCGCTACCCTCGGCAAGCCGATGGGCAACGGATTTCCAATTGGCGCGGTCGTTGGTCGCAAAGCACCGATGGAGCAATTTGGCGCAACCGCTCGCTACTCCAACACGTTCGCCGGAAATACGGTTGGCATAGCGACCGCCGACGCCGTGCTGGCGATCCTGCAGCGCGACCAGATCCCCCAGAAAGCGCTTGCCATGAGCCAGCGCCTCCGAGCCGGGCTGGAGAAAATCGCACAGCAGCCATATGGAGTTCGCGCTATCCGAAACGCCGGTCTGTTCTTTGGCATCGACATCGGGCGTGAGGGTGCCCCGGCGGCAAGCCGGCGGGCAATGGCGCTGGATGTCGTGAACGCACTGCGCGACGACGGCGTCCTTGTCAGCACGACAGGGGCCAACGAGGATTCGCTCAAAGTGCGACCGCCGCTCGTTTGCCAGGCCGAGCATGTCGACCTCTTCCTTGCAGCCATCGAGCGGGCGCTCATCAAGGTCGCAGGCTAGCCCGCATGCCTGCGAGCAGGTGGCCAGGTCCTGGTTCCCAGGTCCTGGTTCAATGCGTCCCGAGATTGGCGGTGTCGGCCGGCCGCTTTGTCGGCGGGATCAGGCAAGTATATCCTTCGCGCGCGCTCCGCAGCTGCTGACGGTCGCTTGCAGCGCATCGACAAACACATCGAGTTCGTCCTTGTGCATGTAGATGTGCGGGGAAACGCGCATCCCGGCGATATCCTCGACCCGGCGATATTTGACATGGACCCGGTGCTGCTCACGCAGCACGCGCTCGAGCAGCCGCGAATCGACGCCGTCGATGGAAAAGAGCGCCACGGCGCCCAAGGGTCCGGCATCAACTGGCTCGGCATCAAGGGACCCGGCATCAAGCGGCGTATGCAGGCGAAAGCCCGGAATGTCGCGTGCGCGCTCGATCCAGTACCGCGTGAGTTCGCTGAGGCGCCGCTGGATCCTCTCGACGCCGATCCGGCGATGCAGGCGGATCGCCGGCATGATGCCCGCCTGTATGGCCGAATTATAGGTGCCAAGGCTCCAGTGATCGAACTTGTCGATCCTGAGCGGCGGCGGATCGAAGGGCGCAAGCAGCGGCCAGGTGTCGTCGATCAGGCCTTCCCTGACGACCAGCATGCCGTTGCCTACCGGAGCGCCGAGCCATTTGTGCAGGCTCGTAATGAAGATGTCGCAGCCGAGATTGCGGAAGCTGACCGGCATCTGGGCGAAGGTTTGTGCGCCGTCGACCACGGTAATGATGTCATGCGCGCGCGCCAGCGCGCACAGGCGCTCGACCGGCAGGAGACGGCCGTTCCAATGATACATATGGGTAAACAGCATGACCCGCGTGCGCGGCGTGATCGCGCGCGAATAGGTTTTGATGATCGCATCGTCGTCGTCGAGGAGGCCGAATTGACAGACGACCGGCTGGACACCCTCGCGTTCCCGGCGTTGAAACCAGCCGGCGCGTGCGCTGGGGTAATCCCAGGGCGAAATCAGCACCTCATCGCCCGGCTGAAGCGGAATGCCGAAAATCGCCGTCGACAGACCCTCCGACGAGTTGCGATTAAGCGCGATTTCGCTAGGCGCGCAGTCGATCAGCTGCGCAAGTTGCGCCTTGATGTCCGGCAGCGCGGCGTCGAGCTTGCTCCACATATTGACGTCGGGATTGCGGCTGATCAGCCGGTAGGCGTCGACGACCGCTTGCTCGACCTCCAGTGGCGGTGGGCTGACTGCGGCATTGTTCAGGTTCAAGAGCGGCTCCTGCCGCGGATAGGCCGCCCGCACCTCCTGCCAAAACGCTTCCGGGGAAGTCGGAGAATCCACGTCGATGAAGTTCATGCTCCTGCCTTTCGTATCCCGCGCGATACAGTCCTCCAGCTGCCAAAAGAAAAAGGCAGGCCGGCGAGTCTGGTGGCCATCACCATACAAGCCGGCCTGCCCGAATGGATGCCAATCCAGCCTCAGATCGGCACTATCGTGCCGAAAGCCCGGTATGTTTCAGAATGTTTTGCCATGCTGCCATTCCCGGATTTTGCCGACCATTCCCGTCATCGAAACACCGGAACCGACCCTGATGGCGTTTGCCGGTCGCCTGCCTCTTTCAGTTTTTGCCCCAGCTCGGCAATGCGGCGTTCGCCCGCCGCAAGCGCTTCGGCAGAAGTGTGGACGGAATAATGACCGAGATGGAGCGGATGCCGGTGCGGCACCGCCGAACCCAGGACGAAAACGGCGTCTTCGTCACCTGATGCTTGCAGGGAAATCGGCGCCTCGCCATTCTCGAAGATCGCCATCTCGCCTGCGCTGATCGTCGAGCCCGCATCCAGCGCTCCTTTGGCGAGCGCCAGCCAGCCGACGCTGTGGCCCGCCGGCGGCTCATAGCTCCAGCTTTCACCGGGCCGCAAGGTCACCAGCAGATAGTTGATGCCATCCGGCGCCGGCACGGGGCTCCGGACGTCTCCGTACTTGCCAACGATGATATGGGCAGGCCAGGCATAGGGCATGTCGCCGGCATCGATATAGCGGCTTTCGGCGGGCCCGTTTTCCAGTTCGGGCGGCAGCGCCAGCCAGAGCTGAAAACCCTGCATGCGCGAGACGTCTCCCGCCGTCATCTCCTTGCCGTGCCAGACGCCGCCGCCGGCGCGCATCCATTCGACGCCGCCATAGGCGATCTCGCCGGCGCCGATGGCCGGATCATCATAGCGCGCGTGACCCTCGGTGATGACTGTCACCGTGGCGACGCCGGAGTGGGGATGGATCGGCATCCCGCCGCTTCTCTCCACTGCCTGAAGCATTGCCCGGTCCGCATCGAAGATATCGAGAAAGACGAATGGCTTCAGGGCCAGTCCGAGGTCGCTAGGACTCATCAGCCGGGTGATGAACCCTTGGCCGTGGCCGCGCGTCTGTTGCACAATGCGTCTTGGTATCGGTGACGCGTTTTTTAAAGCAGGATGTGCCATCGGTATTGCTCCTGTTTTCAGATTTGTTTCAAGCTGTTCAGCACGCCGGCAATGCCCGCCCGATGCAGCCAGGCGACCGTGCCGGTGATGACCATCAGCACAAGGGCCGGAACCGCGCTGCCGCCGATGACGAAGAGATGGGTCATCACGCCGCATGCCATGGTGACGGCGAGCAGAAGCCCGCCCAGTCCCGCGGTCGCCGGAAAAAGCAGGCCGATGGCGCCGGCGACTTCCACGACGCCGGTGACGATCCGGAACCACTGACCGATGCCGATCTGCTCGTAAATGCCGACCATCATCGGCACGCCCGCAAGCTTCGCCCCGCCGGCCGCCAGGAATGCGGCAGCGGCGAGACCGCCCAGCACCCGGGCAGCGATTTTGACCTTTCCGGCCGGAACGGCCGCTGTCGTGAGTGAACTCGTGCTCATTCGATTGTCTTCCTTCTTGATCAGGACCGCGTCATGCGGCCAGCTTTTCGATTTCAATGGTGGCGGCTTCCAAGGCCTCCGAACGGATGGTAGTCAGTCGAAAGACGTGTTAGCGTTCCACAATTCGCCCTACTAGCCGCAATAATCTGGTTTCTGAGTTGCCAAAATAGGAACGCCATGGATCTGGAAGATTTGCGGTCCTTCGTAGAGGTGGCGGATGCGGGTGGCGTCGCCCCCGCGGCGCGCCGGTTGGGGCTGGCCAAGTCGATCGTCAGCCGGCGTCTGACCCGGCTGGAAGAAGCGCTTGGCGCCCAACTGCTTTCCCGCACCACGCGCGGCTCAGCTCTTACTGAAGCCGGCGCAGCCTTCCGCGAGCACGCCATGCGCGTCGTCGCCGAATTGGAAGCCGCACAGGAGACACTTTCGCCGGAAGGCGAGGTGCGTGGCTTGCTGCGCATCGCCGCGCCTCTGTCATTCGGCATAACAAGGCTGCCCCCGATATTTGCCGAGCTGGCGCGCCGTCACCCCTTGCTGCATCTCGACACGTCCTACAGCGATCGCTTCGTCGACCTCGTCGGTGAAGGCTTCGATTGCTCCATACGGCTCGGGATGCTTCGCGACTCAAGCCTTATCACCCGGCGGATCCGCGCATTCCGGGCGCGACTCGTTGCCAGCCCTGGCTATATCGCAGCCCACGGCACGCCACAGACCTTGACGGACCTGACGCGTCATCAGGCCGTGACCAGGAAGGGTGAGGTCTGGCCAATCCTGGATGGCGACAAAACCGTCACAGTGCGCCCGCGCGGGCGCTTTACCGCCGAAACGGAGAGGCCGTGCTGGCCGCTGCTTTGGCGGGTGTGGGAGTGGCCGCGCTGCCGGACTTTCTAACCGAAACGCATATCGCAGCGGGCAGTCTCGTGCCGCTGCTGGAGAGATATACAACCCCTGAGCTCGGCATGTTCGTCGTACGCCCGCCGGGGGCATTCCCTTCCCGCAAGGTGCGGGTCCTGATCGACATCCTTCTCGAATATTTCGGCGAGGCGGCCGGTCGCAAATCCGGCTGAGAGCGTTCTCCTACCGGCTCGGGTGTGTCTGAGTCGGTAGCTCGAGCTGTTCTACGCCAACGGCTCGGCGCCAGCGCCCGTCGCTTCACCCGCCCAGCAGGGCAAAACCAACGCCGGAAACGAACTCAGAAACTGGGCAACGTCACCTGGGCGCCTTGCATCAGCGGCGTATCGCTGTGGAACTACTAAGATGTTTCAGAAAGGAGTTGAGCTCAGTGTTCCCATCGAGCCGGCAGATTCCAGGTACTTTCGAATGCGCGGGTCGATGCGCCTATCTTCTTTTGGAAACCTGGCGCAGGCCCGGAGCTGTTCCTTTATGTCGACCACATTGCCAAGATATTTCCAAGCTATCGGGGATGCAAAGGGCTGACGATGGACCTGTGATGTCACCCCGAAGGTGAGGCCCGTCAGGACATCCAGCTTCCTCCGATAGGAAGGAAAAAGCATCGACTCCACAATCGAATCGCATGATAGCGTCTCGAATTCGAGAAGAAAAATGCAGTTTCCGAGATAGCTAAGAAGCCCTTCGTATTTTGAAAGACGTTGGACTATCTCATCTGGCCCTGAGCGCTCAATCGTCTTGGAGCAGACCTTACCATCCCGTTCGTAAATATGGATCAGCGACCTGGTGATCGTTCCGGACGAGTGCGGAACGAGGAAGTGCATGTGGTAGTATCCGAGCAGCGGCCGGAGTTTTTGAATGTCCCCCGGAAACGCACGGTCGATCATCTTGGCAAGACCAACTTGCGTCGAGAGGCCTTTCGAGCGCACCGACGCCTCGAAATCGCTTGCAGGGCGCAAAAGTTCATCAATAGTCACCCCGAAAGCAGAAGCAATGCGACGGAGATTATGATGGGAAGGCTGCGTTTCCCCAGTAAGGTAACGGGCGAACTGCTGCCGATTGAATCCAAGCCTACGGCAGACTTCCGACACGGATCGATGTGTCGAGCAAAGTAGCCGCAGATTCGCCGCCAGTTGGGTTTCCATCGGCTCTCAAAATTGCTGATTTTGCGCATCTTGGCTGCAACTAGCGCAAAGTCAACCAATCGTGCTGCGTTGTGCCTTGGCGCCTCCCCCGCACAGACTGACGACCAGTCGTATCTGCGATCACGCCTAAGGCAGTAAGCTGGATGCGACTGATGATTACTCAGTCTATCGGAGGAATAATGTCGATCTCAATACTTCACCGACACTTAGCTGCTTTTGCAGGCGCAGTGGCGGCAACCTTCGTTTTTTGTCAAGTATCCGAAGCAAGTTACGGCCTTTATGTTGGGAAGAACCGTACAGCTGACGGAAGCGTGTTTTTGGGCGGTACTGGCGAGGAGGTCTCTAGCCATTGGCTGAGAATAGAACCTCGCAAGAAGCACGCGCCAGGCGAGACTATTTCTGTCGGCGTCACCAAGGAAGCCGTCATGCCTGGGGAGATGATGGAAATCCCTCAAGTCGGGGAGACGGCATCGTTTATTTCAATGGACTACTCAGATTACGAAGGATTTCCGCCGCCACTGACGAATGGCGGACTTAATGAGTATGGCGTCGCGGTGCGAGACATCTGGTCGCCCTCGCGAAAAGAACTGATTGCCATGACGCCTAATCCTCATAAGGGCCCTCAGTATAGTGATTTGGCACGCATCGCCCTTGAGCGTGCCAAGACGGCGCGTGAAGCGGTGCAAGTGATTGGTGATCTGATCAACCAATACGGCTATTCCGACTACGGCGGCAATTCTCACCTAATTGCAGACGCGAACGAAGGATGGGTCGTAATAAACTTCAGCGGAGGGAAGGGTTTGTGGGTTGCTGAACGACTGGGGCCGGATGACGTCAGAATGTCCTATCCCGGCTATATTGGGGAAATCCCGCTGGATTATCAAACCAATCAGGATTTCATGGGCTCGGCCAACTTAATCTCCTTCGCGACAGAGCAAGGATGGTATGAGCCTGGCCAGCCATTTGATGTTCATAAAGTGTATGGTGACCAAACCGCCCCGATGCGTTCACCTGGGGTGGAGTACATGGAGTCGAAGCTTCAAAACCTCGGGGCAAAAGTCACGCTCAGGGAGTTCATGGATGCCGTCCGCGATCCAGTCATTTCAGACGACGCGGCTGGCTACGGTCAGGTTGCGCAGTTGAAGGAGGGTGTACGCAACGAAATGCAGCTTCTGTGGGTGGCGCCCACCAGTTCCGTCACAGCTCCGTTCATTCCTTGGCGAATTGGTGTGGGCGAAATTCCCGCGGAATACCGCTGGCACCGCTATATGACGAAGGGGGCAGCCTCCAAGTACCTCACAGCGGAATATGCGCAGCAAGAGGCCACCGAGTACGCATTCCACCTCTACAAGCGCCTTCTGTATTACACATGCAGCCGACAAGATGAGTTTTACGACGAGGTAGTCGGAACGCTCACCGCGTTCGAGAACCATATGATCGACGATCAAGCTTGGGTGGAGCAGTCGGCCGAAGGAATGTTCGAAAGAGGCGAGAGCGATTCGGCGAAGAGGTTGATCACATATTATAGCAGTGTCCAGGCAATGAGGGCGCTCGATCTCGGGAATGCGCTGTTGGGCAGTATGGAACAGAGAACCAAGCTACTTCAGGGAATCCCACAACCTCCGAGCAATGAGACAATGAAGCTGGAATACAACATGATTCGGTGCGGCCCGACACCCGAATCTCTTGCTTCTACTCCTCAATAGCTATCACACGTGAGCCCGGCAAGTCTGCCGGGCTCACCCAGCGAGGTGATTGCCCGCTTAGAGGGACGCCTCCCGAGAACCGTATCGTGAGGAAGGCCGGATGGCTCAGGGGATGAGCAGAAGCTTTCCCGTCGTGGCGCGGCTTTCCATATCGGCATGTGCGCATGCTGCTTCGGCGAGCGGGTAAACGCGGCCGATCCGGGTCTTCAAGTCTCCCTTCACGATCCAGTCGAAGAGTTGGCCGATGCGGGCGCGAAGCAGTGCCGGCGTGTGGATATGATCGAAGAACCTTGCGTAGCCTATTTTGATGCTTTTCGGCAGGCTCATGATGTCGAGCGGTCCGGGACCGCCCAGCACCGGGCCGTACCAGCAGAAGGTGCCGGAGCGGCGCAGGGAGTCGAGCGAAGCCTGAAAGGTCTTCGGGCCGGAACCGTCATAGACGACATGGACGCCTTCACCGCCGGACAGGCGAACGACTTCCTCGGCGAATCGCCCCTCGGTGTCCACGATCACATGGTCTGCTCCGACCTCTCCTGCGACGGCGATCTTGTCTGCGGACGAGACGCGGCCGATCACGTGCCCGCCTCTCAGCTTTATGATCTGGGTGAGCAGCAATCCGACGCCGCCTGCAACCGCATGGACCAGCGCCACGTCGCCGGGCTGGACGGGATAGAAGTCGGTGGCGAAGTGGCTGGCAGTCAGCCCCTGCATCATCACGGAAGCGGCCGTGCGATCATCGATCCCGTCCGGAAGCGGCACGAGCGCGTCCGCCGAAAGAGTGATACGCTCCGCATAGCTCCCCGGCGCGTATACCCACGCAACCCGTTGCCCGGGCCGGAAATGCTCTACTCCATCGCCCACGGCGAGCACCCGTCCGGCACCCTCCACGCCCAGAACCTTTGGATCGGATATCTCCCTCCAGGCCATGCCCTTTCGGACGCCGATGTCCATGAAGTTCACGCCCACTGCGGTGACCTTGACCAGAACTTGCCCGCTCGCGGGAGCAGTTTCGGAGCGCTCGACGAATTCGAGCATATCCGGTTCCCCGGTGCGGTTCATGACAATGGCTTTCATCGCGATATCTCCGTCGCAGCATTCTCAATCAGCCGCGCTACGGGTTCAGGGTTCGACACCATCACTACGTGCGAAGCGCCCTTGATTGCGACCGTTTCGCGGGCGTGAGCCCGTTCAGCCATGTAGGCAGATGCTCGCGGCGGGATGTTCTTGTCCGCGTCGCCGTAGATGAACCAGCTTGGGATATTCTTCCAGCCAGCCTTGGTCTGGGCTTCGTTGAGGGCCGCTTCCGTGATCGGCCGCTGCGTTGCGGCCATCAGCCTCCCCTCGGCATCGGAGACGTCTGCCGCGAACTGATCGTGGAACTTATCCTGCTGGATGTATAAATCCTTTCCACCGCCTGGCAGCGCGACCGGGGGAGCAAGTGTGGGACCAAGTGTGCTGCCTTCAAACTTTCCGGCAATTTTGGCAGCCGTTTCGCCCACCTCTGGCGCAAACGCGGCGACATAGACCAGCGCCTTCACATTGGCATGACCTCCGGCCGCATCGCTGATCACCGACCCGCCATAGGAGTGGCCGACGAGAACGACTGGCGCTTCTATCGAGGCAAGCACACCGGCGACATAGTCTCCGTCGCTTCTGACGCCTCGCAACGGATTGGCTGCCGCCACGACGGAAAAGCCATCCTTCTCAAGAATCTCAACGACACCGTTCCAACTCGAAGAGTCGGCGAAGGCGCCGTGAACCAGGACGATGGTGGGTTTGTCGGGCTGCGCCACAGCGTTGCCGAACGTGGCCGCGATCATTGCGAGGCCTGCGAGCAAGATTTTCATCTGATCATCCTTTCGTTGTTGGTGGGTCTTCACTGCGCCGAGCGCAGGGTAAGGGGCGGGGATGCCGCACACTCGCCCCGGCGTTTCTCTGCGTGGGGAACCGAGTTACGGCGCGTAGCGGGTAAAGACGTAGTCGTGTCCCTGGACACGCGCCTCGTGGCAGGCGAAGCATGTTTCGTGCTGTGCTACGTCGGCCGGCTTGCCATTAATGAACCGGCCAAAACCCCAGCCGCCGCTCGAGGCGTATTTCTTCGAATCTTGACCATGACCTGCACCGTTGTGGCCGCGCCAGGAACCGATGCAGGTTCGAAGTCGGCCGACTGCATTCGCTTCCACGCGAGCTTGACCAAGACGGTACCGTCCGGGAACGGGAGCGTGCTATCTCGATACGCATCCATCGCTACTGTATTTCCCATGACAGCACGAAGTTCGTTGAGTGGATCGCCTTCCAAGGCCGGCGCGATGAACTCCCATTTGCGGTATTCGTCCGGGATCGTCACACCATAGATCGGCGAGGCTTCCTCCGCGTTCTTAGCTCGAACGCTGTCGATCTCAACGCAGCCGATAGCGAAAGCGATCGACACGGCGATGACGGCTGCAATTGCAAGATTGCGTCTCATGCGCTCGCTCCATCCGCATTCAGAACTTGTCGACATCGATGATGGCCGTGGCGAAGGCATCAGGCGCCTCCTGCGGCAGGTCATGCCCGATGCCGCCGGTGATCAGCCGATGCTCGTACTTGCCGGAGAATTTCTTCGCATAGGCGTCGGGATCGGGATGTGGCGCACCATTCGCGTCGCCCTCCAGCGTGATCGTTGGCACGTCTATCTCCGGGCGCTTGGCAAGCTTTTCCTCCAGTTCGTCATAGCGGCGCTCGCCTTCAGCAAGGCCGAGCCGCCAACGGTAGTTGTGGAGGACGATGTCGACGTGGTCGGGGTTTTTGAACGCAGCGGCGCTTCTGGCGAAGGTCGCATCGTCGAAGTTCCAGCGCGGCGAGGCGAGCCGCCAGATCAGTTTGGCGAAGTCGTCCGTGTATTGCGCATAGCCGGCACGGCCACGATCGGTCGCGAAATAGAACTGATACCACCATTGCAGTTCGGCCTGTGGCGGTAGCGGCGCCTTGTTGGCCGCCTGGCTGCCGATCAGATAGCCGCTGACCGAAACCATGGCCTTGCAGCGCTCCGGCCAGAGCGCGGCAAGGATATTTGCCGTCCTCGCGCCCCAGTCGTAGCCGGCGACGATCGCTTTTTCGACGCCCAGGGCATCCATCAGGTCGATGATATCGACCGCCAGCGCAGCCTGCTGGCCGTTGCGAAGAGTGGCATCCGACAGGAACCGCGTCGTGCCGTAGCCGCGCAGATAGGGCATGATGACCCGATAGCCGGCTCCTGCAAGCAGCGGCGCGACATCGACATAGCTGTAGATGTCGTAGGGCCAGCCGTGCAGCAGTATGACGGGTGGCCCATCCGCCGGGCCGTCCTCGGCATACCCGACGGTGAGCAGACCAGCCTCGATCTGCTTCAGCGATGCGAATGAGTTTCGCGATGCTGTCCCGCCGGCTAATGTCGTCTGCGTCCCGCCCTGAGCAGTGGAGGTTCGGACCGCTCCTAACTGAGCCAACGCCACGGTCGCGGCCGCGATGCCGAACAGGCGTCGGCGATGATGGTCGACGACTTCCGGAATTTTGATTGCGTTCATGGGACTACTACTTTGTTCATGTTTCCAGGGCAGTCGCGGCAGTGCCGAAACCGAGGGACTAGATCAGGTTAATTTCGACTTCGATGTTGCCGCGCGTGGCCTTCGAGTAGGGACAGGTCTGATGAGCAGCATCGACAACGGCCCGGGCGTCGTTGCGATCCATCCCTGGCAGGCTCACATTGAGCCGGGCGCTGAGAAAGAAGGTGCCGTCGCAGCTGTTGAGATCAACCTCCGCATCGATCGAAAGGTCTGCTGGCAGCACGACGTTCATTTTGCGCGCGGCGATCGCCATCGCGCCCTCGAAACATGCCGACCAACCGGCAGCAAAAAGCTGTTCGGGATTGGTGCCGCTGCCCGCGCCGCCGGGCGTCGAGAGCCTGATGTCCAGCCTGCCGTCGGAACTGCGTGAGCCGCCCTCCCGGCCGCCCGTTGTGTGCACCTTCGCTGTGTAGAGTCGTTTTGCTTGGGTACTCATGGCATGCATCCTGTATGACATCGGAATCTTCGATCAGCGCAGCGATTTGAAAGCTGCACGGACCTCCTGCGTGAAGATTTCCGGCTGTTCCCAGGCAGCGAAATGCCCGCCGGCCTTGGCCTCATGGAAATAGATGAGGTTGTGGTAGCAGCGCTCGGCCCAGCTTCGCGGCGCGCAGTAGATTTCGCCGGGGAATACCGTCACGGCGACCGGAAGATCGGCAATGTCCACGGCATTGAAATTGTTGGAGTGGTCTTCCCAGTAGATCTGCGCCGCGGAGGTTCCGGATTCAGTGAGCCAGTAGAGCGAGATGTCGTCGAGCATCTCGTCCTTGGTCAGAACCCGCTCGGGGTCGCCACCGCTATAGGTCCACTGCGCGAACTTTTCGTAGATCCAGGCGGCAAGACCCACAGGTGAATCCACCAGGGAGTAGCCGATGGTCTGTGGCCGCGTCACCATCATGGCGGCATAGCCGGAACTGTCCTTGTAGAAGGTGTCGAGCGCATCGAATGCCGCACTTTCCTTCTCGGTCAGTCCGCTCGGCATCGGCCCGCCGGCCGCCAGCACCGATGCAATTTCCGGCGGCACGGTCCCCGGCATGTTGACGTGTATGCCAATGAGCCCAGGCACCTTCTGCAGCGCCATGCGATGGGAGATGACCGAACCGCAGTCGCCACCCTGCGAGACGTAGCGGTCGTAACCCAGCCGTCTCATCAGCACGCCCCAGGCGCGGCCGATATGGTCTGAGCCCCAGCCAGCCTCCTTCGGTTTCCCGGAGAAGCCGAAGCCAGGTATCGACGGCACGACGAGATGGAATGCGTCTTCCGCCGCGCCGCCATGGGCCGTGGGATCTGTCAGCGGACCGACGACCTTCATGAATTCCAAGATCGAACCGGGCCAGCCATGCGTCATGATCATCGGCATAGCATTCTCATGGCGGGACCGGACGTGGATGAAGTGGATAGCGAGGCCGTCGATTTCGGTGACGAACATAGGCAGAGCATTGAGCTTCGCCTCGACCTTCCGCCAGTTGTAATCAGTCATCCAGTATCGAAGGAGATCCTGGAGCTTTGCGAGCTGCACGCCTTGGGACTGATCCGTAACTGTTTCCCGCAAGGGCCAGCGCGTCGTTGCCAGACGTCGGCGGAGATCAACGATTGTCTCCTCCGGAATGCCGGCGCGGAAGGGACGGACGGCTTCACTATCGACGCTCGCGCGCGCCATTGCTGGAAGCAGGCTCAAGGCGCCTGTGGCCGCTGATGCGGCAAGCAGGCTTCGTCGCGTGAGCGATGGCGATGATGCGGGCATGGTCGTTTTCCTTGGGTCCGTCGGCAGAGAGGTTCTTGCTGCTTTCGACACATAGAAGGAGATCGCCCGAAGCGCCCGTTATGCATTATGATGCAACGTTAGCGCTCGTCGGCGAATGCAGCTTGCAGCGAAGCCCCCACTTTTGTTGTTCTGATAGGTGAGTGGTCGCCTGCATGAGCAGGCTGCGAAGGGAGTGTCATGACAGGGCCTGCAACCGACACGATATCATTTGGTCCCTTTACGCTTGCCGTCCGCGAACGGCTGCTCTTGCGGCAAGGCACCACCGTCGATCTGGGCGGGCGCGCTTTCGATATCCTGGCTACTTTGGCTGCCCGCTCCAACGAGGTGATCAGCAAGAGGGATTTATTGGCGGACGTCTGGCCCGACGTCACCGTCGAGGAGGGTAGTCTGCGGTTTCACATGGCCAATCTCAGAAAGGCGTTGGGCGACGGCAAGGACGGCGCGCGCTACATCGCTACCTTGAAGGGCCGGGGCTATTGCTTCGTGGCGTCGGTCTCGCGATCGGGTGGTCGCAACGATGCGCGAAGCGAGGCTGCCGCCAGCTACCCGCAGGCCAACCTCCCGAGCCGACTAGCTCGCATGGTTGGGCGAACCGACGACACGGCCGCACTTTCCGCGGAGCTGGCGGCCGCGCGCTTCGTCACGATCGTCGGCACGGGTGGGGTCGGCAAGACCACCGTTGCAGTGGCGGCCGGGCATCACGTCGTCGATGCGTTTGCCGGCGCTGTGCATTTCGTCGATCTTGGCGCGCTGAATGATCCCAACCTGGTTGCGCCGACTGTAGCCTCGATGCTGGGCCTGTCGCTTCAGTCTGACGACGCCACGTCCGCTCTCATCACATACCTGGCTGACAAGAGAATCCTCCTGATCCTGGATACCTGCGAGCATGTCATAGACGCGGCGGCAGACCTGGCCGCCCGTATCTTCGCTTCCGCGCCGCATGCCCACATCTTGGCGACGAGCCGGGAGGCTCTCCAGGTCGAAGGCGAGCACGTCTCCAAGCTGGCGCCGCTTGCTTACCCGCCGGACGATCTGGAACCCACCGCGGCAGTCGCGCAGGCGTTCCCTGCGACCGAGCTGTTCTTGGAGCGCGCAGCAGCAAGCGGTGCTCGTCTTGACCTCGACGATTCGGATGCGGGGGTCGTGGCGCACATCTGCCGGAAGCTTGATGGCGTACCACTTGCCATCGAACTGGCAGCAGGACGGGTTGCGAGCTACGGCCTGCAGAAGACCGCGATGCTTCTCGACGAACGCCTGGCCCTCATGTGGCCGGGACAGCGCAGCGCACCGCCGCGCCAGAAGACACTTCAGGCTACTCTGGACTGGAGCTTCGGGCTTCTGTCCGAATTCGAGCGCCTGGTGCTTCGCCGGCTTGCCGTTTTCGTCGGTCATTTTTCGATCGATGCCGCGCTGACAATAGTAACGAGCCCGACCGTGGACGATGCGCTCGTATTCAGCGCCATCGATAGTCTTGTGGCGAAGTCGATGGTCGCGGCGAGGCCAGCCGGTGCAACGATGCGATATCGACTGCTCGATACGACGCGGGCTTATGCCCTTCAGTTCGAGGTCCAGGATGCGGAACTCACGGAACTGGCCGCCCGGCACGCGACCTACTGTCTGCGATGGCTGGAGGATAAGGGGAATGAGTGGCCTACGTTGTTGAGCGCGTCGCAACGATCACTGCACCTCGCGGGCCTTGCCAATGTGCGTGGGGCTCTGGATTGGTGTTTCGGATCCAACGGGGATGCCAAGCTCGGCATTCGTCTTGCCGCCGCCGCTGCTCCGCTTTTCCTGTCGATGTCCTTGCTCACCGAGTGCCATCGCTGGAGCTCCCGGGCAATTTTCGCTCTCGACGACTCCATGCGCAGCGGACGCGAGGAGATGCACCTTCAGGCGGCCCTTGGAGTTTCCCTGATGTTCACGCACGGGGGAAGGGACGCAGCGCGCGAGGCGCTGAACAGAAGCTTCTCCATTGCCGAGCAGCGCAGCGATGCGCTCGACCAGATTCAGGTTCTCGGGCCGCTGCAGATGTTCCATTTGCGTACGGGAGATTTCAGGACCGCGCTCCGCTACGCGGAGCGTTGTACCGTCATTGCCGGCGCGCTGGAAGACTCCGTCTCCACGACATTGGCGCATTCGTTGATGGGAATATCGCTTCACCTCAATGGAGAACTAGCTCGCGCCCAGACCTCGCTTGCGGCAGCATTGCGATACGGGCCGCGTTCCGGTCGGACCACGACCAACTATCTCGGCTTCGACGGGAGAATCCTGGCCGGCGCGATCCTGGCAAGAACGCTTTGGCTGCAAGGCCATCCGGATCGGGCGGTGGAACGCGCGCTGCTGACGATCAAGGACGCCGAGATCCTGAACCATCCGCTGACGCTTTCGATCGCTCTTGTCTGGGCCGTTTCCGTGTTCCTTTGGGTCGGCGATCTCGACCGCGCGGACGAGCATATAGACCGTCTCTGCTTGCGTGCGGAACCCCACTCGCTCGGACCGTATCTGGCGCTAGGACGAGGCTTCAAGGGAGAACTGGCCATTCGTCGAGGCGATGCGGAAAAGGGAATCGAGAGCCTGCAACACAGCCTCGCGGAGCTCCACGCAGCACCCTACGAACTGCTCACCACTCCGCTCAACGTCGCGCTCGTTCAAGGCCTTGCCGCCACGGGCCGGCTCGCGGAGGCCCTCGCACTGCTCGACGACACGATCCTGTCGGTCGAGGCAAACGGAGATCTCTGCTATATGCCGGAGTTGCTGCGCGTGAAGGGCCGCCTTGTTTTGGCGTCAGTGCAGTCTGGCGACGAGGCTGAAACCTACTTCAGCCGGTCACTCGAAATGAGCCAGGGTTGGGGCGCGTGGGGGTGGGAGTTGCGCGCCGCGGTCGACCTGGCTACCCTTCTGATCGATCGCAGACAACACGAAACCGCCCGGGCGCATCTCCAGCCGCGGTTCGAGCGCTTCGTTGAGGGTTTGGATACTGCTGATCTGAAGTCAGCTGCACGTCTGCTCGCGACGCACAGTTAGTCTGGCTCGGCAATCGCGACGGACCTCATCGAGCGGAATGGTGGCCCTACGATTATATTGTGCCATGAGCAGAAAAGCGGTGTGAAGTGACATTGATGCTTACGCTTTGAAAAAAGAATGAAATGAGTCACATATCAGAGAGGCCGGCAGTGTCAGTCCGCCCAATCTCGTGGTTTAAAATCTATGTGTAAATACAGAAAATTGGCCATAGCGCCTATGATGGACTGGACGGACCGGCATTGCCGGTTCCTGCATCGCCAGTTGACGCGCCGGGCCTTGCTCTACACCGAGATGGTCGTCGCCGACGCGGTCATCCATGGCGACCGCGAGCGCTTGCTTGGTTTCGATGATACGGAACATCCGGTCGCGTTGCAGGTCGGCGGCTCCGATCCGCAGAAGCTTGCCGAGGCGGCCCGCATTGGCGAAGCGTTCGGCTATGACGAGATCAACCTCAATGTCGGCTGCCCGTCCGACCGCGTCCAGTCGGGTACGTTCGGCGCCTGCCTGATGAAGGCACCGGACCTGGTCGCCGATTGCGTCGCGGCGATGAAGACTTCTGTCGGCATTCCGGTCACCGTCAAATGCCGCATCGGCGTCGACGAGCAGGATCCTGAGCCGGCGCTCGATGCGCTGGCGGACGGGGTTTTCGCGGCCGGCGCCGACGCGCTGTGGGTGCATGCCCGCAAGGCGTGGCTGGAAGGGCTGAGCCCGAAGGAAAACCGCGACATCCCGCCGCTCGACTACAACAGGGTGTATCGGCTGAACGCCAAAAAACCAAATAAATTCATCGGCATCAACGGCGGCATTCAATCTCTTGAAGAGGCGCTTGACCACCTTGATCATGTCGACGGCGCCATGCTCGGCCGCGCCGCCTATCATACGCCGGGCATTCTGGCAGGCGTCGACGCGGCGTTTTACGGCGAGAAGCCCAAAACGTTCGATTTTGCCGCGCTGATCGATGCGATGGCGGATTATGCGGCACGCCATATTGAGCGGGGCGGGCGGCTTGGCCATGTCACCCGTCACATGGTCGGCCTGTTCCACGGTCTGCCCGGTGCGCGCCGTTACCGGCAGATCCTTTCGACCGATGTGACAAGGCCCGGCGCCGGACCGGATGTGCTGAAGGCGGCTTTCGCTGCCGTCGATTTTAGCGGGACGGACGCGGAAGCCGCCTGACTGTTCAATCGCGCAAGATCATGCGGTCGCCGCGCACGTCGAAACCGGACAGTGAGCCGATGAAATTCATGCCGAGCAGGCTCTGGCCGAGCATGCCGGGCGCGGCGATCATGACCGGCATGTCCTTGCGCACGATCCCGCCGATCGCCAATTCGTCGGTTCTCACGGCGGCGGCGCGCGCCATGCCGTTGGCGGTGGAAACCGGTATGGTGAAATTGAGAGCGGCTGGGTTGAAGCCGGCCGCTTGCGCGTCCTGCGCGGTCAAGACGGTGCTGGTTGCGCCGGTATCGACCACAGCCCGGACCGGCGTGCCGTTGACCAGGATGCGCGCTTCGAAATGGCCATTGCCGGCCTTGTCCAGGGTCACCGTGGCACGGCCGTCCTCAAGGCCCAACGCCAGTGGACTGCCGGGAACAAGGCCGGCCGTTACCCGGCTGGCGAAATCCTGCAATTCATAACGGTACTGGTAGCCGGCGATCAGTGCGAGCACGATGGCGGCCCAGGTGCCCAGGCTGCGGGCCATCGTGCCCAAGGGCCTGCCCGATCTGAGCAGGCCGGCGCCGATGAGCGCGACCAGGGCGCCAAGCCAGATCAGCCGGCTGAAATCGTCATTGTCGACGCCGAATGTGCTGCCGGCGGAATCGTTAAGCATAAGCAGGACAACGCCTACCCCGATCAGGATCATAAAAACCCAGAAAACCCGGTTCATATGTGGCTCACGAGAGAGCGTCGCGTTCGCGCGCGAGGCGGGTGCGGCGGGTTTCGCGGCGCGGTCTGCGCTCAACCGTTTCCAGCCGGGCCGGCAGCTCGGCCATGACGCTGCGGCGGATTTCAGGGGTCATCTCGATCCAGGCGCCGATTTCCTCGCGCGTGCGGCCGCAACCGAAGCAGAAGCCGGTTTTCATATCGATCGAACAGACCAGCACGCATGGGGATTCGATGGCCGTCATGTTTATTCTCTCAGGGTTCCGTCAGGAATCCCTCGTCTCGCCTCCACATGGTGTAACGGCAACGCCAATGCAAGCCCTCCGGAATGCGCCGCCGGCAGCCGCTTTCGCGTCAAGGCAGGCAGTTGTGCCGGCCGAGCAAGGCGGCTATGCCGCTCACCAACTCCGGGAACGATGATCAACGACATGACCAGCGCGCTGCCCTTCGACGATTTTCGCAATCTTCTGGCGACCCTGCCACGGGCCGACACGGCAGCCGAAGCCCGCGTCCGTGCGCTGTTTGCCAAGGCCGACAAACCCAAGGGTTCGCTCGGCCGCATCGAGGACATCGCGGCTTGGCTGGCCGCCTGGAGCGGCCGCGCGCCGCCGGCAGTGAACCGGCCCCTGGTGGCGATCTTCGCCGGCAATCACGGCGTCGCTCGCCACGGCATTTCGCCACGGCCTGTCGCTGCCACGGCTAACGCCGTCGAGCTTTGTGCGGCCGGGGGTGCGGCGATCAACCAGATCTGCATCGCCAATGATCTCGGGCTGAAAGTGTTCGATCTTGCGCTGCACATTCCAACCGCCGACATCACCGAGGATGCAGCACTCGACGAGCGCGGCTGTGCCGCCACCATGGCCTTCGGCATGGAGGCGATCGCCGGCGGCGCCGATCTGCTTTGCCTTGGCGACCTCGGCGTCGGCAATTCCACCGTTGCCGCAGCCTTGCTTGCCGCATTGTTCGGCGGCAGTGGCGCAGATTGGGTCGGATCCGGATCGGGCGCCGATGCATCGATGCGGGTGCGCAAGGCGGAAGTGGTCGATGCCGCGCTAGCCTTCCACGGCACAGGTCTCAGGGACCCGCTGGAAGCGTTGCGCCGGGTTGGCGGCCGTGAGCTCGCAGCGATTGCCGGCGCCATCCTCGCCGCCCGGACACAGAAGATCCCCGTCCTGCTCGATGGATTTGTGGCGACAGCCGCTGCGGCGGCGCTGCATGCCGCCGACGCCACTGCGCTCGACCATTGCCT
The DNA here is from genome assembly GCF_055811535.1 of Mesorhizobium sp. WSM4816. Lineage (NCBI taxonomy): Bacteria > Pseudomonadati > Pseudomonadota > Alphaproteobacteria > Hyphomicrobiales > Phyllobacteriaceae > Mesorhizobium > Mesorhizobium sp. WSM4816. The sequence continues at coordinate 116,371 of NZ_JBVVQR010000014.1, read as the reverse complement.
GCTCGCCAGCCTGTCGCCAGAGCCTGCGCATGCTCGGGCCGCCGAGCAGCTCGGCATGCGCCCGGTGCTCGATCTCGGCGTCAGCCACGGCGAGGGGGCAGGGGCGGCACTTGCGGCCGGTCTGGTCAAAGCCGCTGCGCTCACCGCCTCGGGCATGGCAGCGGCGCTTCATTAAGCGTCTATCGCCGGAAGCGTCTATCGCCGGCGCGCAGCAACGGCCCTGGTCGGCAGCGCCGGCAATTCCTCCATCACCCGGCTCAACGGAAAGATGGCGATCGCCTCGGTGCCTTCGCGCAGTTTGGAATGCAGTTCGAACTCGCCGCCATGCATGGCGAGCAGGCTTTGGACGATCGGCAGGCCAAGCCCGGTGCCTTGCTCGGCGCTCTTGATGGCGATGGAGCCCTGGCCGAAGGCGGACAGCACGACTGGAATCTCGTCTTCCGGAATGCCGGGCCCATTGTCTTTGACGGAGAAGTATTGGCCGCCGCCCGCCGTCCAGCCGACGCGCACGCGGATCTCGCCGCCAGTTCCGGTGAACTTGATGGCGTTCGACAAAAGATTGAGAGCGATCTGGCGCACCGCGCGTTCGTCGGCGAACAGGCGCGGCAAGGCGTTTTCGAAATCCTGGACGATGCGGATGTCCTTGTTGCGCGCCTTCAGCTCCATCATGTGACAGCAATCCTCGACGACGGAAAGCAGCAGCATCGGCTCTTCGTTGAGCTGGTAGCGGCCCGCTTCGATGCGCGACAGGTCGAGGATTTCGTTGATCAGGTCGAGCAGGTGCTGGCCAGAGTCATGGACGTCGCGAGCATAGTCGCGATAGGTCGGATTGCTCATCGGTCCGAGCACTTCGTTCGCCATCACCTCGGAGAAACCGAGAATGGCGTTGAGCGGCGTCCGCAACTCATGACTCATCGAGGCCAAAAACCGCGACTTTGCCAGGTTGGCGTCCTCCGCCCGTCGGCGCGCTTCGTCCGACATCGATTTCGCCGTATCCAATTCGGCAATCAGCGCGTCCTTTTCGGAGCGGAACGAGAGCAGCATCAAGGACGAGCGATTGAGGCGGCGCGCCACATAGGCGAAGAAGGGCAGCGCGACAATCAGCAACCCGGCCATGATCAACTCGACCGGCATCCACTGCCTGGCGCCGGCATAGGCGTAGGCGGCCACTGGAACGGCGAAAGTCGCCAGCAACGCACCGCGCAACGATGACGCTGTGATCGCCGTCGCCGCCATGGCAAGCAGCAGCACCACACCCTTGATCAACTGGAACTGGTCGACCTGGCAGGTGTCGCAACCGAGCCAGGCAAACCAGGCCCAGCCCAGGCCGCAAAGGAAATGGCCTATCAGGAAATCACGGTGCGTTTGCAGCGGGTTGAGTTCGGCAGCTTCCGTTCGGTCGACGCGCCTCGCCATGAACACGACGATGGCGTAGCAGATGAGTATAAGAAGCGCCCAGACGCCAATTGCCTTTCCGACGCCAGCAAACAGACCGGTCGCGGCGGTCGCCAGGACGAGAAGCGGAACTATGATCGCGCCGCCTATCATCGCACGGGCGTGGAGTTTCAAAAGCTCCCGGTCGAAATCAGGATTTCCGGCCTGCTGCGAAAGACGGTCGCGCGTCTTGCGCACCGCGCGCGCCACATCGCTGTTGCGATGGGGTTTCCGGCGGTCCACAATAAACTTGTCCGCTGTGGTCGAACGTTGCGAGGGCATGGAGACTTCAACTTATGCGGGCAGCGGTTTCAAATTGTTAAGCTACGTTCGAATGATTAACCAACGGTTTGCCATATGAGCCGTTCGTGGTCGCGGCGGCCGGGACTGCGATACGTCCCGCCGCGGCCGCGAAGCCTTTGGCGCCGGCTGGTGGACTACGCACTGGCCATGCTTGTCCTCGGTCTGCTGATCCTTCTGGCGGCGCGCCTTGATCGGATCGAGACGCGCAAGGCTGAGGGTGCCGCCGTCGTCAATGACGGCGATACGATCACGCTCGGTACCGAGCGTATCCGCATGCGCGGCATTGATGCGCCAGAATATTCGCAGATCTGCCGCAAGGACGGCGCCGACTATCCCTGCGGCAAGCTGGCGCGGCAGTCGCTGGTGCGTCTGATCTCAGGCAAACCCGTCTCCTGCACCGGCTGGCAGCGCGACCGATACCGCCGGCTGCTCGGCGATTGCAACGCCGGCGGCAAGGATCTCAACCGCGCCCAAGTCGAGGCCGGCTGGGCAGTTGCCTATGGCGATTTTGAAACCGAGGAGGCCGCTGCCCGATCAGGCAAGGCTGGCATCTGGGCCGGCACTTTCGACGAGCCGCACGATTGGCGCGAGAGCCGCGATCACGAAGTGGTCGAAAGAAAGCACGGTCGCTTGGCTTCGATCGGCGATGGCTTGCGAGAAATTTTTCGCTTCTGGTGATGGTCAACCCTATAGTGTTGCAACAGAGCGAGGTGCGTCCAGTCGGACGCACAAGCCATGCGCTGAGATTTTTTTAATCTTCGCGTCGTGCTTTCCGGCAATCGATTCCGGCCGTCGGGCCGGTGCGAAAGGAGGATGGATGAAACTCTTCGACGGCGGCCGGGCGCCCAATCCACGGCGGGTTCGCGTCTTTCTCGCTGAAAAGCGGCTTGAGGTTCCGCTGGTGCCCGTCGACATGGGAGCGCTGGAGCACAAAGAGCAGCCGGTCAGTTTGCGCAACCCGCTGCAGCGCCTGCCGGTGCTCGAACTCGACGACGGCACCATCATCACCGAATCCGTCGCCATCTGCCGCTATTTCGAGGAACTGCACCCGGAACCGGCGTTGTTCGGCCGCGGCGCGCTCGGCAAAGCGCTGGTCGAGATGTGGCAGAGACGGATGGAGCTCAACTTGCTCAATTGCGTCAGCGCCGCGTTCCGACACGTCCATCCGGCGATGAAGGAATGGGAGATCCCGCAAATTCCCGAATGGGGCGAGGCCAACAAGCCGAAAGCCGTTGCATTCCTGAAACTGCTCGACGACGAACTGGCGAACCGCGAATTCGTTGCCGGCGACGCCTATTCGATCGCCGACATCACCGGGCTGATCGCCATCGACTTCATGAAGCCGGCGCGTATCAAGGTGCCGGAAGACTGTGCCAACGTGCTGCGCTGGCATCAGGCGATCTCCAGCCGGCCGAGCGCCGCCGCCTGAGAATGGCCCCAGGCATGAGTGAAGAGCTGGAAAACTTCGCGGCGAGGGTGCGCGCCTGCCGAATCTGCGTCGAAAACCCGGTCGGCCGGCCGCTGCCGCATGAGCCGCGCCCGGTGCTCAGGCCGTCGTCGAGCGCCCGTATCCTGATTGCCAGCCAGGCACCGGGCACCAAGGTGCATATGTCAGGCATGCCGTTCACCGACGCCTCCGGCGATCGGTTGCGGGACTGGCTGGGCGTCAGCAGCGAAGAATTCTACGACACGACAAAATTCGCCATCGTGCCGATGGGCTTTTGCTTTCCCGGCCAGGATGCCAAGGGCGGCGACCTGCCGCCGCGCCGCGAATGTGCAGCGGCCTGGCGTGCGCCGCTGATGGCGCTGATGCCGCATATCGATCTGGTGCTGACGATCGGCATCTATGCGCAATCCTGGCACATGGGCGCCGCGCGCCGGCCCTCGCTGACCGAGACGGTGATGGATTGGCGCACCATCTGGGATGCGCCCACCATCCCGAAAGTGCTGCCGCTACCGCATCCGTCGTGGCGCAACACCGGCTGGCTGAAGCGCAATCCGTGGTTTGAAATGGATTTGCTGCCGTTTCTGAGATCGGAAATCCGCTATCGCCTCGGCTGACGCGTAAGCAAGAAATCACTCGCTTTTGCGCCATCTGACAGAATTTCTTTCTTGTGATCGGCCCAAATAAGAAGGACTATAGCCAATCTATTCCTGATCTATCCCGTGGGAGCACCCAAATGGACCGCCTTGACAGAAAAATCCTCCGCCTCTTGCAGGAGGACGCGACGCTCGCGGTCGCCGATGTCGCCAAGAAAGTCGGACTGTCGACCACGCCCTGCTGGCGGCGCATCCAGAAGCTCGAGGAGGAAGGCGTCATCAAGCGGCGCGTCGCCATCCTCGATCATGAAAAGGTCAATGTGCGTGTCACCGTGTTCGTGTCGATCCGCACCAATTCGCACAGCCATGAGTGGCTGCGGCGCTTTTCGGAGGTCATCCAGGAATTTCCGGAAGTGGTCGAGTTCTACCGGATGAGCGGCGACGTCGACTATCTCCTGCGCGTGGTGGTGCCCGACATCGCTGCTTACGACGCCTTCTACAAGCGGCTGATCGCCAAGATCGAGATCCGCGACGTCTCGTCGTCGTTTGCCATGGAACAGATCAAATACACGACAGAAATGCCGCTCGACTACATGGTTCTGGACAAGGAATCGGGCGCCAACGCGGCCTGAGGAGTTTTCGCTTAGTTCTTCTTTTTGTTGAGGAAACTCCATGGCGAGTTTGCCGGTAGCGTGATCGTGTCCGGCACGAGATCGACATCCGTCACCTCCGCCTTGCGTACGGTGTAACCCGACTGGATCACGCTGACACCGTCGAGGATGAAGAGCTGACTTTTCTCCATGCCCGGCTCCAGCGCGCCGGTCACGGCAACCGGCTGATAGGCTTGCGACATTCTGTAGGGGCGGGCGGGCGTGACGAGGACGATCTGATTGGGCGGCGGCGTCGGCATGTGGCTGCACGCCCCTGTCCACGGCACCAGCAGGAACTGATAGACGAGATCGCCGTCGCGATCGAGCGGCAGCGCGTAGCCCGCCAGTTGGATGGCCTTGTCTCGCAAATTGACAGACAGCGTCTCGCCACGGTCAGGCATTTTTGCCGCGACCATCGGCAATCCGACACTTTCGGCAGCGGGCTGGGTCGCCGGGCGCAGGTCCTTCCAGAATATGCGCGCGGTTTCGGCGGAAGCGCTGCCCGCCACTATGGAAATCAGCACGGCCGCCAGCGCCGCTGTCGATTTGAAACGATTGCTCACCGTGTGCTCTCCATTTGACAGGAGTAAAGCTGCCGTCGCCGACAGCGTCAACGTTCGAGCCGCATCACATGCCGGCGCGAGCCGGCCATGCCGATCTCATGGAATCCGCGGGCCACGAACATCTCTCGAAAGCCCATGAAACGGTAGCTCGGCGATGCCTGGTCGACCGGATAGGCCTCGATGGTCCTGGCGCCTTTGGCGAAGGCGTGATCGATGGCCGCGTCGAGCAGGGCGCTTGCCAGTCCACGGCCGCGCGACGCCCTCAGCACATAGAAGCAAACGATCGACCAGACGCCCGCCTCGCTGTCGTCCTGCGCCTGCGACAGCTTGCGATAGGTCTCGCGTGGCGCCACGGAGCACCAGCCGACGGTGTTGCCTTGGGCATGGGCAACGATACCGACCGGCGTGCCGGCTTCGATGAGCGCCATCATGGCCCGTCTCCGCTCATCGTTGGACGCGTGCTCGCGGTTTTCGAGGTGGCGCCAGGCCATGCACCAGCAATATTTCGGGCCGCCCGCCTGCTCGAACAGGTTTTCGAAATCGGCGCGCGTGGATCGCGTCACCTCGGTGAAGCGGATCTGGCTCCGGTCAGCCTTTCCTGGCGAGCCGCTCGAGCGTCTTGGCATCGGAAAGCTCCCGTGCAGCGTCCTTGCCGATCCAGCGCGCCGTCTTGTCGGTCGATCCGGCAAGCTTCTGTGCCAGGGCAAGGGCAGCGCCGTGCAAATTCATCGACCGCTTGCCGATAGAGCGAAGCGCCCAGTTCACTGCCTTCTTCACAAAATTACGGGCATCGGCGGCGTGCGCTTCGATGATCGGCAGGAAGTCGAGGAAGGTCGTCTCTGGCTCCTTCTTCCGGTGGACGACCGACCAGGCCATCATGGCAAAGGCCGTGCGTCGAACGAACTCGCGTTCGTCGGCCGCGAACTCTTCTATCAGCTCCTTCCAGCAATCCGTATCGACAAAGAGATCGGAGACGCCGTCGACGATATCCCACGAGTCGAAAGTCGCCGCCCATCGTCTTGCATCCGCAGCAGAAAACCGCTTCGGATCGGCTGTGACGGAAGCGATGAACTGCGCTTCCATTATGCCCGACTGCCATAGTTCGAAGGCACGCTCATGGTTGCGCTTGATTTTCTTGGCAATCTGCCTCTGCACGCCATGCGAGATTCCGAGCGCACGTTCGATCTTGATGCCGTAGCGCAGCATGCCAAGGCGGTTCTCCTGCGAGCCGATCGAGCGCAGATGGGCGACAATCTCCTCGGCGCTGGAGTGAGGCGAAAGCTCGGCCACGACAAAACCTACTTCTCCAATCGCGCCAGCAGCGAAGACGTGTCCCAGCGTTTGCCGCCCATGCCCTGCACATCCTTGTAGAACTGGTCGACAAGTGCCGTCACCGGCAGCTTGGCGCTGTTGCGGTCGGCCTCCGCCAGGCAGATGCCGAGATCCTTGCGCATCCAGTCGACGGCGAAGCCGAAATCATATTTGCCGGCATTCATCGTCTTGTGGCGGTTCTCCATCTGCCATGAGCCGGCCGCGCCCTTGGAGATCACCTCGATGACCTTTTCGATGTCGAGCCCGGCCTTCTTGCCGAAATGAATGCCTTCGGCCAGCCCTTGGACAAGGCCGGCGATGCAGATCTGGTTGATCATCTTGGTGAGTTGGCCGGAGCCGGCCGGGCCCATCAGCCCGACCATGCGGGCATAGGCATCGATGACAGGCTTCGCCTGCTCGAAGGCTTTCTGCTCGCCGCCGACCATGACGGTCAGGATGCCGTTTTCGGCGCCGGCCTGACCGCCGGAGACCGGTGCGTCGAGGAACGAAAAACCGCGAACTTGCGCCTTCTCCGCCAGTTCGCGCGCGACTTCAGCCGAGGCCGTGGTGTTGTCGATGAAGATGGCTCCCTTCTTCATCGACTGGAACGCACCCTCGGCTCCGATCGTCACCGCGCGCAAATCATCGTCATTGCCAACGCAGCAAAAGACAAAGTCCTTGCTGTCGGCGGCCTCAGCCGGCGTGTCGGCAACACTGCCGCCATGCTGGGCAACCCATTGCTCGGCCTTTGCCTTGGTGCGGTTGTAGACGGTGATGTCGTGGCCGCCCTTGTTCCTGAGATGTCCGGCCACTGGATAGCCCATGACGCCAAGACCGAGAAATGCCACCGATGCCATTTTTTCGAATCCCTTCAATCCTGTTTTCCGGCCTTCTTAGCGGATCAGGCAAGGCGATGGGAGTCAGCGTTGCAGATGGATGGTGATGCGTCGTTCGATCCATTCGACCGCGTGGCGGAGTATCTCGACAATGATCAGATAGATGATCGCCGCCCAGACATAGGACTGGAAGTCGAAAGTGCGCGAATAGGTGAGCTTGGTGATGCCCATCAGATCATAGACGGTGATGATGGCTACGATCGCCGAGCCCTTGATCATCAGGATGATCTCGTTGCCGTAGGGACGCAGCGCCACGATCAGTGCCTGCGGCAGGATGATCTTCCACATCGTCTGCAATTTGTGCAGGCCGAGCGAGGCGGCGCCCTCCCACTGGCCTCTGGGCACGCTCTCGATCGCGCCGCGCAGGATTTCAGCCTGATAGGCGGCAGTATTGAGCGAGAAGGCGAAGATTGCGCAGTTGAACGCCTCCCGGAAAAAAACCCAGAGGCCAATCATATCGAGCTGCGGCCGGAACGAGCCTACGCCGTAATAGACAAGGAAGGTCTGGGCCAGCAGCGGCGTGCCGCGGAAGAAATAGACATAGGCGTAGGCAAGACCTGAAAGAAACCGGTTTTTCGACATGCGGGCATAGGCGATCGGCACCGACAGGACCGCGCCAAGCACGATCGAGATGGCGACCAGCAAAAGCGTCACACCTAGCCCTGTCACATAGGATGGCGCATATTTCGCGAAAAGCTCGCCGTTCCAGGCGACGATGAGGTACGCAGCAATCCCGGCGAGAAAAGCTATCCACATACAGACCAGCGCGTAGCCGAGAATACGTTGGCGCGGCCAGCCGTGCGGGATTGCTGGCGGTTTTTCGACCTTCCTCGCCACGTCGGCTGCTGCCGCACTCATCGCTGCACCTGCTGGCGGCCGACCGCACGTTCGATCGCATTGATGCCGAAAGACGATATGATGGCGAGGAGCAGATAAATAAGCGCGGCAACACCGAAAAACAGGAAGGCGTGCTTGGTGACGCGGGCGGCGACGCCCGCTTGCCGCAATATGTCGGTAAGACCGATGGCGGAAACCAGGGCGGTATCCTTGAGAAGGATGAGCCACAGATTGGCAAGACCCGGCAGTGCGATACGGATAAGCTGCGGCAGCACCACAAGGCGCATCGTGTGCCAGCCAGACAGGCCAACCGAATAGCCGCCCTCATACTGTCCCTTCGGGATGGCGCGGAATGCCGAGAGGAAGACCTCGCTGGCGTAGGACGAGAAGACGACGCCGAGCGCGATCATGCCGGAAACAAAAGCATTCACTTCGACCGCGGCGGTCGGGTCAACCAGGCGCATCAATTGCTGGATGCCGATTTGTGCGCCGTAAAAGATCATGAACAGGGTCAGCAGTTCAGGCAATCCACGAAAGATCGTGGTGTAGATATTGCCGGCCAGCCGCAGCGACGGCTCGTTGGATTGCTTGGCCAGCGCAACCAGAAAGCCGATCACCAGACCGAGAGGCAGGGTCGCGGCTGCAAGCAAAACGGTGATGAAAACACCATAGGCGATGTCGTCGAGCCAGCCTTCGGCTCCCCAACTGAGCAGCGTCCAAACGCTTTGCATCCGCCTGCCTGTTCTCCTCTATGCTTTTTTTGAGAGCGCGGCGTCAGCCCTGGCGCGCCGCGCCTTGCGCAAACGGCGGGGATGTCCCGCCGTTCGCCGTCAACCCGGAAGGATCAGGACTCGCCGCCATAGACGTCGTACTTGAAGTACTTGTCGTTGATTTCCTTGTACTTTCCGTTGGCGCGGATGGCGTCGATCGCCTTATTGAACTGATTGACCAACGCGGTGTCGCCCTTGCGTACCGCGATGCCAGCGCCCGGACCATGGATCTCGATGTCGGGTGTGATCGCGCCGATCAGCTTGCAGCAGGCGCCGTCCGGCGTGGCAAGCCAGCCTTCGATGACGGTGATGTCGTCGTTGACCGCATCAACGCGGCCGTTGGCGAGATCGAGCTGGTATTCCTGCGCGGTCGGGTACGGCTTGATTGTGCTGTCGGCATAAGTCTTGGTTGAATAATTGAAGTGGGTGGTGGCCGCCTGCACGCCGATCGTCTTGCCGGCCAGGTCCTCCTTGGTCACGCCTTTGATATCGCTGTCCTTGGGCGCGGCGATCGCCGGCGGCGTGTTGTAGTATTTGTTGGTGAAGTCGACCTTCTCGGCACGCTCCGGCGTGATCGACATCGAGGCGACGATGGCGTCGAACTTGCCGGCCTGAAGTGCCGGGATGATGCCATCCCAATCCTGCGCGACGAAAGTGCACGTCACCTTCATCTTGTCGCAAAGCGCCTTGGCGATATCGATGTCGAAGCCCTCGAGCTGGCCATCAGCGGTCAGGTTGTTGAACGGCGGATAGGCTCCCTCCGTGCCGATCTTCAAGGTTTTTTCCTGAGCCTGGGCAACGCCCAAGGTCAGCAGCGCCGCCGAGGCGGCGAGCGCTATACGCAGTGCAGTACGCATGAGAGTCCTCTCTGTATGTTCCCGGCCGTCGTTCCAAACGGCTCTTTGGGCGGTTCTGTCGACCGCCCGCTGGCGCGATACTCCCATTCTTTCCCAAGAAAAAGCAACTGTAAAACCGTTGCTTGCGGGTTTCGCATTGCCGGACAATGCTGACGTTGCGGCAGGCAAACAACCGAGGAAAACAGGGGGGCAACGAGGAAACAGGGGGCGGCCGATGCTTCTTCGGCAGTACCCTCAGCGCGTCAAACCTGTCGCGCGCTCGATGAAGTCGGCTATCGATCTGGTGTCGTCGAGATCGAAGACAGGCAGGCTTTCGTCGGCTATGGCGAAGTCGGCGGCGATGGCGACGATGTGCGGATCATTTGCCGAAAGCGGTGCCCAGTCCTTGGCCTCCATCCGCCGCGTCTCGATCTTGCTGTGCGCCTCGCGCTTGTAGCCTTCGACCAGCACGATGTCGGCGGTGCCGAGCCGAGACAGGATCGCATCCAGCGTCGGCTCGTCCTCGCCGCGCAATTCGTGCATCAGCGCCCAGCGCCTGTCCGACACGATGGCGACTTCAGTGGCCCCGGCCTGCCTATGGCGAAAACTGTCCGCCCCCGGTTTGTCGATGTCGAAGGCATGATGGGCGTGTTTTACCGTCGAGACTTTCCAGCCACGCCGGACGAGTTCGGCGACCAGCTTTTCGGTCAGTGTCGTCTTGCCGGAATTCTTCCAGCCGGTGATACCGAAGACGCGTCTCATCATGGCTTCATGCTCTGCAACAGACCCTCGACACGGACAAGGTCACTCGTGGCGAATGGCAAGCCTATATGCCGTCCGGCGCCATATCAGGTCCAGCGCTTTCGGCGGCTGTCTTGCGCCGGCCGACGATCCGTTCGCGGTAAAGTGCGTAGAGGCCGGAGCAGACGATGATGCTGGCGCCGAGGATCATCGGCAGGTCAGGAACGTCGCCGAAGATGAACAGGCCAAGCAGGATCGACCAGAGCAGGGCGGTGTAGCGGAACGGCGCGATGAACGAGATGTCGCCCACCCGCATCGCCATGATGATGAACTGGTAGCCGATGACCACGAGCACTGCCGCCAATGCCAGGAACGCCGTGCTTTCCCCCGTCATCGGTGTCCATCCGCCCATCGGCAAAAGCAGCGCCGCGCCGAGGACGGTCATGGCGACTGCCGTGGTGGTCGACACCAGCAATGTCGGAATGGCTTGCGGTATCCGCTTGGTGGCGAGGTCACGCACGGCACAACAGGCGACACAGGCCAGTGCCAGCAGCGAATAGATGCTGAACCCCTCGAAGCCGGGCCGCACGATGATCAGCACGCCGGCAAAGCCGATGGCGATGGCCAGCCAGCGCCGCCAGCCGACGCCTTCCTTGAACACAAGTGCTGCGCCCATCGTCACCGCCAGCGGCAGCGCCTGCAGCACGGCCGAGACATTGGCAATCGGCAGATGGGCAAGGGCGATGAGAAACGACGCGGTAGCGCCGGCTTCGCCGATCACGCGTATCGCCACCATCGGCTGCAGCATCGAGCCGGGCACGGCAAGCGCACCGCGTTGCCAGGCAAGCAGGCCTACGAAAAGCGAAGCGAAGGCGCCGCGGATCAGCATGACCTGCGCCATGTTCATGGATTCCGACGCGACTTTGGTGATCGCGTCGTTGAGGGTGAAACCACTCATCGCCACCACCATGAAAAGTGCACCGCGAAGATTTGGGGAAAAAAGCAAAGGCGTTACCACTGTGGTCCTGCATCAAGCCTCTACCAGCCGGCGGCAAGACAGCAACGTCAAAGGGCTGGTCCACGGCCTTCGGCGGCTCGTTACAACCTCCTCGCAACAGCGGCAGGATTTATTTCGGCGGTGCGACCAGGAAGATCAGCCGCCGGTGACGCTCATGTGCCGCGATACCGACGGACGGTTGGTGCGGCGGTCGATGATGAAATCATGGCCCTTCGGCTTGCGGCCAATGGCTTCGTCGATGGCGTCGGCGACCAGTTCGTTGCCTTCGGATGCACGCAACGGTGCGCGCAGGTCGGCGGCATCTTCCTGGCCGAGGCACATATAGAGCGTGCCGGTGCAGGTCAGCCGGACGCGGTTGCAGCTTTCGCAAAAATTATGCGTCATCGGCGTGATGAAGCCGAGCCTGCCACCGGTCTCGGCGACGTGGACGTAGCGGGCCGGGCCACCGGTCTTGTAGGGGATGTCGGTCAGCGTGAACTGCCGCTCGAGTGCTGCGCGCAGCAGCGACAGCGGCAGATACTGGTCGGTGCGGTCGGCGTCGATCTCGCCCATCGGCATGGTTTCGATGACAGTCAACTCCATCCCGCGGCCGTGCGCCCAGCGCAGCATCTCGGGCAGTTCGGCGTCATTGAAATCCTTTAGCGCCACCGCATTGAGCTTCACCTTCAGTCCCGCTGCCTGCGCGGCGTCGATGCCATCCATGACCTTGTCGAGATTGCCCCAGCGGGTAATCTGACGGAATTTTTCCGGGTCCAGCGTGTCCAGCGAGACGTTGATGCGCTTGACCCCGCAATCGGCGAGTTCAGCGGCAAAGCGCGAAAGCTGCGAGCCATTGGTGGTCAGCGTCAATTCTTCCAGAGCGCCGCTTTCGAGATGACGCGAAATCTGACGCACAAGATGCATGATGTTCTTGCGCACCAGCGGCTCGCCGCCGGTAAGACGCAGTTTCCTGACGCCCTTTTCGATGAAAACCGTGCATAGCCGGTCGAGTTCTTCCAGCGACAGCAAATCCTTCTTGGGAAGGAACGCCATGTCCTCGGCCATGCAATAGGTGCAGCGGAAGTCGCAGCGGTCGGTGACCGAAACGCGCAGATAGCTGATCGTGCGACCAAAAGGATCGATCATGTCCATGCTGGTGCGTTTCCCGTGGTTGCGAACGGCATCGTTATATATGGCTATGTGATACGATCCAACCTGCCATTCAAGACAAGAAGTTTCGAACCTGGGGAACATCGCGCCGACAGATCGTGTCGGAAGTTTCGAAGCGGCCTTTTCCCGCTGCGCGAAGCGGCGTAGGGAGAGGACAGATGATGCGGAACCTATCACCATGACGGCGCCGAAGGAACTCAGGGTCTCGAAGGACCGCAGGCTGCTGACCGTGACGTTCCCTGGCCATCAGCCGTTCGAGCTGCCGGCGGAGCTTTTGCGGGTGGCCTCGCCATCCGCCGAAGTGCAGGGCCATTCGCCCGAACAGCGCGTGACCGTTCCCGGCAAGCGCAACGTTGCGATCCTGAAGATCGAACCGGTCGGCAACTATGCCGTCCGCATCACCTTCGACGATTTCCACGATACCGGCATCTTCACCTGGAACTACCTGCATACGCTGGGTCATGAGAAGGACGCACGCTGGGCCGCCTATCTCGCCGAGCTGGAAGAGAAGGGGCTAAGCCGCGATCGTTGAATGGTTCGGGCGGGACGCTCCGGTCAACGCAGGATCGCCAGTATTTCGCTGGTGTCGTAATAAAACGGCGTGCCTTCGATCAGCCGGTCATCCTTGAAGCGCAAGACTTCGGCAAATGGCTGTTTGATGGTTGCACCATTGGCCCGCGATGTCAGCGCAAGTGTGCAGCTCATGAATACCATGTCATCGTTTTGGGCGGCCTGAAGGCTTTCCACGGTCACGTCGCTCCAGATTTCCCGCATCTTGCGAAAAAGGGCGCCAACGCCGTCGAGGCCATTCCAGTCGCCGGCATAGGGCAGGGACTGCGGCTCATGTACGACAACTTCCGCGTGAAACGCGCTGGCAAGGATATCGAGGCTCTCCGACCCTGATTGCAGGAAGCGCATCTCAGCCTCGAACATATTTTCGAGAAGTTCCAAGGCGGTACGTCGCCGATCGAAGGGTTTATCCATTTTCCGTCTCCGTTTCAGGATCGTGCTATCAACGTGGCTTACCCCTTAATATTGGGGGTTCGACACCCGTTTCCAGACGGTCGAAATGAGGTGCAGCACGTGTCGTCAAGACGTCACGGAATTGGAGTAGCGGCTGCGGATGCTCGGAGGCGAAAACATGTCCGTCATCACCACGGTCGAACAGCTCGAAGCGCTCTATGGGCTGCCCGGCGAGACGTCGCTGGTCAAGGAACTCGACCATGTCATTCCCGAATACGCCGCCTTCATCGAGGCCTCGCCTTTTGCCGCGCTTGCGACCAGCGGGCCGGAAGGGCTGGATTGCTCGCCGCGCGGCGATCTCGCCGGCTTCGTCCGCATCCATGATCCGAAAACCCTGATGATGCCGGACCGGCGCGGCAACAACCGTGCCGATTCGCTAAAAAACATCATTCGCGATCCGCGCGTCGGCCTGTTGTTCCTGGTCCCAGGCTGCGGCACCACGCTGCGCGTCAACGGCCGCGCCCACATCACCACGGATGCCGCGCTGTGTGCCTCGTTCAGCGTCGACGGCCGACCGGCGCGTTCGGTCACGGTCATCGATGTCGATTCGGTCTATTTCCAGTGCGCCCGGGCCATTGTCCGATCGGAACTGTGGAACCCGGCAAGGCATGTCCACCCGAAGTCGCTGCCGACACCCGGAAAAATCCTGGAAATCACCAGCCGCAAAGGCATCGACGGCGAGGCTTACGACAGGGAATGGCCGGAGCGCGCGAAAAAGTCGATGTGGTGAGCGGGTCACGCTTCCTTGAGCACGTCGGCAATTTTGCGCATCTGCTCGCCGATCATGTCGCATTGCTCCGGCGTCGACTGGCTCATCGCTTTCTCGATCAGCGCCATATGAACCTTCAGCGCCTGCATCAGCAGTTCCGTGCCGGCTTCGGTCAGGGTCAGGCGCAGCACGCGCTTGTCCTTCTGATCGCCTTCGCGGCGCAGCAGGCCGCGTGTCTCGAGTTGCGGCAGCAGCATGGTGATGTTGGAACGGCCGACCAGCAGCCGGCGGGCGAGATCGTGCTGCGACATGCCGGGATGGCGGTAAAGGTTCATCAGCACGTCGAGCTGCGCCGGCTTCAGGTCCAGCGGCGCAAGTTTCACTGCCAGCGTGCGCTCCAGGACATGGCAGGCGCGCGCCACCGCGACCCAGTTGCGAAAACGCGGGTTGTCCCAGGGCAGCTCTTGTTTAATGTTCATGTTTGAACTATTGTGTTCATGCTTGAACGAATGGATGGATCGCCACTATGGCATCATTTGGATTGAAGGTCATCCGGGGCGTGTTTGCCGCCGCCGAACATGTGGCTCCCCGCCTTACCGGGCTCGCGGCATTCGAACTGTTCTGCCGCACGCCGAACGCCAAAATTCTCAGCGACGGCGAGCGACGCGCCGTCGACCGCGCCGCCGGCTTCATGGCCGAGGCGCGCCATCATCGGCTGAAGACCAAAAACGGCTGCGTCATGGTGCATGAATTCAGGCCAGAGCCGGGCAGGCGGGCCGCCGGCACGGTGCTCGTCATCCATGGCTGGCGTTCGCGCAGCGAATATATGCGCACGCTGATCGAAGCCTATCGAGGCGCCGGCTACAAGGTTGTCTCGCTCGACCTGCCGGGCCACGGCCAATCGCAGGGACGCCGGCTCACATTGGTCAGCGCTGTCGAGGCCGCTCGGCTGACCGGCGAGTGGTTCGGCCCGTTCGTGGCGGTCGTCGGCCATTCCTTCGGCGGTGCCGTGGCCGCCAATGCCGTCGCCGGTTCGGTCAAGGCCATTCCGCCGCTGCCGGCCGGGCGGCTGGTGCTGATCGCGGCGCCGAGCTCACTGCCTGCGATCTTCAACGATTTCAGCCGCATGCTCAGTGTCGGCCCACGCTCGCAGGCCGCCATGGCCGACCGGGTCGAACGCATCGCCGGGCGACCGCTGCACGAATTCACCGGCGACCGTCAGCTTGCCGGCACGCCGGTGCCAACGCTGGTCATCCATGCGCCGGACGACCGCGAAGTGTCCGCCGACCATGCAAGGCTCTATGCCGGCGCCGGCGACCATGTGCGGCTGTACTGGGCCGACGGGCTCGGCCACCGCCGCATCCTCGCCGACAAGAGCGTGGTCGAGCGTGCGGTCGGCTTCGTTGCCGAACACCGGCAGCCGGTATCGCTGCATTAACCAGCGGCGGCTTCGACCTGCGTGTCAAAAGTCGACCGCTTCAAGGAAGAGCGATTCGAGGAAGAGCGCTTCCTTGCAACCGAATGCGGCTGGTCGAGTTGATTCCCATCGCCGGCGGCGTCATCGCCCGGCTCAGTGCTATTCGCTGGAGCCGGAGCGGAGCCGATCCGCTTCGGCTGCCACCGTTGTGAAACCGTTCTGCAACAGAGACGTTCTGAAATTTATGAAAGCTTAACGAAATCAGTATGAATCGGTGTAGTCGCGCCCTACATCCATGATGCGGTGGGCGAGACCGTCAAGCGATGCGGAACGGGAGCCGGCTGCAGCCGGAGCGGGTGATTCCATGAAATTCCTCGGAAACAAGGCAACCGTGATGCCGCTTGCGGCGGTCGCGGCAATGCTGGCCTTCGGCGTGCCGCAGGCAGACGCGCAAGGGTTTTTCGAGAGACTCTTCGGCGGTGGTGTCAGGCATTCGCCGCGAGGCGATTTCCCCCTGCCGCCGTCGAGGCAGAGGCTGAAATACAAGCCATATGCCACGGCGCCCGCTGCCTCTCGGATCCGCAGCCCGTCCTATTACACCTACAAGAGCGACCCGCTCGTGCGCGTCGACTTCTCGACGCTGACGGCAGCGCCGGAGCCGGCAATGCCGCAGGACGCCGCATTCCAGCCATCTTCCGCCACCGGCACGGCCTTCCGCGACGCGATTGCCGGACTCCACGATTACGAGCTCTACGCCGAGAAGGACATCGCCAAGGCACTCGTCGCCTATTACGCGGCCAATCCGGATTTCGTCTGGGTGACGGGAGCCAATGCCAACAGTCGCGCGCAAGATGCGGTGCGGGTGCTTGGCGAGGCGACCAGCTATGGCCTCATGCCGGCCGACTATACGGTTGAAGTGCCTGCCGCCGGCGCATCGACCGGCAGCGCCGATGCGCGGCTCAAGCAACTCGTCCGCTTCGAGATGGCGCTGTCAGCGCGCGTCTTGCGCTATGTCCGCGACGCGCACAGTGGCCGCGTCGATCCCAATCGCATCACCGGCTACTATGATTTCCCGGCCAAGCCGCTCGACATGGAAGGCGTGCTGAAAACGCTGACGCGCACCCAGCAAGTGCGCACCTATCTCGAATCGCGGCATCCGCAGAACGCCGAATACCAGGCGCTGCGCGTCGAACTGGAATCACTCCAGGCCAGCGCCGACGACGAGATCGTCGTCGATCCCAAGCTGTTGCTGAAACCGGGGGAGACCAGCCCCGAACTGCCGAAGCTTCTGGCGAAGATAGCGCGCAATCTCGACGACGAGACGGGCGGCGCCTATGGCGAGATATTGGCCAGGCTCGCCACCAGCGAGGTCTATGATCCGGAACTGGTGCCGGTCATCAAGGCGGTGCAGACAAAGGCTGGCATGAAGGGCGACGGCGTCATCGGTCCGCGCACCGTCGCGGCGCTGGTCGGGACGTCCAAGGCCGACAAGATTCAAAAGGTGCATGTCGCGCTGGAAGAGTTGCGCTGGCTGCCATCCGATCTCGGCAGCCCGCGTGTCTTCATCAACCAGCCGGCATTTACGGCGAGCTACATCGAGAATGGCGAGGAGAAGCTGAAGACCCGCGTCGTCATCGGCAAGACCACCAACCAGACTTCCTTCTTCTACGACCAGCTCGAGCAGGTCGACTTCCACCCCTATTGGGGCGTGCCGCAGTCGATCCTCGTCAACGAGATGCTGCCCCGGCTGCGCAGGGATCCCGGCTATCTCGATCGCGCCGGCTACGAAGTGG
The DNA here is from genome assembly GCF_055811535.1 of Mesorhizobium sp. WSM4816. Lineage (NCBI taxonomy): Bacteria > Pseudomonadati > Pseudomonadota > Alphaproteobacteria > Hyphomicrobiales > Phyllobacteriaceae > Mesorhizobium > Mesorhizobium sp. WSM4816. The sequence goes on along the minus strand of NZ_JBVVQR010000014.1, from coordinate 98,881 downwards.
TCAACGCGCGCGGCAAGCGCATTCCCTCCTCCTCGGTCAATTGGGGCGCCTATGGCGCGAAGATACCTTATGGCGTGCGCCAGCTGCCGAGCGAGGCCAATGCGCTGGGCGAACTGAAGATCCTGTTCCCCAACAAGCACGCCATCTACATGCACGACACGCCGCAAAAGACGTTTTTCGAGCGTGACATGCGCGCGCTCAGCCATGGCTGCGTTCGCCTGCAGGATCCGCGCGGCATGGCAGCGGCGGTGCTCGGCACATCGGTCGATGACATCGCGGAGAAGCTGAAGCACGGACATGCGACCGAAAAGGTAGCGCGCAGGATCCCGGTCTATGTCGCCTATTTCACCGCCTGGCCTGATATGTCCGGCAAAGTCGAATATTTCAGCGACGTCTACGACCGCGACACGCGGCTGCAGCAGGCGCTCGACAGCACGCAAGCAGTGCGCTCGCCGGCGATCTGAGGACGCTAACGCAGGGAGAGCGGGCGCCGGAAGCCGGCGATGATGCCGATATCGGCCCAGCGCTCGGGGCTCAGGTCCTCCGGCACGCTCGGCCAGATCAGGAAGAAGCCGGCAGCCGCTGCTGCGGCGCCGAAGACCACATGGACATGGCATAACCAAAAGTGGTGCAGTATTTCACCTTTTGATGGACTTGACCCTTAACGGAAGCCCCAAGAATATTGGCCCAATATTCTGGTCTTTCTCGGGCCGTAGCGAGGCATGGGATGCCCCCTCTTCTGGAAGGGCGTATGCGCAATGCCGGCAAAAGGCTGCTGGCTATTCTTGCGCTCGTCGGCTCGCTGTTAGTGTGCGGCTGTTTCCCCCGAACCGAGCAACCGGTATTTTCCAGCGCAGACGCAATGCCTTGGAACAGCGACGTCAGCTATCTCGTCAAAGCGGAGATGACAGACAGTAAAGCGGAGATGACAGACAGTGCGCCGAACAATGCGAACAGCGGCGCCGGCCCATGGTTCAGATTCATTGCGGGCGATGGCAAGGACTTCGTCATCGAAAAGTACGGGCGGGAGGGGAAGGCGGATGGGGCGCTGAGCGCTGAGCTATTCCTCGGCCGACTAGTAGAACTGGCCGATGGATGGATGGTTCTCGACTTCAATGACGTGGGAACGAATGAGAGAGCCTATGTATTGGCAAAGAAGACGAATGCAGGCTTCTTCATCTATTCACCGTTGAGCCTCGAGACGATGGCAAGCATTGCTTCCAGACATGGGATCGTTGCTGCGGCGGGTCAGTCTGCCGGCGAGGGCAGCATACTAAGTGGGACTCTTACCCCCGCCTCGTTGAAATCGATGTTCGCCGACTTTGCCAAGCATATCGACCTTGGGCAAAATCCAAAGCCGGCGATCCGGATGCAACTTGTGATCGTGCCGCAATTGCCCGAGGATATCGGCAAAAAAGGCCGAGAAATGGCCTATAGCGCCTTGAGCGGCTCCTTCGTGCATCGTTTGCGGGCCATGTCTCCGACGGCGCAACGCACAATGCTACGTTTCATGGAAAAAGTGGCTGAGTCAGGCGAGCCTTGGGGAACACACTATCTTGCGCGATTCTACGCCAACGGTCTGGGGGTAAACCAGGACCGAGAAAAGGCGAAAGCCTATGCCGAGCAGGCGGTCGCGCGTGGGTTCGAGCGTGCGAAGGGCGTCCTGGGTTTCTTGCTCAAGACGGCGGAGAATCCGAGCGAGGACAGCCGGGTTCAAAGTTTCAAACTGCTGACGGAAGCGGCGACGGCAGGCGATCCCGCGGCGATGACGAACCTTTCGACGATTTATCTCGACCCAAGCGAGACCAGGCATGACCTGAAAAGCGGCTATATGTGGCAGGAGCGCGCAGCATTTGCCGGAGAGCCGAACGCAATCTTCCAGTTAGCCCTGAGGTATCGGGACGGGACAGGCGTTGAACAATCAACCTCCAAAGCCTTCGACCTGATTTTCACCGCCGCGAAGCTGAAACATCCCGATGCCGTCGCCGAACTGGGATGGATGTATGAAAAGGGAAACGACCCCAGAGCGGTTGCCCAATATCGGGAAGCCGCCAGGCTAGGCAACTCATGGGCGCAATGGCAGTTGGGCGATCGGATCTTGAATGGTCGCGGAATGCCGGCAGACCGAGCCCGGGGACTGGAATGGCTCAAGAAAGCCGCGGAAAACGGATCGCAGGAGGCTGCCAGGCAGTTGGAAACGGCTTCGCGGCAAGACGACGAGTTCATAGACAAAACGATAGAGGAATTTTTCGAACAGAAGAGAGAAGAAGGGGAGTCAAAAATCAAGGCGCTTCGTGCACAGAAGTTCTGTCTCGAGCTTGGCGACCGCTGCGTGGTCAACCGGAGCGGAAAGAGTGTGTTACGGCTTGAGCACCGGCAAGGCTGGTATTATCCGGACGGTGCCGTGGCTCCGGAGTCGGAGTGGCCGCAATGAGTCGGGCCATAGCGGGGATGGCTTCAGTAATTCTCGCTGTTGCGGCTGTTGCGGCGAAGCCTGCTGACGCGGCACAAATAGAGGTTTGTAATAATGGTGACGAGGTCTTTTCATATGCTCTGGTATCGACCACGAGCTTGATCAACTTTGGCAATCCCGAATGGACAGCTCACGGTTGGTATACAATGAAGCCCGGCGAGTGCCATCCGGCGGCGCTAGGGGATGGACGAAAAGAGGCGTTCCTGTCTGTTCGCACGATAAAGAAAGACGGCAGCGTCAGGCTCAACCGATACCAAATGAAAAAAATACCTGCCGATTTCGACGGCCCCGGTTTGCTATCGGGTGCCGAGCGGCTTTTTTGCGTCTCGGACGTTGGATTCCGTAGGGCCGAGATGTCATTGGAGGCGCATGAAACCTGCCCTGCTGGCTACCATTTGCAAGTGTTCAACCTCTACCTATTCAACAGAGGCCTCGCGGACTTGACTGCCAACCTTGGCCTCGGGATCGCGATCATGAACCTGGGCGTCGAACCTGGGGAAGACTTCGAACCCGAAGACGAACCCTTCGAGCCCAAGAGTTGGTGTGACGCCAACGGAGCCCTTGATCCGAACTGCTAGTTTCTGTCCATAAACGGCAAACCGTTGATTTTGTTCGCGCAAGCAAGGCACGGCGGGTTCAGGTATTTTGGATCATTCCACTGAGTCCAAGGCCCTGCCGTCGCCGGAGCCGACAATGCGCCAAGAACGCACCGTCCAAGCCATATTCGATCTTTTCGCCATGCACGAGATCGGCTACGAGCTGAAGGCGACGCGCTCGTCGTAGTTGTCATCGTGGAGCGACCGGCCCGGAAACGAAATTCCGACCAAGGTCATCATGCGCAGATCGGCACCCAACAGTTTGTTCGGACCATAGACGCGAATTAAACGGTCCGCTCTGGGCAGCAGGAGCACGCCTGGCTAGCGCGTGACGTTTCTCTCGGGCGTTTCTGGGGCTCTTTGCGGGCGCGCCTGTGCTCTATGTGCGGGAACATCGCAACGGGCAGCGTCGTTTGCCATCGCCGCTACACCTATTGAGCAGCTTTGCCCTGAACCGGAGGCATGTGAGAATAGCTGAATAATTGACCGAGGCGTGCCGCGATGGCCACCTGCAACGTTTGCTCCGGGTATGGCTGGACGTACGGAAACTATCCGCCCTGCTACTCATGTAGCGGCAGCGGGCAAGGAGGCTTTACCAATATCCCCTGCGCAGCATGCGGTGGATCGGGCCGCGGCTCGAACAGAGAGCAGTTGGTGTGCATCGGCTGCGGTGGCAGTGGCAACATAGCTGGCTCGGAAAGCCCATCGTGGGCTACATCGACCGGAACGGTATCGCGCAAAGGCGCTCGTGCAGAGCGCGTCTCGCGTGCGAAGCCCGCGCGCCCGGCGAAGCCTTGGACAAGAAACGAAATTCTTGCTCTCGTTCCAGCATTTGGCGTCAGCGCATGGGGGCTTCACAATTATGTCAGCCTCACCGGCTGGTGGCTGATTGGCGCGGCGATAGTTCCGGCAGTCGTCATTGTGCGGGCGTGGAAAGCGGTCGCAGCCATTTCGGTGGCCGCAGCGGCCCTGTGGTTCTACGCCAAATAGGCATACAGCGCGGTTCTCGATGCCGCCCGATGCTGAGATCACGGAAATCAGCGGCACTTTCGCGGCAGCGTAAGGGTAGCGATGCCCATTTCCTGGAGGCGGTCTGAGTCGATCGATTTACTCCGAATGGTAGCGTTTGCCATCGGCACGCTAAACCCATTGAGCAGCTGTGCCCCGAACCGGAGGCATGTGAGAATAGCTGAATAGCTTGGGAATGACCGAGGCGTGCCGCGATGGCCACCAGCAACGGTTGCTACCGAATTTGGAGTAGACGACACCCCGCAAGCGGGGGGCGTTTGCCCCGAGCCTCGGTTATTTCCAAATTCCAGCTTCAGCAGGGGACGGTGATGCGTAGATGGAGCTCCGGCCTGACGCTAGACTCGAGTCCGACTGCCTCAGCCAATGACGCTCTAAAGGGGCGATGGGAAGCGCGCTTAGCGACAGCCCTGCTCCGGACTTTCGGGATTGTCGTCGTCGGCCTATTCGTAGGCGCACCTGGTCTAGCTCTGGCGGACGAGGTGCCGGGAGAGTTCCTGGGCAGGTGGAGCACACGATGCAGCGACACAAATGCGCCGAAGATCGAGATGGCCGCGAACAGCATTGCAATCACCGTCGGCGGCAAGACCTACCGATATACCGGGATTAACGCTAGCCGCACTTGGTATGGCGGCGTAAAGGCCGACGGCAACCGCGTCTGGCTCCCGACGAGCAAGCGGCCCGGACGGAAATTCGCCTTCGTAGCTGCCCCGCCCCCCTTTGGAGCTGAGGGCGCTATGGTGCTCGAGGAGGGAGTGCCCGAGGAATCCGTCGGGATCAGGTCCATATTTGGAGCACAATTCCGTCGCTGCGGTCCGCACGGTCTTCCGGCCTCGGCGCAGCAGCGGCTTATGCAGCCAGATGTGCCGGTGACCATCCCGGCAGGCGACGGACAGATGGCAAACTGCGGCGGTGGCGTCGTCGCAGGTCTCGATCCCACTGGGGACGGGTTTCTCGCAGCGAGGTCCGGACCCGGAACAAGCTACCGCATGCTGGACCGTCTCCACAACGGGGAAGGAGTGCAACTCTGCTACCAGCGCGGCGACTGGGTCGGGATCGTCTACGGCGGCGGTGGGGAATACGGCGGCAACGGGTGCAACGTAGAAGGTGCGGGACCAGAGCGCCCATACACCGGGCCTTGCCGCTCCGGCTGGGCTCACGGCCGCTGGATCAAATTCGTGGCGGGATAGCCGCGTGGCAGCGGGAGGACGACTGATGCCAATCAGCGCTTGACGTTGTCGGGAGCGGGAAAAGGTGGGTCAAGCCGGTTAGCCTCGAAACAGACCTGGCCACTTCTTAACACACAAGGACCTAAGCGTCGGCAAGTTGCCGTTCTTGGAGGATTGTAGAGATGTTCCGCATCGCTTTCATTATGGCTGCGGCCGTTGCCGCTCATGTTTGGATCACCTTGCCGGGGTTGGCACAGCAGGCGGAATATGCGGGACATGAGGCCGTCCTTCGGGCAATGACTGAAAAGGCCGAAAGCGGGAACGCCGATGCGCAGAACGCTTTGGGCACCGTATACGTCGCCGGTGCCGTCGTAGCACCCGATGCTGCCGTAGCGGTAAAATGGTTTAAGGCGGCCGCCGCGCAGGGACATGCCGCTGCCCAGGCCAACTTGGGGTCCATGTATCTCAGCGGATGGGGAGTTGAGCAGAATCAGGTCGAGGCCGTCCGGCTTTTCAGGCTTTCCGCAGATCAGGGTCTTCCTCTTGGAATAGGTAAGCTCGCCAACGCGACGATGCAGGGATATGGAGTCGAGAAGAATCCTGCCGAAGGAGTGCGGCTCCTGAAGCTGGCCGCCGAAAAGAAGGACGGCTGGTCGACATTCCGGCTGGCCGCGATTCTCGGAAGCAGAAGCGGCAGCAACTGGCCTGGCATATCCTCCTACGATCCCGCCGAGGCGATCAAATGGTTCCGGATTTCGGCGGAAACCGGATATCCCCCTGCCCAGTATGAATATGGTAGAATGATGCTCCCTGGCCATCCGCTGCAGATTCCAGGCAAATTCGAAGAACACTTCAAGTGGTTGGTCCTTGCTGCGAACGGCGGGGACGAGGACGCCCAGTTCGATCTGGCCGTATACCACCGCAACGGCAATGGCATTCCCGCCGACGCTGCCGAGGCGGATAAGTGGTTCAGGCGAGCGGCCGCATCCGGTAACACGGAGGCCCAGCGGGTGCTGGAGGGAACGGGAGGGTGGTCGCCCGACAGCAAAGTCGCTACCGCTGCAGTCTTGATCGGACTAGGCATCGCCGTGCTGGCTGCGGCAGAGGCAGATTCCGCCGATATGCCGACGGCGACACCCGAGAATGAATGCCCGCCGGGACACTCTCGGCATTTTTTCAACGGCCAATGCTATGTCGATCTCGACCCGAGACTTCACGAGGCCATACCCACCTATCCGGGCTACTGACCTAGGGCTATTGGGCACCGCAACCTGCGCGCGGTGAGACAAAGCGGATCAATGCCTTTCCAACTGGAAACAAAATTCATTGTCACTACCCGTCACGGCAAATGGACTAACTCGCAATAAGGGGGAATCGAATTGGCCAAGCTACGTTTGCTGGATGAGCTTTTGGGACTTGCGTGCATTGCACTGACTTTATCGTTCGGCCCGGTATTGGCGCAGACCGTGCCATCACCTGGTATTGTCTTTCAGGATTGTGAACGCTGCCCGGAGATGGTGGCGCTGTCGCCAGGAAAGTTCACGATGGGTGCCAGCGACGAGGATCGAAAAGTCCCGGGAACGCAGTACGCGATCCCAGTCGAACTGCCCCGCCATCAGGTGACGATCGATTATTCGTTTGCAATCGGCAGGTACGTTGTGACCGTCGACGAGTTCAGCCGCTTTATTGACGAAACCGGCCACAAGGCAGGGGGCGATTGTCTCATCGTGGTTGCCACTCACGGATCGTTGAAGGGAAAGTTTCAGGGCCAACTGAGTTCGGGTTTTAAAGAAGCGTGGATCAAGCTCGGCAATGCGATGATCGCCAATGCGAGCTATCGTCATCAGGGGCGAGAGACAACTCAACGACATCCCGCGACTTGCATTTCGCGGATTGAAGCGCAGGCGTATCTCTCCTGGCTGTCGCAGAAGACGGGCAGGAAATACCGCTTTCCCACGGAAGCCGAATGGGAGTACGCGATCAGGGCAGGCGAGCAGCTTCCGTTCTTCTGGGGCTCCGATCAGGGCAAGGCGTGCGAACACGCCAACTTTGCGGACAAGGATTCTCCCTTTCATCCGGCGATCAAGGCAAAATGCGCGGAAAGTCCGCCGAATCCATTTACTTCGGCCGTTGGCAGTTTCAAACCCAACAAATGGGGGCTTTACGATCTCGCTGGCAACACGTTCGAATTCATCGAGGACTGCTATGTCGATGGCTACGAAGGGGCGCCGGTCGACGGCTCCCCGTGGTTGAGGAGCGACGTGCACCCCGATTTTAACCGCCCCGACGGTCGATGCGTGCAATGGGGTCTGCGCGGATACTCCTACATCCACACAATTGGCGAGATGCGCTCGGCGGCGCGTTGCTCGATCGAGGACGAAGACGCGCATTCCGGGATAGTGGCGCTACGCGTCGCTGTCTCGCTGACTGACAACGCGTGGGATCTGAGGCAATGAGGCTGCTGCGTTTCGGAGGTGATGACCGATTCTGCTGTTCCCATCGGGAGGGCGCCGCATGACACGTCTTGATCTTCTCGCGACTTGGGCGCGAGCGGCACCAGGTCTCAATCTGTGTGCCCTTGTCGGAGTGATGTTGTGGCTTGCCGCGCCGGCGGCGGCGCAGGAACCGCAGTGGCAGGGTGCAGGCAGGGCGGAGCTCAAGAGGTTCGTGCAGACCCAGCGCGGCATGCTGGATCTGCCCTGGCCAATCGCATTTTATGGCGACTTCAACGCCGACGCTCGGGAGGATGCGATTGTATTTATCTACTCGGAAATTGAGGGCGCCGCTGGCAACACGAATTTGAAGGTCGCTCTGTTCAAGGGAGAGGGCGGGAAGTTCGAATTCATGCGATACGCCCCGAATATCTTTGGCGATCAGCCACGACGGGCCAAATTCTCGAGCGGGCTCGTTGAAATCACGACAACGACGTTTCGTCCGGGAGATCCGCGCTGCTGTCCTACGGGCTCCAGGCGCTATGCGGCGATCAAGACGGGGGAGGCGGCAGTGGACAGCACGTCGCAGGCCAAGCCCGCTGCTCCGCCGCAAGGCGAGGGCAACTGGATCGCAAAGGCCAAGACTCAACCCGTCGGGGCGAACCTCAACGGCACCGCCACGGACGGAAAGGCTACACTCTCTGGTGGGTGCAGTAAGTCGGACGGACCGCGCTTTATGGGATCGCTGTATGGCTATTCGGGTAACGCGCTGAAACGGATCGACGATCAGGAAGAACCAGTCACCTTCGCCGTGGCGGGCAGAGACGGCCCGGCGTCATTTCCGGTGATGATGGTTTATTACGCGCCTGAAACGGCGTGGGTGATGTCCGACGGATTGCCTGTCGCCTTCCTCGAAGCCTTCGGGAGGGGCGAAACCCTCACGATCCGCAACGGCAAGGGCAAGGAGGTAGTCACGTTCGGCCTGCGCGGCTCGGCGACTGCAGCCCAGACCATGCGGCAAGTGTGCAGCGGGTAGAGGCTGCGCGAGGTCACTCCGGAGTCGGTTCCGGTAGGGGCGAAATGACACCCTCGGTTCACCTCGACGCGAGCGGTTTGCTCATGTTGATCCCGGTTACCCGAAAGCCTGTGACTTCATAAACATCCCTAGCGCGTTTGTTATCGTCAGCCACTCGGAGCTTTATTTGTTGAAAACCTTTGCGTTTTAGCTCGTTTTCGAGAACCTCTAAGGCCTGTTTGCCGAGGCCTTGACCCTGATATGCAGGGAAGATGTGAAAATCGCTGATGAACGCCGCGCGCATCGTCGGATCCTGCTTGTACCATAGGTATCCAATAACCTTTTCAGGGCTTTGAGTCCGATCGACCAAACAGAGCAAGACCCGGCGCGGTTCAATGTGCCGCCCGAGCTTCTGGTGCACATATCGCCGCTGGGCTGGGCGCACATTTTACTGACTGGCGAGTATCTGTGGCCGAAGGAGCAGAACGCTTAGGGTGTCATTTCGCCCCCTACCGGAACCGACCCCATATGCAGCCCAAACACTGCGCAGCGAAAACAATTCGGCGATCAGAGCGAAGATCAGTGTCTGCAGACCGGTCAGTATGATCGTCAGGAAATAGATCAACATGCCGAGCGACGGCACGACCAGCGCCGCGATGGGGGAGACCCCCATGAGATCGAAATACGCCGGTGCATCAGGCAGCGAACTTCAATGCACCATAGATCGTGGCCACGGCAATCAGCCCGACCAGCACCGCAACGAAATAGCCGGCGAGCATCATCAGAACGCGTTTCGCCACATGCTTTGCCGTCGCCATGCCCACCCCCGTGCGGCTCAATGATCACGCCGCAGTCAGCCATCAAAGGCGCATCGGCGCAAGGGGATGCCGAAAAGGGTGCGGGCCCCGCTCTTGGTGAAGCCACGCCGCCGCCCGCTTCCGAGGGATCGTCCCCCAGGCTGCGCTGTAACCTGCCGGAATTGTTCCGGGTCCTTCAAGAGAAAGCCGGCCGCACATATCGGCTGGGGGAAGATGGCCGCGATCTATTTGGGCTCGGCCGTCACCGGATCGTAGGTGATTTCGACCTTCGCCTTGTCGGTCGTGTAATAAGTAACGGTGTAGGCGCCGCTGTCCCAGGCGACCTCGTCGACATAGCGGAAGTCGTCGCGCTGCTCGACCTTGGCGATTATTTCCGACAGTTTTTTGGCATTCTGCGGCGGCAACGGGCTTCCGTCTGCGGCAAGGGCCGGTTCACCGAAAAAGAGAACTACGACGCCTGTCGCCAAAACAAGTCTGAACATGGCTTTCCCTCGCTTCTCGCGAAAGTAGAAACTCGCGGCCATGCAGGTTTGTTCCGGGCAGGTTTGTTCCGGGTTCCGGAATGGACACAAGCGAAATTGGCAGACGCATCTTGTTGTCGTTGCTCATGCTAATGCGTCTGCAACTCACCTTCGTCGGGGAAGAGGTGGGCCAAGGCCGTGTCGAACGTGAGTTCCAGGGCGTCACCCGGTTCAAAGACCTTGTCTTCATTGAAGGCGGCAATGAGTTCGCTGTTATCGCGAAGGGTCAGGTCGACGACCGTCTCGCTGCCCAATCGCTCGGCATGTGCCACGATGCCATGCAGCAAGCCTTTTCCAGATTGCACCGGCCGGAGGTGCTGCGGACGGACACCCAGGATGGCCTTGCCGTCTTTCCGGAAGGCGCGCCTTCTGGTCGCTACCCTGATCGGCTCCAGGGATTGGTTGCCAACCATTGCCGCTTCGCCATCGAGGGCGAGGACGTCGACGTTCAGGAAATTCATCGACGGGGCTCCGAGAAAGCCGGCTACGAACCTGTTGGCCGGTTCGTGATAGAGCTCCATCGGCGCTCCGATCTGCATGACTTGACCGTCCTTCAGCACGACGATCCTGTCAGCCAGCGTCATCGCCTCGACCTGGTCGTGGGTGACATAGATCATCGTTGTGCCCAGTTGCCTGCGCAGCCGGCCGATTTCCATGCGCATGTCCATGCGCAGTGCGGCGTCGAGGTTGGAGAGCGGCTCGTCAAACAGGAATACGGCCGGTTTCCGGGTGATTGCGCGCCCGATGGCGACGCGCTGGCGCTGGCCGCCCGAAAGCTGACCTGGCCGGCGGTCGAGCAAATGTTCCATTTGCAGGATGCGTGCGGCCTCGGCCACCTTCTGCTGCTTTTCCTGCCTGGAAGCGCCCGCGATCGTAAGGCCGAACGCGATGTTCTCGCGCACGGTCATGTGCGGAAAGATGGCATAGCTCTGGAACACCATCGCAACACCGCGTTGCTTGGGCTGCAGCTGGTTGACCACCCGGCCGCCGATCTCGAGGGTGCCTTCGGTTATGTCCTCGAGTCCGGCGATCATGCGCAGCAACGTGGACTTCCCGCAGCCCGACGGTCCAACAAAGACGACGAACTCGCCGTCGTTGATGTGGATATCGACGCCTTTGATGATTTCGACGCGACCGAAGGATTTCTTGACGCCCTTGAGTGAGACCTCAGCCATGAGCGATGGCTCCCGTTTCCTGATTCATGTGCGGCAATTCGGGGTCTCCGATCGATTGGTTGGCCTTGAGGAATGGGGCTGACCGGCCGTCCCGGATCCACTGGCGTTTGAGCGCGAGAGCCATGCAGTCAGCCCTTCACGCCGGTCGAGGCGATCGACGCGATGAAGGCGCGCTGCAGCAACAGGTAGAAGACCAGCACCGGGACGGTGATAAGGGTGAGATAAGCCATGACTTCGCCCCAGGCGACGTTGAGTTGAAAGAAGTAGCCGAGGCCGACCATGACCGGGCGATAGCCTTCCTGCTGCACCACGATCAGCGGCCAGAGATATTGGTTGTACATGACGAGGAATTTCAGGATGGCGGCAGTCGCCAGTACCGGCCCTGAAAGCGGCATGACGACGCGATAGTAGACCTGCCACCAATTCGCGCCCTCCACCCGGCTTGCCTCAATCAGTTCGCCCGGCAGCCCTTTGAAATACTGCACGAACAGGAAGATCGTCAGTCCGTCGGCAATCCACGGGATGATCTGCACCCGGTAGGTATTGAGCCAGCCCCAATGCAGCCCATCAAGCCCGATCCAGGGCAGTTTCGAGACCAGGAGCAGGAGCGGGATAGCGATGGTCTCGAAAGGGATGATCAGCGTCGCGATGACGATCGAGAGCAGGACATCGCGCCCCTTCCACCGCAGGAAAGCAAAGGAGAACGCGGCCAGCGAACAGATCAGCAGCGAGAGGAGGACAGTCACCCCGGTGACCAGAACCGAGTTTAGGACGAACAGGCCGACAGGCGCCCGCCGGAACGCACCGAAATAGTTGTTGAGGCTGATGTCGCCGACGGGCAGGAATGCACGCAGGCTGGAAGTGTCCGCGAGAAGCTGACTGTCCGGCTTGAAGCTCGAGTTGATCATGAACACGAGCGGAAAGACGAAGATCAGCGCGATCAGGCACAGTACCAGATAGCGGGCGAACAGTCTGAGGCCGTAATTGTCGGGATCGAAGGCCATCCTAACGCTCCCGTGTCAGCCAGCGCTGGATGAGTGAGATCGCCAGCACGATCGCGAACAGGATGACCGAGATGGTCGAGCCGCCGGAGATGTCCTGCTTGCCGTAGCCGCGCTCGACCGCCTGGAAGACGAGGGTCTGGGTGCTGTCGAGCGGACCGCCACTGGTCATCACGTCGATCTGGGCGAAAAGCGCGAAGCCCTGCATGGTGATCACGACAAGGACAAGCACGGCGGTGTTGCGCAGGCCGGGCCAGGTGACATAGCGGAAGGTCTGCCATCTCGAAGCCCCCTCGATGGCGGCGGCCTCGTAGAGCGTGGGGCTGATCGTCTGCAACCCCGCCAGCCAGATGACCATGTGGAAGCCGACGGCCTGCCAGATCGACATGGCCATGACTGCGGGCAGCGCCGTCGAGGGATTGCCAAGCCAGTCGACGGGCTGGAAGAGGCCGAAGGTGAGGGCCTGGAGGATGCTGTTCAACAGCCCGTTCTGGCCGTCATAGATGAACCGCCAGAGGAGCGAGACCACGACGATGGAGACCACCACCGGCATGAAGTAGATGGTCCGGAACAGGTTGATGCCCCTGACCTTGTGGTTGATCAGCAAAGCAAGCATCAGCGCGAGGCTGCCCTGGACCGGCGCCACGACCAGGACGAACAGGAAGGTGTTTACCAGCGCCTTCATGAACACAACGTCGCTGGCGATGACGATCATGACGTTTTCGCCGGACTGCCAGCGGAACCACTCGCGCATGCCGCGATACTGAGGATAGTCGTCGCTGCGGGTGATCTCGCGCAGGCGGGGATACTGGATTTCGCCGGCCTCGTTTCGGACCACTTCGCCAGCATCGTCGCGCTCTGGCTTGAGGGTCACCACAGCAAGGCCCAGGAGCTGCTGATAGTTTTCCAACCCGACGAACTGGGTCGGGTTCGGTGACAGCAGCCGCTGATTTGTCAATGACAGACCGATCGCGAAGAAAAACGGCAGCACGATGAAAGTGAAGATAAGTGCGAAGCCCGGCAGGACGAATGTCCAGCCCGCCCGGTTCGACAGGGTTAGCTTCGACGCCATTTGCGGTATCCGCCCAGCAAGCCACAGAGGGTGGAGTCCGCGGCTGGCGAGGACCCCGGCGCGACAGAACTAGCGGTGACCGTAGCCACCATTGTTTTCGATGTCGGCGTCGATCTCGTCGACCGCCGCGTCAAGCGTGTCGGCCACGTCGGCGCCATTGGCGATATCGGCCAGTGCCTTGGTGAAGACCTTGGCCTGGACCACGTAGCCCGGGGTGACCGGGCGCACCAGGGCTTGTGCCTTGGAGAGGTCGAAGAACACCGCGAGCGGGCCGCCATCCTTGTAGTTCTTCGTCATCTGCGCCGCCGAGGGCGTCGGCGGGATCAGGCCGATGCCGTCGGAGAAGGCGGCCAGGTACTTGTCCTGCGCGGCGAACTTGATGAACTCGGCAGCGCCTTCCGGATGTTTTGACTTGGCCGACACGCCGAATTGCCAAGATCCCGCGCCGATCTTGTTGCCGGCGCCGAAATCGGGGGCTGGAAGGAAGACAACGTCATCCACGGCTTCCATCGTTGCCACCGCGCGCCAGTTGCCGTTCCACTGGAAGGCGAACTTGCCGCCGATGAAACCGGTCTGCTGATCGGCCGGGTCCTCGCTGGTGCCAGGCGCATAGCCTCCGGTAAACAGCGCTTGCCACCACTTGCCGAACGCCTGCGCAGCCTCGCCGTTCAGCGCGCCTTCCGCGGTCTTGTAGGTCGAACGGTCGACAATGTCGCCGCCGAAGCTCTGCAGGAACGGCGAGAAGGCGTAGGAGTACCACTCGGCCTGGTCGTTCATGCCGAGATCAAGGGCGAATTCATACTTGCCGGAGGCCTTGGCGGCATCGAGCGCGGCCATGAATTCCTCGCGCGACCAGGGCTTGTCGAGGGTCGGGGTGCGCAGGCCCAACTCGTCCAGCGTCGATTGGCGTGCAAAAAGCGCCACCGCCGCGTCCCACAGACCGACCGAATAGAGCTTGCCGTCCCACACACCTTTGGTGCCGGGCAGGAAGTCGGCGAACTCGCTCTCGTCGATCGGCAGCGGCTGCAGATAGCCGGCCCAGGCCCAATTGGGCATGACGGGCCCGTCCACATCCAGGATGTCGGGCAGGTTGCCCGCCAGGGCCGCCGCCGCGACGGAATCGTTATAGCTCTTCTCGGGGAAGCTCTCGATGGTCACCGACCAGTCGGACTGGCTGGTGTTGAAGTCGGAAATGATCTGGTTGAGGATTCGCGACTCCACCTCATTGCCGGCGCCGTGATACCACATGGTCAACCTGGTCTGCGCCAGCGCGGGCGCACACAGACAGGTCGACGCGATCACCAGACCGGTGAGGTGTTTTGTCAGTTTCATCTGATATTCCTCCCTTTTGACTTAAGGACGCTGGCTGGATCCAAGGCGAGGCCGCCGGACAGCGGGCCGGGAAGCCAGCGCTCAGTATCGGGTCGGCCGCTACGGGCCCTTGATGGGGTCCAGCAATGTTCGCGGAAGCCGGACGCATTTGCAATTGCGCAGTTTTACTAATCGGAGCAGGAGGTCGACGGCGATTTCCCCTCGTCAGTTCGCGGGCCACTGAGATAGCAGTTCACCTAGAACGATTTTATCCTGCGTCAACTTTCTCCCGGCCGCGTTCAATGTGCAGCTTGAGCGATTCCAAGGGTAGACAGCGCCTTGTGATGTGTCCCCGGCTGCCTGGCGAATCGCATGAACCGGGTCATGGCAAACCTTGCGATGAGGCGGAAGTTCGAAGCGTAGGCGGCTCCGAAGCGGATGGTAACTTTGTACGGGAAGCGGGTATTGGTGGGCGATGCAGGGATTGAACCTGCGACCCCACCCGTGTGAAGGGTGTGCTCTCCCGCTGAGCTAATCGCCCGCTCGTTGCCCGAAGGCCAAGCGCGCCGCGATATAAGGGAGGCCGGCCGGGGATGTCAAGGCGATGTGCTGGCGTTCCGACGAGGACCGAATGCAGGCCCGCCGGGAGCGGTCCGGTCGCCGTCGCGCTCAGTGCCCGGCAGCTGCAATCAGGCGTTCGGCCAGACCAAGCGTCAGCGCATCGAAATGCGAGATCACCGCCGAGGGTTCGAATTCGCGCACATGGCGGTCGGTGTAGCCGAAATCCACTGCCACCACGGGAATGCCGGCCGCCTTGGCCGTATCGATGTCGGTCTGCGAATCACCGACCATCAGCGCGCGGTGCGGATCGCCGCCGGCGAGCACGATGGTTTCGGTCAGATGGCGCGGGTCGGGCTTGCGGAACGCAAACGTGTCCTGACCGCAAATCGCCGCGAAATGCTTCGCCAGGTCGAGCGCCTCGATCAGCGCCACCGAGTTGGCTTCGTATTTGTTCGTGCAGACGGCCAGGAGATAGCCGGCTGCCTCGAATCGGGCGATCGCCTCGACGACGCCGGGGTAGGGGCGCGATTTGCCCGGGATGTTGTCGGTGTAATGATCGAGGAACAGTTTTAGCAATCGGTCGTGTTCCTCTACCACCAGCGATCTCTGCTGCGCGGCGTGCGCGCGCTCGATCATCACCCGGCCGCCATGGCCGACGAAGCGCTTGAAGCCGGCCTCGTCGACGGCTGCGAGTTCGCTGGCGGCAAGGCTGTGGTTGAGGCTGTCGAGCAGGTCCGGCGCTGTGTCGACCAGCGTCCCGTCGAGGTCGAACACGATGATCGGTCGGGTCATGGCATGTCCTGTGACGATTGCGCTGCCTGCAGGCGATAGCCGCTGCAGCCCATCCAGGCAAGCCGTGCCGGCTCAATCCACAGGGCGTCAATCCACAGGGCAAAGTCTTTGACCGGACGGGCAAAGATGCTAGGAGCGCCGAAACAAGCGAAATCCGGGGCAAAGCATGGATGCGAGGCAACTGAAGGTCGAGGCCGCGCGGGCGGCACTTGCCCATGTCAGCGATGGCATGCGGCTTGGCATCGGCACCGGCTCGACGGCCGAAGAGTTCGTTCGGCTGCTCGCCGAAAAGGTCGCCACCGGCCTTACCATTATCGGCGTGCCGACCTCGGAGCGCACCGCCACCCTCTGCAGCGAGCTTGGCGTGCCGCTTTCGACGCTGGAAGAAACGCCCGAGCTCGACCTTACCATCGACGGCGCCGACGAGATCGATCCGGAGCTGACATTGATCAAGGGCGGCGGCGGTGCGCTGCTGCGCGAAAAGATCGTGGCGGCGGCTTCCGCCCGCATGATCGTCATTGCCGACCGTTCGAAGATGGTCGAGACGCTTGGCCGTTTTCCACTGCCGATCGAGGTCAACCCGTTCGGCCTGCGTGCCACGGAAATCGCCGTCGCCGCGGCAGCCGGAAGGCTCGGCCTTTCCGGCCCCGTCACATTGAGGATGACGGGAAGCCAGCCTTTTGTTACAGACGGCGGCCATTTTATCCTCGATGCATCTTTTGGCCGCATTCCGGATACAAGAGCGCTTTCGAATGCTCTCCATGCCATTCCGGGCGTGGTCGAGCATGGTCTTTTCATCGGGCTGGCATCAGCGGCCATCATAGCCGGCGACGGCGTCCAAACCGTCCATGCCGCCCGAAAACCAGGGAGTTCTACCGATCATGACGTTGCATAACCGGGTTCGCCGTTTTTCTGCAATTCTGGCAGCTTCAGCCGTCTTTGCGTTTTCATCACCGGCGTTCTCGCAGGACGTCAGCGAAGGGCATCTTAAGGCAGCCCGCGCCGCAGTCGCGGCGATCGACGCGACGGACCCGTTCGACAACATCCTGCCGCAGGCCGCCGCCGCGCTTCAGCAGCAGCTTATCCAAAAGAACCCGGACATGCAGGAGTTGATCGGCAGAACGGTTAGCGAAAAGGCTCTGGCGCTGGCCTCGCGCCGCGCCGATCTCGAGAAGGAAGCGGCCCTGGCCTATGCCAAGGTATTTTCTGAAAAAGAGCTTACCGAAATCGCCGCTTTCTACAATTCCGATACCGGCAAGAAACTGCTCGACAGCGGCCAGGCCGTGACGCGTGAGCTGCTCAAGGCCGCCGAGATATGGCAGAACGGCCTCGCTCGCGATCTCGCCCAGCAGGTCGGCGAAACGCTGGCCGCGGCGGCAAAGGCCGCAGCACCGGCAAATGCCGCGGCTCCTGCTGATGGCACGCAGCCGGAAGCACCGAAGAACTGAGCCTGTTTCCGGCGGCGTCATCGCTGCTGGACCGGAAAGCCCGCCTCCGTTGCGCGTCCGACAGGATGGGCTGCGTCCGGGCTTTTCTTTTGCTGGTTTGCAGCCTACCTGTCTCAGACATTTTTGAAGGGCAAGGAGCCGCGCCATGGCCGTCTATGACTACGATCTTTTCGTCATCGGCGGCGGCTCCGGCGGGGTGAGGGCGGCGCGCGTGGCGGCGGCACTCGGCAAGCGCGTCGGCATTGCCGAGGAATACCGCTATGGCGGCACCTGCGTCATCCGCGGCTGCGTGCCGAAGAAGCTCTATGTCTATGCCTCGCAATTTCCCGAGCACTTTGCCGACGCCGCCGGTTACGGCTGGACCGTGCCGCAGGCGAGCTTCGACTGGCAGACACTGGTTGCCAACAAGGATCGCGAGATCAGCCGGCTGGAAGCCATCTACAGGAAAAATGTCCAAGGCGCCGGCGGCGAGACGTTTCAGTCACGCGCCATGCTGGTCGATCCGCATGCGGTGCATCTTCTCGGCGAGGACCGTACCGTCACCGCCGACCAGATTCTCATCGCCACCGGCGGCCGTCCGGCACCGCACCCGGCTCTGCCCGGCCATGAGCATTGTATCTTTTCCAACGAGGCCTTCGATCTCAAGGAATTGCCTGACGCGATCATGATCGAGGGCGGCGGTTATATTGCCGTCGAATTCGCCAACATCTTTCACGGTCTCGGCGTCGACACCACGCTGGTCTATCGCGGCAAGGAGATCCTCTCTCGCTTCGACATGGATCTCAGGCGCATGCTGCACGAGACGATGGAAAAGAAGGGGATAAAAATCCTCTGCCATGCCGTGTCCGAATGGGTCAGGAAACGTCCCGACGGGCGCCTCGACGCTGTCGTTACCGGTGGCAAGGTGCTGACGGTCGATCAGGTCATGCTCGCCATCGGCCGTCTGCCCAATACCGAAAACATGGGGATTGAGGGCGTCGGCATCGAGATGACCAGGACCGGCGCTATCCATGTCGACCAATATTCGCGCACCAGCATCGACAACATCTGGGCGATCGGCGACGTCACCAACCGCGTGCAACTGACGCCGGTGGCGATCCATGAGGCGATGTGTTTCGTCGAGACCGCCTTCAAGGGCAACCCGACCGCGCCCGACCATGACACGATCGCCACCGCGGTGTTCTCGCAGCCCGAGATCGGCACGGTCGGCCTGTCGGAAGACGAGGCCATAAAGCGTTTTTCCGACGTCGAGGTCTACCGCGCCACCTTCCGGCCGATGCGCAACACGCTGTCGGGCCGCGACGAAAAGATGCTGATGAAGCTGGTGGTCGACGGCGCCTCGAAAAAGGTGCTCGGCGCCCATATCCTCGGGCCTGATGCCGGCGAGATGGCGCAGCTTCTCGGCATTCCGCTGAAGGCCGGGCTGACCAAGGATGACTTCGATCGCACGATGGCCGTGCACCCGACCGCGGCGGAAGAACTCGTCACCATGTACAAGCCGACCTACCGGGTGAGGGACGGCGAGCGCGCCTGACGTTTTTCCCATACCCTCGCCAACGGAGCACTCGATGCTCGCAAGCAATGGCGCCGCACCACCCGACCACAGATCACCAATCCGATGCGACACTGTGCAACGATATTCTGTTCGCCGCTATTTCTGCCTGATGCGGCGAGGGAAGCGCAGCCATCTTTCCTCGACCGGCCTTGTTTCCTCGACTGGCCTGGGGTGCGCGAGGATGGTGGTGAGCTCGACCGGCAGGCTCGGCGCCAGCGGCTTTTTGGTCGCGACGCCGTCCGCGATGGCAACGATGCTGTGGTAGAATTCGGCGCCTGAAAGCGACCTTGGCGGCACCGCCTCGTGCATGATCGAGATCACCGTGACATCTGGACAATTGTCCTTGATCGCTTGATGGAAAGCGATCTTCCCTTCCGGATCGAGCGCTCCGGTCGCTTCATCGAGGAACAGCAGCCCCGGCTGCTGCAGCACGATACGAGCGACAACCAGCTTCTGTTTCTGGCCGCCCGAAAGCACCTGGTCCCAGCTCATTCCGTCGCGGCTCTCATCGCCCATGTGTTCGATGAAATCGCCAAGGCCGGCTTTATGCAGGGCCAATGCAACCTGCGTGTCGGTGTGATCGCGCTCTGAACCGGGCAGGCAGACCAGTTGCTTCAGCGAGACCTGCTGCAGCTTGACCTCCTGGGCGGCATAGAAACTTTCGACCCCTTCCGGAAAGACGATGGAGCCGCGGCCATAGGGCCACAGGCCGTTGATCGCCTTGATCAGCGATGTCTTGCCGCAGCCGGATTCGCCCTTCAGGAACGTCCACTCGCCACGCCGGAAGCGCAAATTCGCGGCACTCAGGAAGGGCGTGGCGTCCTCGCCCTGATGGGTCAGCTCGAGTTTCTGGATGGTCAGGCCGAAAACCGGGTTCTGACGGTCGTAGCGGAAATCGGAACAGCCGGTGAGACTATAGAATTCCTGCGGGTGTTGGACGTTTTCGATCGCGGTGGCGAGTTCGGTCACGCGTTGGCTGTTGGCGCGCAGCGCCGCAATGGAAGGCATGACATGGATGAACCACGAACATTGATTGATGAGTGAGTTGACCATCTCGGAGCCGGTTATGTAGCCCTTGAGGTCGAAACGGTTGTGGATATAGGGCACCAGGCCCGGCGCATAGGCGACAATGCGGGCGCCGATGAAAGTGTAGACCAGCTCGAAAGAACGATAGCTGGTGTTGACGATGTTCAGCCTTGCCCAGGTGCGGTCGATGTCGACATAAAGCCGTTCGTGCATCGTCTTTTGCACATTCTCGCCCTGGGAGGCTGCGACATGGAAACTGCGGCGCAGGAACGTGGTCAGCTCGCCGCGATAACTGCCTTCGGATTGCTGCATCCGGATGTTGATCCGTTCCAGCAACCTGCCGAGCTTCACCGCGATCCAGGTGTTCAGCGGCACGTAAATGGCGACCGCCAGGAAAGCCAAGACCGCGCTGCCATAGCTGCCGAGGAACTCCAGCCCTTTCACCTCTGCCGAGGTTTCAAGCAGTTTCCGGCCGACGAAATAAAGCGATGTGGCGACAGCCATCACCCCGATGGCGAGCCCGATGGCTCCGCCGGTCATGTCCTTGATCGATTCCTGGACGCGCTGGTCGATGTTGTCGGGGGCAGCAGCGCCGGAGGAACCGTGCTGAGCATGGAAATGCGTGTGATTGGTGTCGAGAAGCGCTGCGTTGAAACGGCTGTCCAGCCAAGCGCGCCATTTGCGATGCAGCGTCGCGGAAACAAAAGTGCGGATGCCGGTAAAGCCCGCGTCCTTGAGCACGACCAGAAGGATGAGCACGCCGGCGTTGGTGAGCAGCGATGCGAGCGGCGTGGTGTTCGCGGCGTCATGGTAGAAGGCAATCGAGTTGACCAGTTCTCCGGATGCTTCGGCGAACCAGACGCCAGCCTTGCTGGAGAGCGCGGTAAACAGGGCGATGACCAGCGTCAGCGTCCAGGCCTCCACCCAGCGGTCCGAGAACCAGTAGGCCCGCATCAGTCCCCAGAAGCTGCGCATCGAGGAAACCGGTGTCAGGAGCGGCGACCTTGCGGCGCCGCGGAGCCATTTTTCCGATATTGAATGTCGCTCTGGTCTACCGACCCGAATCACAATCCCGCCCAAACCTCTCTTAGTTTTGTTACAGACAGTAACACCAATTGATCATTTTCAATTATCTTTTCTCGGCTTTGGAGGATTGAACCCCTGGCCGTTGCCATTAAGCAACAGCGGCAACGCGATGCGATCACGCTCTCGACTCAAATTATCACGATAATTTCAATGAGTTGCTGGTTCACGTAGGCAAGCGTCAGCATCTTCCCCAAGGGAAAGCTTTTTGCACAGTTTTGTGAGGCAAGAGCGTGGTCGATCAGCCGATTTTTAAGCTGCGGAAGACGAATCGACGCAAAGATACGCTGTCATCTTTGTTGCCTTATCGACCGGGCGGCAGCCGGAAAGTGACCGGAGGGGCGTTGGCCCGGAGGGCGTTGGCTGCTTTGGCGATGTCCCCAAAGGCGCCTATGGAAGGACGTCCATCAGTTCGCTTTCTCCAACTCGCCCCGCGCCTTCGCCGCCGCAACCTGGCGAATGGCGTCGGTGAGCGTGTCAACGTCTTGAGCGCCCATCACCGCATACTTGCCCTCAAGCAGAAAGCACGGCACTCCCGTGATACCCATGCGCGAAGCAGTGGCGATTTCGGTGCGCACCGCCTCGACATCGGCGTCCGTCGGCAAAAGCGTCTCGACGACGGACGCATCCATGTCGGCCTCGCGGGCGGCGTTGATCAGCACGACATGATCGCCGAGATTGGCGCCTTCCTCGAAATTCAACTGGAACAGACGTCGAACCAGCCGGTTCTGCATGACCTCGCCGGCGGCACCAGCCCAACGGATGAGGCGGTGCGCGTCCAGCGTGTTGGGCGCAACCTTGATGGCGGCGAAGGCGAAGTTGATGCCCTCGGCCTCCCCCAATGGCTCGATGCGGGCGTGGATCTCGCTGACGCGTTCGTCACTGCCGAATTTGGCCATCATGTATTCGCGGCGATCCTTGCCTTCGGGCGGGATGGTTGGGTCGAGCTGGAACGGCCGCCAGCGAGTATGCACCTCGACCTCGTTTGCCGCGGCGATCGCCTTGTCGAGCCGCTTCTGGCCGATGAAGCACCAGGGGCAGACGACGTCGGAGACCACATCGACGGTAATCGACTTCTCGTCGCTCATCTTGATCTCCTGTTCCGAAGAGGTCACTTCGGCTTGCGCCACCATGTTGGCAGTCGATAACCGGATATGGGGGTCTTTCGCGGATGTTCCAGATAGCTCCAGTAGGCGAGCCATTGCTGCGTGTTGTGCTGCATCGGAACCATGTAGTGGCCGGAGATCAACAACCTGTCGAGGACCCGGACGGCGGCAACATAATCTTCGCGGCTGCGGGCGTCGACCATCGCCTCGAGTGCTGCATCTATCGCCGGATCGGCGACGCCGGCAAGGTTGAACGACCCTTCGGCATTGGCGGCAGCTGATCCCCAGCGCCCGAACTGCTCGATGCCCGGCGACAGCGAGTTCTCGAAGCCGCTGGCGCCGATCAGCACCTCGAAATTGAAACGTTGCTTGCGTGACTGGATCTGGTCGCCGTCAAGGCTGCGGATGGTGACATCGATGCCGATCTTCGCAAGCGTGCGCTGGTAGATGGCGGCAAGGCGCTCTTCGTTCTGGGAGGCGGTCAGGATCTCGAAGCCGAAGGGTTTCCCCTCGGGATCGAGCATCACTCCATCCTGCAGGGCATAGCCCGCGCCCTTGAATATGTCGAAGGCAGCTTTCAGCACCCTGCGGTCCTGGCCCGAGCCGTCGGTGACAGGTGGCCGCCAGGTGCCGTCCATGACATCGGCCGGCACACGACCCGGGTAGGGTGCCAGGAGCGCCTTTTCCCTGTCGTCGGCCGGATGGCCGAGTGCCGACAGCTCGGAATTCTGCCAATAGCTCATGGTGCGCATGTACTTGCCGCCAAACAGGTTCTTGTTGGCCCATTCGAAGTCGTAGAGCATGCCGAGTGCGCGTCGAACCACCGGATTGGAGAACTTCTGCAGCCGCGTGTTGAACAGGAACCCAGTCACCACTGGCGGGATGCCGGTGTCGAAATTTTCGGCGATCACGTCGCCCTTGTGGAAGGCCGGGAAGTCGAGATCGCGCTCGCGCTTGACCGGATCGCTGTCGTCAGCGATAGCGCAGATGCCTTTCTTGAAAGCTTCCAGCTTGGCGTTGGCGTTGAGAAAATATTCGATGGTGATCTGGTCGTAATTGTCGAAACCGCGCTTGGCGGGGATGTCCTTGCCCCAATAATTCGGGTTGCGCTTGAACACGATGCGCTGGCCAGGCGCCACGTGCGCCACGGTGTAAGGGCCGCTGCCGATCACCGGTTTCAGGGTGGTCCTGTCGAAGGTCGCCTTGTCGAAAGCGTGCTTCGGCACGATCGGCGTCATCGCGATAACCAACGGAGTCTCGCGATTAGCCTTGTCGTTGAATGTAAAGCGCACGCTGCGGTCGCCGGTCTTTTCCAGTTTGGCGACCATGCTCATGCGGGCGCTGTAGGGTGGCCGGCCTTTCTCGGTAAAGACGTCGTAGGTGAACAGCACGTCTTCCGCAGTCACCGGTTGGCCATCAGACCATTTGGCCCTCGGATCGAGGTGGAATTCGATGCTCTTGCGCTCCGGATCCATGTCGGCAGTGTCGGCAAGCAGGCCGTAAAGACTGAAGGCCTCATCGTCATTGCGCTGCATCAACGGCTCGAAGACGAGATTGCCGAAAATCCTGTCGATCATGCCGCGTGCCGTCGTGCGCAGGCTTTTCAGGATGAAAGGGTTGAGATTGTCGAAGCTGCCAACGACGCAATAGGTGATGCTGTCGCCCTTCGGCGCATCGGGATTGACGTAGTTGAAATGCGCATAGTCGGCCGGCAGCGCCGGCTCGCCCTGCATGGCGATCGCGTGTTTCGGCTCCGACAAGGCCGGCTGGGGCGAAAGGGTGATAATCGCGGCGATCAGCCAAACAAGAACGCGGCCCATGACCGTCTCCTTACCGGGTCGGCTTGATGATTCGGAGCGCACCCTAACATGAGCCGACCGCCTCCCGGTCAATCGCGAGCTCAAGAATTGCTGACATCAGGCTGGATTCGGCACCGCTTGCAGTGTAACACGCCGTTCGAAGTCATTCTGTTGCCTCATTTCGGCAACAGTTAGCTGGACCACACGGCGCGAAGAAGCCGGTCCCGGGATCATTTGAGAGGAAGTGCACGATATGACGAGCCTGAACAGCAACGCGTACCGCCTGTCGGTCATGGCCGCTGGCGTGGTCGGCTTTTTGGGCGCACAGCTTCCCGCTGCTCTCGCGCAGCAGCAACAGCAGATTCCGCAGGGCTGGTTCAAAGCCTGCACCAAGCAGGAAGACGTCGACATCTGCAATGTCCAGAACATCACCACTGCCGGCAACGGCCAGCTCGTCACCGGCGTCAGCCTGATCGAATTGAAGGGCAAGGTAAACCGCAAGGTGTTCCAGGTGACGGTTCCGAGCGGTCGCCTGATTCCTCCCGGCATTGGCCTCCAGATCGACACCGCGAAGGCGCAGAAGCTCGACTATGTGATCTGCTTCCCCGACCGCTGCGTGGCGGAAGTGCCGCTGACCGATCAGCTCATCAGTTCCTTCAAGAAGGGTTCGAACCTGACGCTGACCTCAGTCAATTTCCAGAACCAGCCGAACCCGATCAAGGTCGCTCTGACCGGCTTCAGCGGCGCCTTCGACGGGCCGCCGCTGCAGCAGTCGGACATCGAGGATCGGCAGAAGAAGCTTCAGGATTTCGTTGCCAAGAACAACCAGGACTTCGCCAAGAAGCTCAAGGAAGAACAGGACAAGGCGAAGACCGCCAACTGATTCCTGAGCAAACAAGACAATTTCTCAAGCCAACAAAAAGCGGGGTCATGCCCCGCCTTTTTGTTCCGTCCGGCCATTTCTTGATCCCACGAGGCCCGCAATCGCGTCAGGTCCCCGCGATTTTCGTCAAGTCCCCGCGATTTTCGTCAGGTCAATGTCTTGACTGGCGTCTCGGCTCGTAGCGTCCGTCCGGCCTCTTGTCGAACATCTCGCCGATCTCCGGATGCCGCACCGGTTCGCCAGACCGGTCCTCGAGCAGGTTCTGCTCAGACACATAGGCGATGTATTCCGTTTCCGAATTCTCGGCGAGCAAGTGGTAGAAGGGCTGGTCCTTGCGCGGCCGCACATCCACCGGGATCGCCTCGTACCATTCGTCGGTGTTGGCGAATTGCGGGTCGACATCGAAAATGATGCCGCGGAACGGAAACAGCCGGTGGCGGACCACCTGTCCGATCGAAAATTTGGCTGTTTTCATCATGGTACTCACCACTAAGTCCTAGAGTGCCGCGTCCCTGGAATGCGCAAAGACTCCCTAAGACCTTGAATTTACGCGTTACGCTTCAAAAAATCGAGCCCGACTTATGGCTGATACCTGACCTATTTGACGCAGACGCCGCATGATTTCAATGCCGAACGCTTGACGCCCCGCCAAGCTACGGGCCAGCCCGCCCTGTGCTAGCGCCGGATCTGTTTCCTTAAGCCGCCGGCGAGCGCTGCAAAACCACTGCCGGGCCGCAGCCCCTCGCGCATGAAAAAGGCGCGGAGCGGCGCGAATCCGCCGAGCACGCCAAGGCCAGCACTGCGCGCCATCTGTGCCGGCAGCATCTGCGAGAGCAGCGATTTGTTGAGCAGGTTGACCGCATTGCTGCGCGCCAGGATGTCGGGCCGGCGCTTGAAATCATAGGCTGCGAGGGCCTTGACGGCGCCCGGATCATCCCTGTTTTTGCAAGCAATTCCAACCAGATCATCGATATCCCTGATACCAAGGTTGAGACCTTGCGCGCCGATCGGCGGAAACACATGGGCGGCTTCGCTGACAAGTGCCACCCGGTTGCGCGCGAAGCACCGCGGCGTCACGCCGGAAAGCTGGTAGACCTGCCGCCCGGGTTCGACGGAAACCCGGCCCAGCATCGATTGCATCCGCTGTTCGACCCGCATCGAAAGCGCCGCGTCGTCCAGTGCGGCGAGTTCCTTCGCCGTTTCCGGCTCTACCACCCAGACAAGGCTCGACCGATTGCCGGGCAGGGGAACCTGGGTGAACGGGCCGGTCTCGGTGTGGAACTCGGTCGAAGTGAACGCGTGGTCGCTGCGGTGGCCGAAATTGAGAACCAATGCCGCCTGCGGATAGGACCGCGCCGACGTCGAGATGCCGGCAGCCTCGCGGGCCGGCGACAAACGGCCATCGGCAGCGACGGCCAGCGATGCCGTGATCTCGCTGCCGTCAGACAGCATCGCATGCGCATGGTCGCCCTCGAGGCGCCAGGTCTCTACCATCGCTTTTCGCCATTCGATGCCGGAATGGGCGGCAACAACACGGGCAAGTGCGGGGTTGAGCGCACTGTTGGGTAAATTCAGTCCGAACTGCTCCTCGCCGATTTCGCTGGCGCGGAAAATGACCACCGGGCTGCGGATCAGCCGGCTGGTTGCATCGACGATGCGCATCACCTTCAGCGGTGCGGCCTGGGACCTCACCGCATCGAGCACGCCCAACCGTTCGAGGATCTTCAGGGCCGGGTTCATCAAGGCCGTCGTGCGGCCGTCCTGGCCATTTGTCTCGGGACCGACGAGCGTCACGGGAAAGCCGGCGTCTGCGAAACCAAGCGCTGCAATCAGCCCTGCCGGGCCACTGCCGGCAACCAGTATCCGTGCTGTTTCCCGACGGTCCAATTCGGCTTCCCGGTTGCGATGCGAGGCGGTCGGTCAGACCTGATGAGCATATAGATCAGATCATGCGGCTTGATCAACGCGGCGATTCAGCCCATTCGATTGCCATGACCGCCGAAGACCATGGTTTCAGTCATCTCGACCGTTTCGGCCGCGCCGCGGCGAGCGTCTCGCGCAATCCTCGACTGGCGGTGAACATCGTTTTGGGCGCAGCCGTCGTCCTGGCATGGCTGCTGCTTGGCGCCATGGCCATACGTGGCGCCGAAAGCCGGGTTCCGGGCATCGATGCACCCGGCGACACGATGCTCAGGTACCTGCCGGGGCTGCCGCTGCCGGATTTTCTCGAGCGCTTCTTCAGCCTTTGTCTTGCACCTGCGCCGCTCGACAGGGGCGTCGGCGCGCAGGCCGGAGTGCTCATCGTCATGTGGTTCCTGATGGCGGTCGCCACCATGCTGCCTTCGGCGGCGCCGATGATCCGCACCTATTGCGAGATTGCCGATACCGCGCGGATCAAAGGCGAAGCGGTCGTCCATCCGCTGATCCTGGTCGCCGGTTACCTCAGCGTGTGGTTGGCTGCGTCGGCAATGTTTGCGGCACTGACGCTCATCGTTCACGCCCTCGCTTCATCTGTGCAGATGCTCGATCCGGTGGTCGGAGCGACAGGAGCGGCTGCGCTTCTGGTTGCTGGCCTCTATCAGTTCAGCGGCCTGAAGGAAGCCTGCCTGACAAAATGCAAAAGCCCGTTCTCGATCCTGTTTTCGAACTGGAGCGCGAGGCCCGGCCGCATTTTTCGGCTCGGCATCGAGCAGGGTGTCTGGTGCCTCGGCTGCTGCTGGGCGCTGATGCTGGTGATGTTCGCCGTCGGTGTCATGAACGTGTTCTGGTTGGCGTTGATCGGCCTGTTCACCTTGATCGAAAAACAGACGGCGGGCAGGCTGCCAACCCGGATCGCCGGTGCGATACTGCTTGTCTGGGCAACCGCCCTGCTAGTAGTCTCGGCATAGGGAGAGAATTCTATGGCGGATCAAGGCTGGGCAATGAAAGGAGAGTTGGTGCTCTCCTGCAATTGCACGGTTTTTTGTCCTTGCGTGCTGTCTCTCGGCAGTCATCCGCCGACCGAGGGCTATTGCCAGACCTGGGCGGGGTTCCGCATCGATGCCGGCCATTTCGGCGAGGTCGAGCTGTCCGGCCTCAATCTTGGGCTGGTCATGGAAATCCCCGGCTACATGAGCCGCGGCAACTGGACCGCCGGACTGTTCATCGACAAGCGCGCCTCAGTCTACGCGGTAAAGGCGCTGACCAGGATTTTTACCGGCAAGGCTGGCGGGACCACCTCGCTGCTCTCCATCCTGGTCGGAAAGTTCCTCGGCGTCGAGCAGGCGCCGATCACTTATGAGACGCGCGACAGGACGCGGATCTTCCAGATCCCGAAGATCATCGATGGAGCGGTGACGCCGATTTCCGGCAAGGACCGCGACAAGGATACGGTGATCAGCAATTCGGAGTACTGGATCGCACCGGAAATCATCGTCGCCAGGTCCGACAAGAGCAAGATGCGGGCCTTCGGTCGCAACTGGAATTTTGCCGGCCGCTCGGCCGAAATCTGCAAGCTGGACTGGCGGGGCCCGTGAGCAAAAAAACAACGGCCAGAAAAATCACGGCCGGAAAAATCACGGCCAGGAAAATCGCCGACAAGATTCCGAGGCCGAAGAAGAAAGTCACATGGCCGCAGGCGCGCGCATTTTCGGTTCATCTGCTGACCGCATCGGGCTCGTTCCTGGCGTTCCTGTCGCTGGTTGCGGCGAGCGAGCAGCGCTGGACGGCGATGTTCTGGTGGCTGGGGCTGGCGCTGTTCGTCGACGGCATCGACGGGCCGATCGCCAGGAAGCTCGAGGTCAAGGAAATCCTGCCGACGTGGTCGGGCGAACTCCTCGACAACATCATCGATTACGTCACCTATGTGCTGATACCGGCCTTCGCGCTTTACCAGCGCGGCTTCATGGGTGAGGGCCTGTCGTTCCTGTCGGCGGCGATCATCGTCGTGTCGAGCGCGATCTATTATGCCGACACCGGGATGAAGACCAAGGAAAATTTCTTCAAGGGTTTTCCCGTGGTCTGGAACATGGTGGTGTTCACGCTGTTCGTCATCGAGCCGGGACAATGGGTTTCCTTCGCCGTGGTCGTGGTGGCCGGCATCCTGACCTTTGTGCCGATCAATTTCATCCACCCGGTGCGGGTGGCGCGGCTGCGGCCGATCAACCTTGGCATGACGCTGCTATGGTGCGCTTTCGGAGCGCTGGCGCTGGCGCAGGCAGCTCTTGCCGCCTTCTACGACCAGATCGGCGTCCTGGGCGAGCAGGTGAGTGTCTTCACCAAGATCGGCATCACGGTCACCGGACTTTACCTCGCATGCATCGGCGGTATCATGCAGCTCTTTCCAACGCTCGGCGCCAAGAAAACCTGATCCCATAGAGTCTGGTCCCAAGAGAGCCTCATCAATGTCCAAAGCAATACGCATCCACGCCCATGGCGGTCCGGAGGTCCTGACCTATGAGGACGCCGATCCGGGCCAACCCGGCTCGGGGCAAATACTGGTCAGGCACACGGCGATCGGCCTCAATTTCATCGACGTCTATCATCGCTCCGGCCTTTACCCGCCGCCAGGCGGTTTCCCGCTGATACCCGGCAGCGAGGCGGCCGGGGTGGTCGTGGAAGTGGGCGCGGATATCGACTGGCTGAAGCCGGGCGATCGCGTCGCCTACGCCGTGACGACTGGCGCCTATGCCGAGCAGCGCGTGATCGCGGCCGATCGCGTCGTCAAGGTGCCGGACGGTATCAGCGACGAACAGGCGGCCGCCATGATGCTGAAAGGGATGACGGCGGAATATCTGCTGCGCCGTACCTTCAAGGTGAAGGCGGGCGACACGATCCTGTTTCACGCGGCGGCCGGCGGTGTCGGGCTGATCCTCGGCCAATGGGCCAAGCATCTTGGCGCAACCGTGATCGGCACCGCCAGCTCCGCCGACAAGATCGAGCTCGCCAGGGCGCATGGCTTCGACCACGTCATCAACTACCGCGAGCAGGACTTCGTCGCCGGCGTCCTCGCCATCACCGGCGGCAAGAAGTGCGACGTCGTCTATGATTCGGTCGGCAACGACACCTTTCCGGCCTCGCTCGACTGCCTGAGGCCGCTCGGCATGTTCGCCAGCTTCGGTCAATCGTCGGGACCGGTCCCGCCGTTCAGCATGTCATTGCTGGCGCAGAAAGGTTCGCTGTTCGCAACCCGTCCGACGCTGTTCGTCTACAACGCCAGGCGCGAAGACCTGGAGGCGTCCGCCGCCGCGCTGTTCGAAATCGTGCTCAGCGGCGCGGTCAAGATCAAGATCAATCAGCGTTACGCGCTCCAGGATGCCGGCAGGGCGCATTCCGACCTCGAAGGCCGCAGGACGACCGGGACAACCATTCTTGTCCCCTGAGCCTTGCCATCGCTTTGAGCGACGTGCGTCCACTTGGACGCACAAAAGCACGCTCTGACATTTTGAACCCACGCATCGTGCTTTCCGAAAATCGATTTCGATTTTCGGGCCGATGCGTTAGGTTTCCGCTGAAATTCTTGAAGCTCTTTCAAGACGGGTGCCGCTTTGCGACGACAGCAGGCCGCGCATACCATGCCTGCGGGAACACAGAACATATCTGGCAAACCAGATGGGAGGCACCGTGAGTGCAAATCAGGACGACGCCAACCTGCTTGAGGTTCGTGGCCTTACCAAGACGTTCGGCACACTGACAGCGTGCGACGATATCGATCTCACCGTCGCAAAAGGCGAAATCCATGCGTTGCTCGGCGAGAACGGCGCCGGCAAGTCGACGCTCGTCAAAATGCTGTTCGGAACGCTGGAGCCCAATTCGGGCGAGATTTTCTGGAACTGCCAGGCGGTCAAGATCACCAATCCCGGCTTTGCGAAGAAGCTTGGCATCGGCATGGTGTTCCAGCATTTTTCGCTGTTCGAGGCACTGACGGCGGCCGAGAACATCGCGCTGTCGCTGGACGACGGTTCGCCGATCAGCACGATTGCCGCGAAGGCGAGGGCGCTTTCCTATAGCTACGGCCTGCCGCTCGATCCGCAATCGCTGGTCGGCGACCTCTCGGTCGGTGAGCGCCAGCGTATCGAGATCATCCGCTGTCTGCTGCAGACGCCACAACTCATCATCCTCGACGAGCCGACCTCGGTGCTGACGCCGCAGGAAGCCGACAAGCTGTTCGAGACGCTCGAACGGCTGCGCTCGGAAGGAAAGTCCATCCTCTACATTTCGCACCGGCTGGAAGAGGTCAAGCGTATCTGCGACCGCGCCACCGTGCTGCGCCACGGCAAGGTGGTTGGCCATTGCAATCCGCGCAAGGAGACCGCGGCATCGCTGGCCCGCATGATGGTCGGCAACGACGTGCAGGCCGTGGTGCGCGCGCCGGCCCAGGGTATCGAGACCGCGCAGCCGCTGCTTGAAATCCGCGCGCTCAGCCGCAAGCCGGCAACGCCGTTCTCGATCCCGCTCAGAAACATCAACCTGACCGTACGCGCCGGCGAAGTGATCGGCATTGCAGGCGTCGCCGGCAACGGCCAGGGCGAGTTCTTCGAATCCGTTTCCGGCGAGGTGCCGCAGCAGGATGCCGCCTCGGTACGCATCCGCGGCAAGGACGCCGGCGGCCTCAGCATCACCGGCAGGCGGCTGATGGGCGCTGCCTTCGTGCCGGAAGAGCGGCTCGGCCACGGTGCAGCACCGCGTATGAAGCTTTCGGAAAACCTGCTGCTGTCGCGCCATGCCACGGACGGCAAGGTGTTTGTCGGCGCCGGCGGAATGGTCAAAAGCGATGCGATCTATGCCGCTGCCCAACGCATCATCAAGGCGATGGATGTGCGCAAGAGCGCTGCGGACCCGGAGGCGGCAGCGCTTTCAGGCGGCAATCTGCAGAAATTCATCGTCGGCCGCGAACTCGACCGCAGACCAAGCGTCATGGTCGTCAATCAGCCGACCTGGGGCGTCGACGCCGGTGCGGCCGCCCATATCAGGCAGACGCTGATCGAATTGGCGCGCAGCGGCTCGGCAGTGCTGGTCATCAGCCAGGATCTCGACGAATTGTTCGAGATATCCGACGCGATCGCGGTGATGCACAATGGTGAATTGTCGAAGCCATTGCCGATCGCCGAGGCCACATTCGAAAAGATCGGACTGCTGATGGGCGGGGCCGAGCCGGGCCACGCCGAACACGCTCTGGAGACGTCATGATGCGCCTCGAACTCGTCAAACGGCCGCAGCGCTCGATGCTGTTCTCGGCGCTGTCGCCCTTCATTGCATTCGTGCTGACGATCATTGCCGGCGCCATCCTGTTCGCGCTGCTTGGCGTCAATCCCTTGAAGGCGTTCCAGATCTACTTCCTCGAGCCTGTCAGTCAGGTCTGGCAGCTGCATGAGCTGGCGATCAAGGCGGCACCGCTCATCCTGATCGGGGTAGGCCTGTCGGTTTGCTACAGAGCCAACATCTGGAACATCGGCGCGGAAGGCCAGTTCATCCTGGGCGGCATCGTCGGCTCGAGCGTTCCGGTGCTGTTTCCACAGTTTGAAGGGCCTCTGGTGCTGCCGCTGATGCTGCTGTTCGGCATGGTCGGCGGTGCCGCCTACGCCGCCATTCCCGCCCTGCTCAAGGCGCGCTTCAACACCAACGAGATCCTGACCAGCCTGATGCTGGTCTATGTCGCGCAGCTGTTCCTCGACTGGCTGGTGCGCGGGCCGTGGCGCGATCCGAAGGGTTTCAATTTCCCGCAGACGATACAGTTCAACGACTCGGCGATATTGCCGGAACTGATGCCGGCCTCCGGCCGTGCCAATTGGGGTTTCGTGTTCGCGCTGGTCGCGGCGGTGCTGGTCTGGATCCTGATGAGCCGCATGCTGAAAGGCTTTGAGGTCCGCGTGCTCGGCTCAAGCCCCAGGGCAGGGCGCTTCGCCGGCTTCGGCATCAACCGGATGGTGTTCTTCGCCTTCATGCTGTCGGGGGCACTGGCTGGACTTGCCGGCATCTCCGAAGTCTCCGGCGCCATCGGCCAGCTGCAGCCGGTGATTTCGCCCGGCTACGGCTTTGCCGCCATCATCGTGGCGTTCCTCGGCCGGCTCAATCCATTAGGCATTGTCGCGGCGGGCCTGGTGCTGGCGCTGACCTATCTTGGCGGCGAGGCGGTGCAAAGCGCGCTCGGCATCTCCGACAAGGTGGCGCGCGTGTTCCAGGGCATGCTCCTGTTCTTCGTGCTCGGCTGCGACACGCTCATTCACTACCGCATTCGTCTGATCGGCCTGGCTGCGCCGACGCTTGAAGCCACGCCGAAGCTGGAGGAGGCCCGCTGATGGACATCACCGTCAACATTCTTTTGACCATCGCAACCGCGGCGACGCCTTTGCTGATCGCGGCGATTGGCGAGCTGGTGGTCGAACGTTCCGGCGTGCTCAATCTCGGCGTCGAAGGCATGATGATCATGGGGGCGGTCGGCGGTTTCGGCGCCGGCTATCTCACCGGATCGCCATGGATCGGGTTGTTGGCGGCGATCGCCCTGGGTGCGGTGTTTTCACTGCTGTTCGCCGTCATGACCTTGTCGCTGGCCACCAACCAGGTGGCGACCGGCCTGTCGCTGACACTGCTCGGCCTGGGGCTTTCCGGCATGATGGGCACCAGCTTTGTCGGCCAGCCCGGCGCGAGGCTGCCAAACCTCGACATTCCCGGCCTGACGGCGATGCCCGTCATCGGCAGGTTGTTGTTCGGCCAGGACCCGATCTTCTACATCTCGATTGCATTGACCGCCGCCGTCATGTGGTTCCTGTTCAAGACCCGCACCGGGCTGACGCTGCGCTCGATCGGCGACAGCCACACATCGGCCCATGCGCTTGGCATCGAGGTCATCCGCTACCGCTATCTGGCGGTGGTCTTCGGCGGCGCCTGTGCGGGCCTTGCCGGAGGGCACCTGTCGCTGGTCTATACGCCGCAATGGGTGGAGAACATGACCGCCGGACGCGGCTGGATCGCGCTGGCGCTGGTCGTGTTCGCATCATGGCGGCCATGGCGGGTGCTGGCGGGCGCCTATATCTTCGGCGCGGTCTGGATCGGCCAGCTTCATGCACAGGCTTTTGGCATTCCGGTTCCCTCGCAACTGCTTTCTTCGTTGCCCTATCTGGCAACCATCGTGGTTCTCGTTCTAATCTCGCGCAACAAGCGTTTGACGATGACGAACACACCGGCTTCCTTGGGGCAGCCATTCGTTCCGGATCGCTGACGATAAAAAGACAAACGGGAAGCTCCAAGGCTTAACTCAGAGAGGTAACACGATGAAAAAACTACTTATTGCGCTGATGACCGCGGCGGCGGCATTGTCGCTGGCGGCGACCGCCGAAGCGCAGGAAAAGCTGAAAGCCTGTTGGGTCTATACCGGACCTATTGGCGATTTCGGCTATTCGTACCAGCATGACCAGGGCCGCCTGGACGTGGAGAAGGCGCTCGGCGACAAGATCGAAACCGCTTATCTGGAGAACGTCTCCGAGGGTC
This sequence comes from Mesorhizobium sp. WSM4816, assembly GCF_055811535.1. Classification (NCBI taxonomy): domain Bacteria; kingdom Pseudomonadati; phylum Pseudomonadota; class Alphaproteobacteria; order Hyphomicrobiales; family Phyllobacteriaceae; genus Mesorhizobium; species Mesorhizobium sp. WSM4816. The sequence goes on along the minus strand of NZ_JBVVQR010000014.1, from coordinate 64,554 downwards.
CCGATGCCGATCGTGCCTTCGAGCGCCTGGCGCGCGAAGGATGCAAGATCATTTTCGGCACGTCCTTCGGCTTCATGGACCCCGAAGTAAAGGTCGCCAAAAAATTCCCCGACGTGATGTTCGAACACGCGACCGGCTACAAGACATCAGAAAACCTCGGCATCTACAACGCACGTTTCTACGAAGGCCGCTACATCCTCGGCCAGATCGCCGCCAAGCAATCGAAGTCGGGCGTCGCCGGCTACATCGTTTCGTTCCCGATTCCCGAGGTGGTGATGGGTATCAATTCCTTCATGCTCGGCGCCCAGTCGATCAAGCCGGATTTCAAGGCGAAGATCGTCTGGATCAATTCATGGTTCGATCCGGGCAAGGAAGCCGATGCCGCCAAGGCTCTGTTCGACCAGGGCGCCGACATCATCGTCCAGCACACCGACTCGACCGCTGCCCTGCAAGTCGCCGAAGAGCGCGGACTGCAGGGCTTCGGCCAGTCTTCGGACATGATCAAGTTCGCCCCCAAGGCGCAGTTGACCTCGATCGTCGACGATTGGGGGCCGTATTATATCGGCCGGGTGAAGGCCGCGCTCGACGGCACCTGGAAACCCGGCAATGTCTGGCTGGGCATCAAGGACGGCGCCGTTAAAATGGCCCCTTACACCAACATGCCCGACGACGTGAAGGCGATGGCGGAAGCCACCGAGAAGAAGATCGTCGAAGGATGGAACCCGTTCACCGGGCCGATTGCCAAGCAGGATGGCACGCCGTGGCTGAAGGAAGGCGAAGTCGCCGACGACCCGACGCTGCTCGGCATGAACTTCTACGTCAAGGGCGTCGACGACAAGCTGCCGCAGTAAGCGCAAGCTGGGCCAAAATCTTGACAGGAAGGGCGCCGCGCGGCGCCCTTTCGTTTAGCAAGAGCCCGAAATCGGGATCGATTTCCGGAAGGGCCATGCGCAAAATCAGGTGTTATGCGGCGTCGTCCTTTGCCGCCCGAAAGGACGCGGCGCCGTAGTGCGAGATGCGGTCAGACCGCTGAGCCGTAAAGATCGTAAGCGTCGGCACGGTCGATCTTGACGGTGACGACATCGCCGGCGCGCAACGGACGCCGCGACTGGATATGCACCGAGCCGTCGATTTCGGGTGCGTCGTATTTAGTGCGGCCCTTCGCCGAGGTGCCATGCGCCTCGTCGATCAGCACTGGCAGACGCTTGCCGACCTTCCTGGCGAGCTGCGTCGCCGAGATCTTCTGCTGACACTGCATGAAACGGTGCCAGCGCGCCTCCTTGATTTCCTGCGGAACCTGTTCGAGGCCGAGGTCGTTGGAGCGGGCGCCCCTGACCGGCTCGTATTTGAAGCAGCCGGCGCGGTCGATCCTGGCTTCGTCCAGCCAGTCGAGCAGCATCTCGAAATCGTCGTCCGTCTCGCCGGGGAAGCCGACGATGAAGGTGGAGCGGATCGCCAGATCCGGACAGATTTCGCGCCAGCCGCGAATACGGTCGAGCGTCTTTTCGCCATGGGCGGGCCGGCGCATGTTCTTCAGCACTCGCGGCGAGGCGTGCTGGAACGGGATGTCCAGATAGGGAAGGATCTTTCCTTCGGCCATCAGCGGGATAACATCGGCGACATGCGGGTAGGGGTAGACATAGTGCATGCGTACCCAGACGCCGAGCTTGCCGAGTTCCTCCGACAGATCGAGGAATTTGGCCCGCACTTCGCGATCGCCGAACATGCTGGTCTGGTATTTGATGTCGATGCCGTAGGCGCTGGTGTCCTGCGAGATGACCAGGATTTCCTTGACGCCGGCCTTGGCCAGTTTCTCGGCCTCGCGCAGCACGTCGGCCGCCGGCCGCGAGACGAGATCGCCGCGCAGCGCCGGGATGATGCAGAAGGTGCAGCGGTTGTTGCAGCCCTCCGAAATCTTGAGATAGGCATAGTGGCGCGGCGTGAGCTTGACGCCTTGCGGCGGCAAAAGGTCGACATAGGGATCGTGGCTCGGGGGCGCGGCTTCATGCACCGCAGCCATCACGCTCTCGTAGGCCTGCGGACCGGTGATGGCGAGAACGTTGGGATGTTTTTCGCGGATGACGTCCGGTTCGGCGCCGAGACAGCCGGTGACGATGACCCTGCCGTTCTCCGAAAGGGCGGAGCCGATGGCGTTGAGCGATTCATCGCGAGCCGAATCGAGAAAGCCGCAGGTGTTGACGACGACCAGATCGGCGCCGTCATGCTTGCGCGCGATCTCATAGCCCTCCGCGCGCAGGCGGGTGATGATGCGCTCCGAGTCCACGAGGGCTTTCGGGCATCCAAGGCTGACGAAACTGACGCGAGGGGCGGACATTTGCGGTTTCCAATGGACGCGGGCCGGAAACCCTTAGGCCCGGCCCGGAAGTCTCGATGCGTGTTGATCTTTTGAACTTTCGCAGAAGCTCAATTTGCACGGCGCAATAGCATAGTTCCTCAATCAGGCAAACCGAGGAATGGGCAAACCGGGAACGGCTTGGCGCCTCGGGCGGACCCGCAGTGCCAAGATTTCAATGACCGCCCGGCCCGAACCAGGGCGCCAGGAACGCAAACTGTTCGGGCCACTGCTGCACAGCACCATCCAGAAACATCTTAACCGCAACGTAGAAAATGATCACCAGGCCGATATAGGCGATCCAGCGGTACTTATGCAGGAGGCGTGCGACGAACGAAGCGGCGAAGCCCATCAGTGCGATCGACAGCGCCAAACCGATGATCAGGACCGTGGGGTGGTCCATCGCCGCGCCGGCGACGGCAAGGACGTTGTCGAGAGACATCGAAACGTCGGCAATGACGATCTGCCAGGCTGCCTGAGCAAAAGTCTTGCGCGGTCCCTTGCCGCTAATCGTCCCGCTTTTGTCGTAATCGACATTCGACAACGCTTCCGTTGCGTCATGCTCCTGCTCGTGGCTGACACGCAATTCGCGCCACATCTTCCAGCACACCCAAAGCAGCAGCAGGCCGCCGGCGATGAGGAGAATGGGGCCGATGGTGAGAAGCCACTGGGTGATCAGGGCAAAGAAGATGCGAAGCAGGGTGGCCGCCAGAATGCCGACGAGAATCGCCTTCTTGCGCTGATCCGTCGGCAGGCCTGCCGCAGCAAGGCCGATGACGATGGCATTGTCGCCGGCAAGCACAAGGTCGATGGCAATGACCTGGAGCAGGGCCGCGAGGCCGGCGGCGGTAAAAATTTCCATCGGCAGGAATTTCCTTGCTTGGTCGCCAATCGTCCGCCGAACGCCTAACTTGTATGGTTCCCGCGCGTCAAGGCTCGATGGACGGCAAACTGCCAGTCGCGGTCGAAATCGCCAGCAGCCGGGAAAATCCGCCAATCGAACGACGCCCCGCTCGTCTGGACGCAGCAGAGCCCGCGCCCACAGCGTAGGACACAATCCAGGGTTGACGCGCAGAGGGCAGGGTTGAAGCGCGCCGCCACCGCAATAGATTTCGGGTACCGAAGAGTACGGTGCCTTGAAAATGTTCCTCAACAGGAGAGGCTCGTGACGTCTGACGACAACACACCCTTCCTTTCCGGAGCGCCAATCCTTTCCGGGGCAATCGGGGAATACCGCGAGTTCGATCCTGCCGCCGCGCTCGCAGGGCATTTCCAGTGTGCCTGGTCAAATACATTGCGACCGGACGCGGCATTGCGACCGAACGCGGGGAGCCTGTCGGCCGTGGTCCCCGACGGCTGCGTCGACATCACCTGGATCGACGGCGAACTGGTCGTGGCCGGCCCCGACGTGGCGGTTGCCCTCTCTAGGCTGACTTCAGGCTCCACGGTGATCGGCGCCCGCTTCCGACCGGGTGCGGCAAGCCGCTGGCTCGGCCTGCCGATGTCGGAAATCGTCGGCGGCCGGGTGGCGCTCAGCCATTTCTGGGGAGCGCTGGCGCGCGAAATCGCCCAAAAAATTGGCGATGCGTCCTCGACGGTCGAGCGGATGCGGGCGATGCAGGCGGCACTCTGCAGGCTTGCGCAAAATGTCGAGCCGCCGCCCGCGGACATGGGATTTACCTTCAACGCACTGAAAACCGAATCCGCCGGTCCGGGCATGGCGGTGATCCTCGACCGGCTCGATGTCAGCCCGCGAACGCTTCGCCGCCGCTGCCAGGAAGCTTTCGGCTATGGTCCGAAGACGCTCGACCGCATTCTCCGCTTCCAGCGGTTCCTGAACCTGGCGCGGCAGTCCACCGAGCCGCGCCTGGCCGATCTTGCGTTCGAGGCGGGTTATTGCGACCAGGCGCATCTGACGCGCGAGGTGCGGCGCCTGTCGGGGTTCTCGCCGGCGACGGTTCTGCGACAGCTCGCTGGCTGAGCTGGCCGTTTCGTTCAATACGCCACAGCCAACGCCGCCTAATCTGCCTTCGTTGAAAGGAGGCAGACATGACGATCTACCAATCTCGCAACATTACCGTGTCCATCGACCGGGACTGGCGCGAAGTCTATGACTTCGCCTCCATCCCTGAGAATTTCCAGCGCTGGGCGGCGGGCCTCGGCAGGCGCTTCGAAAAATCGGGCGAGGAATGGACCGCGGAGACCCCCGACGGCCGGCCCATCCGCATCCGCTTCTCCCGGCCGAACGAATTCGGCGTCCTCGATCACATCGTCTTTGCCGAGGACATCGTCTTTGGCGAAGACATCGCCTTTGGCGAAGACAGGGAAACCCGCAATGCGGTGCGCGTGGTTCCTAACGGGACCGGCGCGGAGGTCATGTTCGTGCTGTTGAGGACGCCGGACATGACGCAGGAGATATTCGCTGCCGACGCCGAGGCCGTGCAGCGCGACCTCAACACACTGAAGGCAATGCTCGAACGCTGAGCATCCAAATGCACGAAAGGAGAAGACCATGGCCAGATCCAGCAACGACAAGCGCATCGATTATGTCGAGTTTTCCGTCGGCGACATCGCGCGTTCGCGTGGCTTCTACGGCAAGGCCTTCGGCTGGTCCTTCAAGGATTATGGGCCGAGCTATTGTGAGTTCAACGACGGGCGGCTGACCGGCGGCTTCGCTCTCGGTGGCCAGAGCAGGGCGGCAGGCGGGCCGCTGGTGATCCTTTATGCCGACAAGCTCGACGAGACCCAGCGCCATGTCGAGGAAGCCGGCGGAAAGGTCGTCAAGCCCGCCTATTCCTTCCCGGGCGGCCGCCGCTTCCACTTCTCCGATCTGGACGGTTATGAGCTGGCCGTGTGGTCGGACAAGTGAAGAAGGTGAGGCGCCGAGCCGAGCCCGGCGCCTCTTTCGAATGGTGTGGGGCCGAATGGTTTAGGCGAGCCCATCGGACTTAATGCCGCTCTTGGCGTCAGCCGCGGAGATTGAACACTGGCCGGGCGGGCCACGATCCGATTGCGCGGCTGGTGGCCTGCGCTGAACCCCTTTGAAGATGCCTGCCACTGCTGTTGTAACAAATCATTTTCGCATCGTATAAGGCTGGCCCGAGGACCATCGCATACCGCACGGCGCATGACGGAACCGACACGAACGACAATACGGCAACGGCTGTATGCTTTTCTGATTGCAGGCCTGGGCGGGCTGGCCGCATCGGCAATCTCGTTTTCAATGACGCTCTACGAAGCTGCCCACCCACCAAGGACGCCGGTTGTGCAGGCGGGCCAGCAAATCGATGCCGGTCGCTGGTTTGTGACCTTGCGAACGGCACGTGTCGGAACCGTTCCGCCGACAGCCGTTCCGCCATCGCGGCCCGTGCAGCTTGTGATGGTGGATATGGATGTGGTGAACCGTTCCGCCACTCCCAACAACGTGCTCCATCGCGTCGTCACGCTCAGCGCGCCGGCGCAAAAGCTGCCGATGCCAACGGTTTATCTCAAGCGTGACAAGTACCTGGCGGGATATTTCAATCCCAACATGCCGGAACGCCTGACCATGGCCTGGGAGTGGCCGGCCGGTGTGCCCGTGCCCGACAAGGTGACGATCACCGTCACCGGCCAGATCTACAAGTTGCGCGACAATGTCTACGGTGCAAGCGGGTGGTTCGAACGTGATCCCGTTGCGACGGTCGATCTGCCGGTAGAGAAGGCGCCATGATACGCATGTTGCGTTCGGCGCTGGCGCTGCTGTTGGCTGCCGCCGTGCTCTACGGCATGCAGCATACGCGTCCGCTGTACAGCGACATTACATCGCCGATAGTCGCTTCGGGCGGCATGAACAAGCGTGTGGAGGCCCGCGCCTTCGCGCTTTCGCTGGACAGCGCCAGGGTGGCGCGTGTTCTCAACGTCGAGACCTACGGCAAGTCAAAGACCTACACGAGTTCCGGCGTATGGGTTGTGGTCTAATGCGAGGCCGAAGCGAAATTCAAGTCCCTGGGTCTCACGTCGGGCGAGTGGCTGAGCCGCAGCGGCATCCGTTATGTCCTGACCGACCGCTTGTGGGCGACGATCGAAATGATGCCGGGCGATGTCTACCAGCCCGGGCTGCCACGCCGGGTCCTTCTGGTGTTCGAAGTGCCGGAGGATGCTGTCGCCGGCGGGACCGTCGTGGTCGCACCTACAAAATTGCTGCCGCTCGACGACGAGATCCGCATCGCCACGACTATTTCCGGCAAGGACATCGAGCCGGCGATCACCTTACGCCGCAACGAAGAAAGGCCGCCATGGACAGTTCTCCCGCAAAGGTGAGGTCAACGCGGCGAGGCTACTGGCTGAGCACGATGGCGCTGGTGGTCGCACTGCCTGCCGCGTTGGCCGTGCAGACGTGGGGAAGCATCAAGGACTGGCGTTCTCAACATCTGCGCCAGCCGCTATCTGCGAGCCTGGGACAGCCGATCGACTATGCCGGCGCCAGCTGGACCGTGACACGCTTCACCAGACTGGCAGGCAGCGCGGGAAGCGCCGTCGTGCTTGCCGAATTCGAAGCTCTCGCTGCCGACCCGAAAGCGCTCGGCTCGATACCTTGCGAGGTGCGGCTTTCCGATGGGAGCGGTCGCGAATGGCGGCCAACCCTGTTTGCCGATCCGGTGGTCAGGAAGCAGTATCCGGAGGCCGAGCAACGGTCCCAGTGCGGCGGCATGGCATTCGCGGCGACGGAGCCCGGCAAACCGGCACGGATGGCTGCCAGTTTTTCGATCCCACCTGCGGCGAGCGGCCTCAGGCTGTCGATCGCCCTCTACTCGGCGCTGCCGAGTTATCTCAGCGTCGGCGAGCCGCGGACCTGACGCCCTTGTCTGCGCCAGCCATGGCGACCGCGGTCTCGAGCACGGCTGCAAGCAGCGCGACCCGGACCGCGTCGAGCAGGATTCCGCCGTCGAGTTCGCTTGGGCTGCCGATGAACAGGCTGATGGCATCGGCGAAGATCTGCCAGGTCGCGAGATCGTGCGCTCCGATCAGCCTCGTCAGTCCATACCATGTCCAGGCGCCGGCCCAGGAGATGGCCTGATAGGCAATGACGAAGGTGACAAGCGTGGCCAGGCCGGCACTGAGCGTCAGCTTGACGCAGGTCCAGACCGGCGAATAGCGGCTGCGGTAACCGCCAACGAAGTGAGACGCGAAATCCTTCAGCCACTTCTGCCAGGAGGTCGCTTGGGATGGCGCAGGACCGGAAGCGGCCGGCGCGGAAAGCTCATAGCCGTTGATGATCGCTGCCATCACCAGCCAGACAATCGGCAGCAACGCGAAAAAGAACAGATTCTGAAGCTGCTCGCCGAAGGGAAGCGGCCGGAACTCCACGGGAACGAACTGGCCGGCCGCGGCCGCCTGAGTTATCGGCGCAAGCAAATCGAGGCTGAGTTGTTGCAAAGCGGCGCCTGCGCCAAGCCAGCGGATGAACTGGTCCTTCCATACGCCGAGCGCATAAAGGCCGATGAAGACCCAGGTTGCGTCCGTCGCCACGATCAGCAGCCGCCAGTAGGGGTGAGACGCGCCCGCATCCAGTCGCTTGGCGGCAAAACGCACCAGCCAGCATATGACGATCGACAGCGCCACGCCGCTTGACTGAAGAATGGCGAAGATGTCGACGCTCTTGCCGAACTCGGCCTGGGCGAGCGCCATGCGCGAATATTCGCGAACCGTATCGCCAAGAAAACCCCAGGCGGCGTAATAGGCGAAGAAAGGCAGGATCGCAGCGGCGGTAATCGCCAGGACCGGCTCCCGTTTCATTTCGTCCACTGTCTTTTTGGCTTTTTGCCTCAGTGCCGCCACCGCCGGCATATGCGGCCGGAGCACCACGAACATCATGACCAGCACCGTCAGCTTGGCGAGGACCACCAGCGACAGCATGACCATTCCGCCCAGCGGGAATTGCAGGCCGATCGTCACGGCGCCCTGAAGCAGCAGACCACGAGCGATCATGCCCAGGCAGCCGACAAGCAATAGCTGCGGCCAGCACTGGACAAGCAACCGCGCGGTTAATGCAAGCGGCCGAAAAATGTCCTCAATTGCCGTGGTCAAATTCAAACCACCTGGAGTTGAATACGATCGGAGGCCCTTGCAGGCGATGGGAGCTGCGGTTCAACCATGGCGTTCGGCCTCCGTCAAATAAGTTCATGGCGCAGCCATGCTCGGCCAAGTTGTTTCCGGGCGATCGGGGATCCTATCATCTTCCAAATCAATTCATCAATTCGCCAAAACCCTTTGGAATCACAGGGAAGTCGAACCTGGCTCTTAACCGCATAAGCAGCGTTGAGTTATTGCCATGCCCCATGCGCAGTCAATAGCTTGTGCTTTTCGAAGATCGCCAGTTTCTGCGGATAAGTGATCCGCACCTTGGCGTTGCACCCGCCGCATTTGAAGTGGGCGATCGTTTTCAGCGCAGAGCCCTTCCTTACCGCCGGATGCGAGCAATCCGGACAAGCGAATGTGAGGGCAACATCAGACAGGTCTTCGGCCAAACCCATTTCCATCTCCTTCGCAAGCGCTGTGGCTACACTCTGGCGAGACTCAAAAGGCAATTACGATGCCAATCCGGCTGTGCCAAAGCGGGACAAGAACGATTCGTCAGGGAAAGCCGCCAAGCTAGCGCGCCTGTTCTGCGCCCTTTGGACGACGAAGCGACCTGACCTCCTCCAGCAGTTCGCGCTCACTGGTCGTAATGTTTCGGAAGATTGCGACAATCATCACCGCCAAGGCTTCGGCATCCCGGCTCAAAGGGTCGATGTGTTCATCTGCGCAAACCTGATCGTACACGCGTTCACAAATAGCCAGATCGTGAGGGCTGAGGCGGGTGCGATTGAAACGCCGGTGCGGCATTGCGAACCTTCAAGGCTCGCTGCCCGTGCAAAAGAAGCGGGCCTTTGCACAAACGCGAACCGTCGAGTGGTTGTTCCCGGCTGCAAGCTTCTGTTGCACAGACCAACGGCAGGATCCGCGTCTCGGCTCCTTGCGATTACGCCAAAGTGGCCTTCGTGGTATGACGTATAAATTCGTCTGTGGTCGTCATTTGACGACTGTTCAAAGCGGTATCCGTTGAGCATTCTCAGCGCCAAGCGCGGGGCCGGAGATGTTTTTCAAACAGAATCCACAGAATCCAATGGATCATATAGCGGACGATCCCATTATCCGCTGCGATATCGCAGATCGAGTATTAAAGGCCGCCGAGAGCGATGGGAATCTCCCGATTGCGTGGCGCGTGTACAGATCGCCGCAAGTTGCAGAAAAAACCCGTCAAACCCGCGCGTCTGCTGGTCCAATGCATGTTGCGCGAAAGCATGCCCTCGGGCCTGACACTGGGCCTGACACGAGGGTGCGCAGCCGAGCGGCCGGCGCCGCTTGGGGGGCGTGGGGTAAGAACGCTTGACGGCGCCGGCCAGGCGGATTGGGGGGTCCGCCACCGCTGGATAGTATCGATCTTGGCAAATCAAGTAATTCCGTTATCGCGGAATGTCAGGAGCTGGTCGACAACGCTCAGTCTTTTGCATCGTCATTGTCTTGCACAGAGCCATCGTTTTCATCCGCCGGGCTTTCATACCCGGCCAGCTGCCGGTCGGCCACTTCTTTGGCGAGGCCCACCAGGGCGTCGACCTCTTGCATCCGGTCCACATGACCGCCATTGGCGACGTGTTTCCGGATCCTCTTCAGTTGGTCAGAGGTTCGTCGCAACGTTTCGGCGATTGACAGCTTCTTGGCCACACCTGCATCTCCTGTCCCAACCAACCATCCAGAAGAGCAAGCGTTCCGGCGCGAAACCGTTTGCGGCAAAAAAAGTCGATACGCCATCGACCCGCTCGATACAGCCCCTCTCAACTGCGAACAGGCTGTCCCGGCATCAAAAGGTGCGCCGCAATGGGTCAACACGTCTGGCACCGCAATTGCATGGGCATCGATGGGGGGCGAATGGGGGCCCCGCCGCTTGAGCGGCGGGGCTTTTTTGCGTTTTCGGCCAACACCCTTCAGCCGCAGGTGCTGCACGATCTCGCCAAAGATGATGCCTCTGATGTGCTTGTTGGTTCTAATCCTGGAAGTCCGCGCCTTCCATTGAGCAAGTTCGAGTGGCCCGGCAGCTCTATTGGGGGACTGTCAGCAGGCCGCCGGGCCAAGACCGCCAGCGTGCTTAAGAGGAGGCGCTGTGCTGGCTGAGCAAAACCTGCGCCCAAGACAACGCAATAGCATCATTCGAACGAACCCTTTCGTCCATCCAGATCTCGATGTTTTTGATGCCGGCTTCGCCGCCGGGCAGGTGAGGGGCGGGCGCCGCTGACTTCTTAGTCGTCTGCGATGCCAAGGCCCGCTTTCCTTAGCGAGCCGAGGAAAAACTCGACATCTTGCGAACGGGCCAACCGCGCCGAAACCACCTGGCGCATGTTCTTCACCAAATCAGGTTGATTTTTGTTCAGCCACGCGACCTCGCGATCAGCCGCGATTTTGTATCCTCCCTCGCCGAAAACGGCAGCGGCAAGCAGATGATAGATCGGATTCGACGGAAATGGCGATTTGTTGATCCACATGGCTGCCTGCGTATAATCCCCGCTGAAATACGAGCAAAGAGCCAGATCCACGTCATAGTAGCCTGATCCCGGGTTCTTCTGACGCGCCTCCGCTATCAACTGGCAACCGTCATGCCAATTTCCAGAAACCGCCAGGCGCTCTCCATATTCACCCATAAACTCGGTGTCGTTCGGGTTGATGGTTAAAGTCTGCTTGCCCACTTTCAATGCGGCATTGATCTCCTTGTGGAAATAAAGCGCAACCATTTCGGCCTGGCGTCCCCGGATGTTGACAGGATCAAGCCCCACAGATCGCCTTGCCGCCGCCAAGGCGCGATCGAGCGCAGCGGCGGACTCTTCGGGGTCGGCTGAAAACTCGAATCGGTAGTCATCTATGTAGATTAGCGAGAGAAGACCCCAGGCGGTGGCGTAGGTCGGAAAGCGATCCACTGCCTTCTCAAGGCACCCGCGTACCGATGACCGGCTTTCTGCATCGACACCGACCCGATATGCGTAGAAAGAAAGCGTGCAAGAGTAGGCGGCCCAATCGTCGGGCGGATTGACGACGTGGAGATTGGCGTCTGCCTGAAAGATGACGCCATATGCCTGGGCCAGGCTCGATGACACATTACGCGCGATGTCCGTCTGGACTTCCACAAGCTGCGCCACCTTCAGCCCGCCATCATAGCTTTCTGCCCACAGAACCGAGTTGTCCGCCCGGTTGAGCAGCCGGACCCGAAGCCGGAAGGCATCGGTCGACAGGTTCACGCTTCCGGCCAGGACAAATCGTGCCGGCGAGACCGATGGATCTTCCCCCTTTGTGGCCGACTCCACGACCACGATATCCTTGAACTTGGAAAGCTGGCTGACGACTTCCTGCCTCAATCCGCTCGCAATCGCCCTGGAGGCTTCCGTTCCTGAAAGGTCGTCAAACGTCTCGACCAGCAGTCGCGGGATCTCAGGCGAAGTCGGGCGAACGTCGCTCCTCGCCAATCCCAATGCCAGAACAGCCAATGCCGCGACGATTGCCGCAAGAGCCACCGTCAGCCATGATGCCTTCATCCATCGAGCAGGGGGCGAGACTTTCTCTGCTCGGTCGACAGGCAAGTCCGGCTCAATGGTCTCGAGGGGCAATCGCACCGAGAACGTTGGAACGTAACCGCCTTTCGGGATCGTGATGAGAACAGGATCGTCGTGTCCGGCAGTCAGGTAGTATCGTTCGAGCCCGCGCCGGAGGTGGCCAGCCTCGATCCGGACAATCGGATCCGTCTGCGGGTCGAAGGACATGTCACGGCCGAACACTTCGACTGCGATCGAATAGGCCTTGATACGATCACCGCGACCCGCCAGCGTCTCCTCCACCACATGGCTGAGGAAGCGGCGCTCGCGACCGGTTGCATCGAAGTCCGCGCTGTTGAGGATCAGGGCAAGCTGGGCACGACAATCCTCTGGGGCGAGCCCATGCTCCCTCCCTATGGCTGGTTCCGCCCGGATCACCTTGGTTCCCTCACCTGACGCTCTTGGGGGTGACCACTCCCAGTTATATTTCATTTTTCTGCGGTTACCCTCGCTGCATAATTTATAACCGCGAGCCTGTTCTTGCAATACTCCCAGTAGTCTGAACGGATAACGCTGGGACGACGGCGACGGTTCGCGCAATGCACCGGCGGATGACAACGGATCAAAGAGTTAGGCGGCCTCGCCGGCAGCGCAATTTGAATTTGCGATTTTAAGCTTGGTGCCGACCGCTATGGATGTTCAGAAATTACCCGGTCGCCCACGTAACTTACATTCCGCGGCCGCCTCCATGCGATAGGTTACGGTGGTCCAAGGAAAACACGAATTTGCGCCATGAGGATGGACGACGAACCGGCTGATAGACAAAGAGCGGTCTCGGCGGCGGTGCGTCGGTTCCCGCAATTTGAATTGGCGATCCATCGGCTAATGGGCCGAAGTGAGGGCTTTCAGGATATGTGCGAGGAACTTGCAGAAGCGGAGCTGGCACTCTTGAGGATCGACAAGGTGCCGCCGGCATTGCGCGAGTCCAGACGAGCCGAATGGCAGGAACTGGTGGATCGGTTGGTTGGGGAGGTCGGAGCTGTGCTGCGCGCGGATTCCGCCCGGAAACCGCACGTCATTCCTTGGCCGCCACGCCAGAATTAAGCGGAGGCTGGCTTGGAATTTCTGTCTGGCAATCGACCTCCACAAATTATAGCAGCCGTGCTCCCGGCCCTGCTTGTCGTCACGGTAAGCCCCGATAGCGGACCCGACGGGCTCGATTGCGCACGGGACTGCTGTTCCCGAAGTAGGCCCGGCACTGTCCGTCCGTGACAGCAATAAATGAACCCCTGTCGACATGAAAGACGATCGGAAACCGATATCCATTAGCTGAGCGGCGCGAATAGAGATATGTTGTCACTGCGGGTGCAAGACGATCGCGTCGGACATGAAGTAAAGGATGGAACTGGAGGGGACTTCGATATGGGAATCATCCGAGCTCTCGTGTTGGCTTCGGCGGGAACAGCGGCAGCGCTGTTTGCGGTGCCGGCGATCGCTGCGGACGCTGCGACGCAACTTCCTGAAGCCGCCCCCGTGCCTGCTGAAGCCGTGCCGGCCTGGACCTTCGCCGCAAAACCCTATTTCTGGATGGCAGGCATGAAGGGTAGAATCGGCGTCAGGGGCCTGTCGCCGGTAGATATCGACGTCGATTTCGGCCAGATCTTTGACCACATCGATTGGTCTCCCCCGCCGGTCATGCTTGCCGGTGAGGCGCGCAATGGCCGCTACGCACTGTTCACCGACTTCATCTACCTGGGACTCGAGGCCGATGGCACGTCGCCCGGCCCGTTGGCTCTTTTCTCGGCCGAAGCGAACATGGACACCGTGGTGTGGACCTTCGGCGGCTCCTATCGGGTCTTCGACAATGGCACCGCGACCTTGGACGTTCTGGCCGGCGGGCGGCTCTGGCACCTCGATGCTGATCTGACCGTTACTGGCCCTCTCGCCGTAAGGGAGGCCAGCGGCAGCAAGACCTGGGTCGACCCCATTATTGGCGTGGCCGGCGATGTTGCTCTCGGCAACGGATTCGGACTCCATGGCGAGGCGGATGTCGGTGGCTTCGGCCTTGGCGCCGACCTCGATTGGCAAGTGCAGGGCACGCTTCAATACCGGTACAGTGATTGGGTCACGCTGGAAGCGGGCTATCGCTACCTTGCCGTAGACTACGACGACGACCGATTTGTGTTTGACATAGCAATGCAGGGACCAATCATCGGCGCCAGGTTCCGGTTCTGATTATATCTGAGCCTGGGACGGCTTCGAACGGGAGAAGAGTTTGGGGAACTGTTTCGTGAGCCCGTCCAAAGTCAGGCGTATCAGCAACGTCTTGTTGGCATCGGCGTTGGTTGGCCTGCTGTGGGGGTGCGCGTCCCGTCCGACGAATGTGCTGCTGCCCGTGGCCGATACCTCGCCGTCCTCCAGCAAGGTGGAGATGCTGGTCGCAACGACACGCAGTCGGTCCTCCAATCCGGCACAAATGTATACGGGCGAGCGCGGACTGGCCCCCTCGTTCGCCGAAATTACGGTGTCGATCCCTCCGCCATCCGTCCGCAAGGTTGGAGAGGTTGCATGGCCCAAGAAGCTGCCGTCAAACCCGGCGACTGATTTCGCCGTCGTGCAGGCCCAGGAATTGACGCTCGAGACAGCGAAGGGGTGGCTTAGCGCCTCGGTCAGGAAGAGCCCGGATCACAGTGTCCTCGTCTTTATTCACGGATTCAACAATCGCTTTGAAGACGCGGTCTATCGCTTTGCGCAGATCGCGAAGGACACCGACACGCAGAGCGTCCCGATCCTGGTCACCTGGCCCTCCCGAGGCAGTGCGCTGGCGTATGGCTACGATCGTGAAAGCACCAACTACACGCGAAATGCGCTTGAACTGCTGTTCCAATACCTTGCACGCGATCCCCAGATAAAGGAAGTTTCGATCCTCGCCCATTCGATGGGCAACTGGCTTGCGCTGGAAGGCTTGCGCCAGATGGCCATCCGCAATGGCGGCCTTCCGAAAAAGTTCAAGAACGTCATGCTGGCCGCGCCAGACGTCGATGTCGATGTGTTTCGCACTCAGATTGCCGACATGGGCAAACAGCACCCGCAGTTCACCCTCTTTGTCTCGCAGGACGATCGCGCGCTCAAAGTTTCGCGACGGGTCTGGGGCGATATCCCCCGGCTAGGATCGATTGATCCGGAACAAACCCCATACAAGGAAGATCTCGCCAGCAACAACATAACCGTCATCGATCTGACGAAGGTCAAATCCGGAGATCCTTTGCATCACGGCAAGTTCGCCTCGTCACCGCAGGTCGTGCAACTGATTGGGGCGCGTATGGCCGGCGGCCAGACGTTGACCGACAACAGGATAGGCCTCGGCGACACGATCATTCACGCAACGACCGGTGTGGCGGCAGCGGCGGGCAGCGCGGCAGGGTTGGTGATTGCCGCACCCGTTGCAGCGGTCGATCAAAACAGCAGAGAAAATTTGGGCAATCACATCGGCGCCTTGACGGGTTCCCAGGCCAGCCAGAAATCGGGTGCTGGCAAGAAATGCGTTGGCTCCGCCACAAAAGATTGCAAGAGGTAGCCCCTCGGTTGGCCTGCGCGGAGTAATTTCGAGGTTCGTCTCCGGCCCAAAGTGGCTCGGCAAAACTGTGCTACGAACCGCTCGAATTGCACAGTGTCACTGATCGTATCGAAATCTTCTCCACGGTCCCTTTGGTGCCGGATGTTTTGATGAATTCGCCGAGCGAGAGCATCGTCGTGCGACGTGATCGGCTCGCAATCGATGCTCACCGTAATTTTGGCACGACTCCTCACACGCTCAGCAGCGGCTTTGTTGTTGCCCTGTTACGTGCTTGCCCACGTAAATTACATTCCGCCCCGGATCTTGGGGGCCTACCATCCATGCAGGAGCGAAAGAAGTAGTCTTCGAAGTATCACACTCGAATGGCTCTGATGCGAGATGCTGTCGTCTTGGACCGAACCATGTATGCGACAGCAGGGCGCGCAGGAAAGCGTATGATATTGCTCAGGGAGCCTCTGCTGCATTTTGCTGTCATCGGTGCGATCCTGTTTGGCGGCTATTCCTGGCTCAACGACAGGCGTATCGAAGCCACAGCCGCCGAGCCGATCCGGATCGGTGAAGGCGACGTGCGCTGGCTCAAGCAGACCTGGTCGAGCCAATGGCTGCGTGAGCCAACCGCCGATGAGCTCAAGGGTCTTGTCGACGATCTGCTGAATGAGAAAGTGATGGCGCGCGAAGCGCAGGAGATGGGCCTTGAGCAGGACGACACCATAATCCGCCGCCGCCTGGCGCAAAAGCTGAAATTCCTTGTCGAGGACACGGCCCAGCTTGCCGAGCCGACCGAAGCGGAACTGCGGCAGTTCCATGCCGCCAACTCTGCACAATTCGAGACGCCCGGAAAACGCTCGTTCAGGCAGGTCTACTTCAACCCGGAGCATCGCAAGGATGCCGCTGCGGACGCGACCGCCGCGCTGGGTGCGCTGTCAGCGAATACAGAGGACGGTTCGACCGCGGGTGACCGGCTGCTGTTCGGCGACAGCTTTGCCGATATCGACGAGTTGGCGCTGTCCGGGATGTTCGGTGCCGATTTTGCGCGCGCGGTGTTTGCACTCGAAGCCGGCGGATGGCAGGGGCCGATGAAATCCGGCTATGGCTTTCATCTGGTGCTCGTCACGCAGCATACAGCGACCGCGCTGAAGCCCTTCGAGACGGTCAGGAATGCGGTCCTTTCTGAGTGGCGCTCTGCGAAGCAGACCGAGGTCAGCCGTGATTATCTGATCGCGCTGCGCAACAAGTATGGCATCGAGCTGGACGACACCACGAAAGCGGTATTGGGGCCCGAGCCCGCACCTAAAGTGGCCACGCAATGAACCCGCCGACCAAATGGCCTGCACTCGTCCGAGGTGCCCGCGCCGCGACGGAGTGCGTTCGGCTGGTCGTGCTGGCAGCGGCCATCGCCATGCTGTTTCCGGAGGTTGCCTCGGCGCATGAGGTTCGCCCAGCCTACCTCAGCGTTCAGGAAGAGGCGCCGAACGAGTTCAGCGTGCTGTTCAAGACACCGATGCAGGGTGACGCGCGTCTGGCACTGTCGGCAGCGTTCTCGGGCAAGGTCGAGAACCTCACGCCGGTCGTCTCGCGCCCGACCGGCGACGCAATGGTGCAGACCTGGCAGATGCACGCGGTCGAGCCGTTGGAAGGCCAGGTGGTATCGATTGACGGCCTGCAAAACACGATGACCGATGCGCTGGTGCGCGTCGAGTTCGCCAGCGGCGACGTGTGGATCGAGCGGCTGACGCCCGGCGCCCCGGAAGCGACGATTCCTGCAACGCCAAGCCGCTGGTTTACGGCAGCCACTTATTTCAAACTTGGCGTCGAGCACATTCTGTCAGGCTTCGATCATCTGCTTTTCGTGCTTGCCCTGCTCATCATAACCGAGGGCTCGTGGCGGCTCGTCAAGACGGTCACCGCCTTTACCGTTGCGCACAGCATCACGCTCGCGCTGGCGACGCTCGGCTTTGTTAACGTACCCTCGCCGCCGGTCGAGGCGGTGATTGCGTTGTCGATCGCGTTCGTCGCGGTCGAGATCGTCCACGTACGGCAGGGGCGCAGAAGTCTAGCCGCTCGAGCACCCTGGCTGGTAGCATTTGCTTTCGGGCTTCTCCATGGCTTCGGTTTTGCCGGCGCCCTTAGCGAGATTGGACTGCCGGCGGGACAGATTCCCGTTGCGCTACTGTTCTTCAACCTCGGAGTGGAAGTCGGACAGCTTCTTTTTGTCGGAGCCGTACTTGCGCTGGTCGCACTGATCCGGGTCCGCAGGCGATCGCTGCCGGCCTGGGTGGGTCTCGTACCGCCATACGCTATCGGCACGATTGCAATGTTCTGGGTGATCGAACGTGTGGCGACCTTTTGAGATTGTCGGGAAGGGCGGCATATGAACACCTCGCGCAGGGATTGGCGAACCGGGCTGACTAGCGCAGCACTGGCATCGCTGATGTGGGCGTTCCTGCTGACCACCACGCCGGCGCATGCTTGTGTGCTCTGTATGCCCTATCCCAAGGTGACGAATGCCGACCAGGTTGTCGCGAGCGGCACGGCGGTCTTCGCGCGCGAGAATCCGGCAAGACCTTTCTCCTACGTAGTGCTGGAAACCTTCAAGGGACGCTACGACGGCAGCGCCATCCCTCTGTTCCTCGATTCGACGACGGCCCGCGCCCTCCAGCTGTATCCGGCTCTCCAGGTCATTCTTGTCCAGAACGGTCCCGGCGGGGCCTGGAGGGCGCTTGGCCTGGCGGGGCGCGAGTATCAAAGTGTAATGCGCCAGGTGGCGCAATGGGACAAGAGCTCGAAGACGCCGGCCGAACGCGCGGTGTTCTTCGCCACTTACCTCCGGCACGAAGATCGCAGGCTCGCCGAACTGGCCTTCCTCGAGGTCGCGCGCGCGCCCTACGCAACGCTGCGCGATCTCAAAACAAGTGTTGCGCGTGACGACATCTATCGAATTGTCAACGACTTGTTTCATGTCGAATGGCATGGGCTCTACATCCTCATGCTCGGCATGTCGGACCGCCCGGACGACATCGCCTTCGTTCGCGGAAAACTGAAGACCGCGGCGGAGTACGGGCTGACGATCAACCTCGGTGCCTATGCCACTGCGCTCATCGAGATGACCGGCGCGGACGGGGTGACGCGGCTCGCGGAAGAATACTTTGTCGAGCCGGGCCGAAGTCATGCTGAGCTGCTCGAAATCGTGAGAGCATTGTCGGTACAGGGGACGGGCGGGGCAGTCGAACTGCGATCCGCGATCGTCGAAGCTTACGGTCGCCTGCTCGCGCATCACCCCGAGCTTGCCGGGAATGTCGCAAATGACCTGTCCGATTGGAAAGTGGTTCGCTTCGCCCCCCGGCTGCGTGAAATTCTGAATGCGGGCGTTGGCCTGGACGGAGCATCGCGTTTCGCGATCGCTGTGTACCTTTCAAGCGCTGGTGAAGGCGGGAGTTCCAAGGCCGTGTTCACGCGGTCCGGTGGTCTCCGATGACCAGTTTTCCAGGGAATAATTGGCTTGGGCATGCACCAAACAGGTGGAGGAGGACTATGATGAGAACACTCGGACTTTTGCACTTTGTTTCAGTCGCCGCTCTTGGAGTTGCAAGCATGACAGGCGCGCTCCCCGCTGCAGCGCAGGATTCCGGCACCCTGGACAAGGAAGCGGCAGAGAAGGTCTTTCCCGCCAAAAAGCCCTATTCGCCGGCGGCCGGCCGAAATTTCCCGACGCGGCCGCTGTTTGGCGACACGCATACTCACACCTCGTTCTCGATGGATGCCGGCGCTTTCGGCGCGCGCCTGGGACCACGCGAGGCCTATCGGCTCGGCAAGGGCCAGGAGGTGATGGCTTCGTCTGGGCAATTGGTGAAACTGTCGCGGCCGCTCGATTTTCTCGTCGTGACCGACCATTCCGATAATATGGGCTTTTTCCCGGATCTGCTTGCAGGCAAGCCAGCGCTTCTAGCCGATCCGCTCGGCCGCAAATGGTACGATATGGTCCAGTCGGGCAAAGGCGCCGAAGCTGCGATCGATATCATCACCTCCTTTGGCGCCGGCAAGTTCAAGGGCCCGATCCTCTATTCCCCCGACTCTGCCCCCTATCGCTCGGCATGGCAGGAAACCATCGACGCGGCAGAGGAAGCGAACGAGCCGGGACGCTTCACGGCGGTCATTGGCTACGAGTGGACATCAAACACGGGCGGCAACAATCTGCATCGCAACGTCCTGTTCCGCGACAATGGCGACCGCGCCGGACAAGTCGTCCCATATACGGTTCTTCCTCCCGGTAGCGACAATCCGCGCGACCTGTGGAAATGGATGTCGGCCTATGAGGAAAAGACCGGCGGTGACGTGCTGGCGATCGCGCACAACGGCAACCTCTCGAACGGCATCATGTTCCCGATGGTGGAACCGGGCGTTAACAAGGCCATCGACCGCGAATATGCCGAGACCCGCGCCAGATGGGAGCGGCTTTACGAAGCCACCCAGATCAAAGGCGACGGCGAAACGCACCCCTTCCTGTCGCCAAATGACGAATTCGCCAACTTCGAGCGGTGGGACAAAGGCAACCTCGACCTGACGGTTGTCAAGACGCCCGACATGCTGGAGTTCGAATATGCACGCTCAGCGCTTAAGAATGGGCTCAAGCTGGAGAAAGAACTCGGCATCAATCCATACAAGTTCGGCATGATCGGCTCGACCGATGCGCATACTGGGCTAGCCGCGGTCGAGGAGGACAATTTCTTCGGCAAGACCTCGAGCAGCGAGCCGAGCGCCGAGCGGGCCATGCACCCGTTCATCAAGACCGAGAAGGCTACGATAATGGGCTGGGAGCAGACATCGTCCGGCTATGCCGCGGTGTGGGCGACCGAGAATACGCGTCATGCCATTTTCGACGCGATGGAACGCAGAGAGACCTATGCAACAACGGGTCCGCGCATGGCAGTCCGCTTCTTTGCCGGTTTCGATTTCGTCGCCGCGGATGCCGATACCCGTAGCCCGGCGCTGGCCGGCTATACCAAGGGCGTGCCGATGGGCGGCGATCTCACAGCCGCGCCGGAAGGCAAGGCACCGACCTTCCTGGTTGCCGCTCTGAAGGATCCGATCGGCGCAAACCTCGATCGCTACCAAATCGTCAAGGGATGGCTCGATGCGGCCGGCGAAGTGCAGGAGAAGGTCTACGACGTTGCGTGGTCGGGCGATCGCAAGCCGGGCGCTGACGGCAAGGTGCCTTCGGTCGGGAACACTGTCGATGTCGCCAATGCCACCTGGACCAACACGATAGGTGCGCCGGAACTGGTCGCCGTCTGGGTTGATCCCGAGTTCGATCCGGCACAGCGGGCGTTCTATTACGGCCGCGTGCTGGAAATCCCGACGCCGCGCTGGACGGCTTACGACGCCAAATATTTCGGCGTAAAAATGCCGCCGGAAGCGACGATGGAGATGCAGGAGCGCGCGTACACCTCGCCGATCTGGTACAATCCGGCCGGCTAAAGGAAACGCCGGATTTGCTTGGCTGGTGTTGGGGCAGGCGGATCGTGCGCCGCCTGCCAAGACAGGAAGGCTCAAACATGCGACAAGCTCCTTCCTCAAAACGACCTGCCTGATTGTTGTGTTGCCGGTCTGGCTCATTGTTCTGGCGCTCATTTCATTCGCGCCGAGTCGGATCAAGTCCGCGATCGAGCCGCAAGCCCCAGGCAGTCGCATAGTTAGGAAATCGCCCGACCATCCAAAGCAAACGCGTGCTCCAGCGCTGGCCTTGGGAACGAGGCCCACCGGTATGCCGTCCGCGATCCGGTGGACTTGGGCACGACAGTCTTTCCGCGCAGGGGATTGAACTTCCTTCTGCGGAGGCATCCGCCCGGATCACCGTACCCTCGCGTGTTGAGGTTTTCGACCCGCCGCCGCCTCGTTTTTCGTCAATTACGGGTTGGTCCACGTAATTTACATACTGCGGCTGGCACGGCACGAATGCCGAGCCTAAGTTGCTTTGAATAACGTGGCGCAATGCCAGCGAGTATCGGCCAAAAGGCAAGAAAAGCATTTTCAGCGCAGCGCGTCGGTTCCCGATCCGTCGGTTGATGGACCGGACGCTTCTGTTCCCGAAAAAAATGAGAAGACCGGCCGCCCCGCGGCCTGAACCACTGTGAAGGATGAAAAGCCATGAAACACTACCTGAAATTGGCCGGCTCTGCTGCGACCGCTGCACGCACGACGAGACTGCTTTGCGCCACCGCCGCGGCGGTACTGATCGGCATGAGCACCGCTTCCGCCGAAGCGCCCAGATGAAGATGACGACGCCGATACCGGATTCGATCATCACGCCGGAGAGTTTGGACACCAGGCTTGGCGAGCTGAACTTTTTCGACGGCTTCCCGGATGACGCCACTTCGGAGAAGCTTTACGACAACCTCGACTTCATGCGCGGCGTCGACGCCTTCCTCAACGCCATGCCCGGCGCATCGGTTGAAGCCCTGCGAGTCGGGCTAGCAAAGCAGGGCGCCGACAACAATCAGACCATTCTGATCTTCGAAAACCTCATGGACTCGCATTCGTTGTACCTGACCGGCAACACCGAAAGCATCTACAATCTGATGTGGCTGGACACCAAGGCCGGTCCACTGGTCATCGAGACGCCGCCCAATATCCTGGGCATGATCGACAATCACTGGTTCCAATATGTTGGCGATGTCGGCAATGCCGGTCCGGACAAGGGCAAGGGTGGAAAATACCTGCTCTTGCCGCCAGGCTATGAGGGCGAGGTCCCCGAAGGTTATTTCGTATTGCGGACGTCGACCTACGGAAACCTGTTCTTCTGGCGTGGCTTCCTCGAAAATGGCAGCACCGCAACTGCGGTCGAAAACACCAGGAAATTCGCCAAGGTGTATCCTCTTTCGGACGTCGGCAATCCGCTGCCAATGAAAATCATCAATACGTCTGGCAAGGAGTACAACACCATCCATGCCAATGATTTCCATTTCTACGAGGAAGTGAACAACATCGTCCAGTACGAGCCGAATGAGACCTATCACCCGGAAGTGCTGGGACAGCTCGCCGCCATCGGCATCGTAAAAGGCAAACCCTTCGCGCCAGACGAGCGGATGAAAAAGATCCTCACCGAAGCCGTAGCCGTCGGCAACGCGACGGCGCGCACCATTACCTTCAAGACTCGTATGAAGGATGCCTACTACTATCCGGACAGTGCCTGGTTCACCGGCTTTGTCGGCGGCAGCTACGAGTTCCTTCTGCAGCCCGGCGTTCGCTATCTGGATGCCCGTGTCCTGTTCCACTACTATGCGACGGGCATCACGCCGGCCATGGCGATAAAGCGCGTCGGCATCGGTTCGCAGTACGCAGGCGCCACGACCGACAAGGACGGCAGGCCGTTCGATGGCGGCAGGACCTATAAGGTGCATCTGCCGCCAAACATTCCGGCAAAGAATTTCTGGTCGTTCGTCTTGTATGACAATCAGACCCGTTCGATGCTGCAGACGGACCAGCAATTCCCTAGCATCGGCAGCGACAAGAAAGACATTGTGATCAACGCGGACTCCTCGGTCGATGTCTGGTTCGGCCCGACGGCGCCGGAAGGCAATGAGGCCAACTGGATCCAGACAGTCCCCGGCAAGGGCTGGAACGTTCTTCTTCGCCTCTATGGTCCGCTGCAGCCGTGGTTCGACAAGACCTGGAAGCCGGGCGAGATCGAACTCGTCCCGTGACAAGTGGATACGGTTGGCCATGAGGCGCGGATCCCATGGTCCCGCTGGCGCTCTTCTCATTCAACGTCGGCGTCGAACTTGGCCAGCTGATATTTATTGCCGTCGTGCTGGTCGCCATTCATCTAGTCCAGCGCGTTTATGAATTGCCGCGGCAGGCGGTTGTCGCCTCAGCCTATGTCATCGGGACGATCGCAGCGTTCTGGAGCATTGAGCGCTTTGATTCAATGTTCATATAGCGGGCGTGGAGCGACCACACGGGTACAATGAAATCCGAGCAGCGATCCGATCCGCAGGAAGGCTCTGACCCGTGGGTGGATGCTCGCCCCGCTTCATGCCTTTCTCAGAAAGGTCAGGCCGAGTTCGGATGACGTGGACAGGACCGCGCAGCTCTATGGCGTGTCGCTCACCGCCTCCAAGGGGGCCTTGCTCTTTTTCAGGATCTGGTTTGCCTGATGAGCAGCGGCCGCAGTCTCCCCGCCACCCTCGACGTGAACGGTGGGAACCGCGATCTTGATACCGTTCTCCTCGAACGCCTTCTTGATCATCATGAAGGCGCGCCGCTTGATGCCGAATTGGGTCCCGGGCTTTGTCATCAGCTTCATCCTGAGAACGATCGCGTAGTCCCCGAAATTGTCGATGCCTTGCATCTTGAGCGGCTCGATCGTGTCAGCCGCAAATTCCGGGTCTGCCGCCAGCTCCTGGCCTATCTTCTTGATCAGCTTGCGCGCCAGGTCCACGTCGGAATCATAGGTCACGCCGATCGTGATCTTGTCCATCACCCAATCCCTGCTCATGTTCTGGACCGCCCCGAGTTCACCGAACGGGACGGTATAGATGGGGCCGCGATGATGCCGCAGACGCACCGACCGCAGGCTGAAGGATTCGACCGTGCCTTTGTAGCTGCCGCTCTGGATGTATTCACCGACCCGGAAGGCGTCGTCCATCATGTAGAACACGCCGCTCAGCACGTCCTTGACCAGGGTCTGCGAGCCGAAGCCGATGGCGATGCCGAAGATGCCGGCGCCGGCAATCAGCGGGAGTATCTTCACGCCGAGCCCAGCGAGGATCGTTAGCACGGTGACCGCGGCTATGAACACGGCAAGGGCGTTGCGGAATATCGGCAACAGCGTGCGCAGCCGGCCGCTGCGGGCCAGCTGGTCGGCGCTGCTCCCATCCGCCTGCGCGAGGTTCATGCGATATTCGATCAAGGCCTTCAACAGTTGCCAGAGCAGGTCGGCGATCAGCAGAATGATGATGCCGTGGAGCAGCCCGGTTATCAGGAAGCCGGCGCTTTCGCTGCCGGCGAGGCTCGCGGCCCTGATCCGCCAGATATAGGCAAGCCATGCGACTGCCGCGGCAATGACCACCGCCCTGGCGCCCCTGACAATGAGCACGTTGAGTGCGACGCCCATCGCGCCGCTGCGCTTCGACCTGCCGGCGAAGGCCTGTGCCGCGGCGCCGACGCCGCGCAAGGCTGTCGGCAGCACCAGGGCGAAAATCCCAAGCCACAGGACGCCGAGCAGGCCGGCGACCCAAGCCATCCAGAGCACGATCAGGGACAAGGTGAGAAACCATTGCTTGACCAGAGAGCCTCGCCCGTCGGGCCGTTGCCAGACGACCTTGATTGCGGTCGCCAGAACGCCAAGCCCGAACAGGAAGGCGGCGAGCTCCGCAGACTCTTGAGAGAAGCCCAAGCCAGGCATGAGGCTGGCGATCGCCCAGCCGAACAACAGGAACCCGGCCACAAGGCTGACACGCCACCGCCAGAAATGGGTCGAAGCCTCACTTTCGAAAAGCCGAGTCGGCTTGTCCGAGGGGGCGCTTGTCGCACCGCCGAACGCAAACAGCAATCGGGCTGCCGCCCGAACGATACGGAACGCGATGAACGCAAGAAGCAGGGTCAGAATGATCCTGCGGAGCAAGGGTGGCCATCCGAGTGCCAAGAACGAACCGGCGCTGGCGAGAGCAAAAGTCAGCAGGGCGACAGTCTCGAAGAGGACCGCTTGTCCGGCGTCTTCCTGAGCAACCGCGCTCATCGTCCTGGCGAGCGCTCGTCGGACTGCCCACTCGGCTCCGAAACCGACCGCGATCAGGACCGCCAGGATGCCCATGACCAGCCCTGGCCTGCCGGAGTTCACGTCATGCGAGACAATTTCGGCGGCTCGCGAAAATTCTTCCGGCAGGCGCGGGATCGCGGCGCCGAGCGCACCGATACGGGCACGAATACCCGTCTCCACGCTCAAGATGTCCTCGGAAATGGACAGGCCGGGCTCGTCCGTGGCCGCTGGAATCTTTCCCTCGAGCCATGCCTTTAGTTGCGGATCGGACAAAAGCTCGAGGAACTGCTTTGCCTTTTCGGGCGGAAGGTCGGGGGAGGGCTGTTGAGCTAGCGAAGTTCCTTGCAAGAGCGCTAGCAAGAGCACCACGACAACTGGCAAGAACCCGAGCCGTAGCTTGTAATTCATGAGCGCCTCGAGTTTTGAATGCCGCCGCTGCACATATTGGCTCCTCGCCCTTTTATGGGCAACTGCTCTGGCTGCATGCTACGTCTCCGGGCAGAGTGGCTGCAAGCTAAGGGCGCAATCAAAATCCATCGAACTCTTTGTGCCGCTAAAACCGGACCACGAGTCCCAGAATCGGACCTTGCTGCACGACATCGAGGAAACCGCCGTCGTTGCTGTAGTCGCCGCCCAGTGCCCGGTACCCGATGACCGATGAGATGCGATCGTTGAAACGATAGCCGACCGCCCCGGCGACATCCCAGTCGATGTCGGCTTCGCCGGCGCCGACGAGTCCCACCGGTCGACCTCGGGCCTGACCGAATAGTTTCCACGAAGACCGGCCATGGCATCCACCCAGGCTGCGCCCGTCGCTTCACTGAAGGAGAAGTCGGTGTCGACCGTCCACACCCTACTGTCGCGGAATGCCTCATTTGCGGATCGCAAATTCGGCATACCGTAGGCGTCGCTTGCCGCCGAATATCACTGCTCCCTGCCAGGTGTGTTGCCGTTTGCTGCCATAGCGCCATCCCTTATGCGCTAGAATGCGCATAGTCTTTTTGATGGTGCCAGTATCAGTATGTAAGTTACGCAGTCGGACTGTTGCTTGGTGAAGCTGTATCCGCCGATGGCCGAGGATTGACACGCTTGTGGCAGCGGTCCTCAAAGAACCCGCAATGTCTTCCCGATCCGACCCAAGGCCATTGCGCGGTATATCGGCGCCGGGAATTGGATCTCCCTACTGTCATTTGTCCCGTCGAGCTAGACCGTATCCTGGATAGCCCGCTTTCGATGCAACCGAGCGGATTCCGTCCGTAGGTTACCGTTAATTACCTTCCGCCCCGAGCGGCAATAGGCGAACCTCACGAAGGGCGATTTTGTCGGGGGCATGTCTGAAGCGTCCTGCCACCAGTTTCGTCTCGTCGACAGAACGCGGAGCATGCCAGGGAACCGAAAACTCGGGTCATCCTGGAAAAAGCGGTACAGTCAAAGGAGGACGTCAGATGAGTGACAAGCAGGCGAATCCAGACCGACAACCGAACCGGCGCGACATTTTGCTGACCGGAGGATCTGTGCTCGCCATTTCGGCTGTCGCATCCGGAATAGCCACGAGCGCGAAAGCTCAAGCAGCCGGCGCAAAACCCAACATCCTCGTCATTTTCGGCGATGACGTCGGTTATTGGAACCTCAGCGCCTACAACCGGGGCATGATGGGCTATCGCACGCCGAACATCGATCGGATCGCCAAAGAGGGCGCGATCTTCACCGACCACTACGCCCAGCAGTCCTGCACAGCCGGGCGCGCCGCATTCATTACCGGCCAATCCTGCTTCCGCACCGGCCTGCTGAAGGTAGGCCTGCCAGGTGCCAAGGAAGGGCTGTCGGAGAAGGACCCGACACTTGCGGAACTGCTCAAGCCGCAGGGCTATGTTACCGGGCAATTCGGCAAGAACCATCTCGGCGACCGCAACGAGCATCTGCCCACCGTTCACGGCTTCGATGAGTTTTTCGGCAATCTCTATCACCTCAATGCCGAGGACGAGCCTGAGCATCCCGACTACCCGAAGAACCCCGAGTTCAAGGCCAAGTTCGGTCCACGCGGCGTGATGAAATGCAAGGCCAGTGCAACCGACGATCCTACCGAGGATCCGCGGTTCGGGCGGGTGGGTAAACAGGAGATCGAGGACACCGGTCCGCTGACGAAGAAGCGCATGGAAACCGTAGACGAAGAGTTCCTCGGCAGCGCGCTCAACTTCATCGACCGCTCGAACGCCGACGGGAAGCCGTTCTTCTGCTGGTTCAATTCGACCCGGACCCACATCTATACGTTTCTCAAGGAGGCCTCGAAGGGCAAAACCGGCTTGGGCATCTATGCGGACGCCATGGTGGAGATGGACGGCATGGTTGGCCAGCTTCTGGGCAAGCTCGATGACCTCGGCATCGCCGACAACACCATCGTCCTTTGGACGACCGACAACGGTGCGGAGGTTTTCTCGTGGCCGGACGGCGGCACCACGCCTTTCAAAGGCGAGAAGAACACAAACTGGGAAGGTGGCTACCGCGTGCCGTGCATGATGCGCTGGCCCGGCGTCATCAAGCCCGGAACCGAAATCAATCACATAACGTCACATGAAGACTTCGTGCCAACGCTCGTCGCCGCCGCAGGCGAGCCAGACGTGACGGCCAAGCTGTTGAGCGGATACGAAGCCGCTGGCAAGAGCTTCAAGGTCTATCTGGATGGCTACAACCAACGCGATGTGCTGGCTGGCGAAGGCGAAGGCAAGCGCCACGAATACTTCTACTGGACCGATGACGGCAATCTCGCCGCCTTGCGTTACGAACGCTGGAAGATGGTCTTCCTCGAGCAGCGTGAGGAGGGGCTTGCCGTCTGGGAGAATCCGCTGATTCCGCTGCGGTTCCCGAAGCTCTTCGACATCAAGGGTGACCCGTTCGAACGGGCGCAGACGGACGCCGGGGAATATGACAGATGGCGTGTCGAGCACGCCTTCGCGCTCGTGCCGGCGCAGGCTTATGTCGCCAAACACCTGCAGACCTATGTCGAGTTCCCGCCGCGGCAGAGCCCCGGCAGCTTCGCGCTCGACCAGGTCCTGGCGAAACTGCAGGAGGGTGGCAGACACTGAGTCTTCGCTCTGAACAGGCCGCGCTCGCACTATCGGCAGGCGCGGCCTCCAAGCCAACTCGGAAGCAGGTCAATGGCAGTCGCGAACAACAATCCCTCGACCGAGACCATTGCTCAGCGGGCAAAGAACGAATTGCGCGAGTACGCGCTCCTGTCCTTGTATCTATTCGTCTGCTTTGGTGCGCTCATTCTCTACAAGGCAGCGATCCTTGGCGAGGAGGGCATCAGCTATCTGCCATCAGGCCTGGCGGCCATCAAGGCACTGATCCTGGCGAAGTTCATAATGCTCGGGCAGATGATCCGATTGGGCGACCGGCGTCGAAGCAGGATGGTCTACGTCATAGCCTTCAAGGCCCTGTTATACCTGATCCTGCTTCTTGTCCTCTCGGTCCTCGAGGAAATCGTCGTCGGTTTGATTCATGGGCGATCGGTCGCCGCCTCGCTCGCTGAGTTCGGAGGCGCCAAGCTGCCTCAGACGCTGGCGACAAGCCTGATCATGCTGCTGATATTGATCCCCTATTTGGCGTCCAGGGAACTCAACGTTGCGCTTGGGGAAAGCAGGCTTTGGACGCTGCTGTTCGAACACCGCGACGGACCTCAGTCAGCCGGTCTGGCAGCTACCGCCAGAGAGTCAGGCCCAACCAACCCGAGCGATCACCCTTACCGGTGATCGCTTTTTGATGATGGCGCTCCTGATGGGCGCTGACCTACAGGAGACATCAAGCCATGACCAATCTTGCTTGCGCAGCGAAGCGCTACCTGGTGTCAATCCTCCTGTTGGTGGGGGCCACTGCCTCTGCCACTGCGCAAGGCACCGATCAGCTACCATCCTGGAATGACGTCCAGTCCAAGCAGGCCATCGTGGCGTTCGTCGACCGCGTGACCGCTGAAGGCGCGGCGGACTTCGTGCCCGAAGCAGAGCGCGTCGCTGTTTTCGACAATGACGGGACGCTGTGGGGCGAACAGCCGCTCTACTTCCAACTCCTATTCGCGCTCGATCGGATCAAAGCGCTCGCCCCGCAACATCCGGAGTGGAAGGAGAAGGAGCCGTTTGCCTCTTTGCTGAGGGGCGACCTGAAAGCAGCACTTGCTGGCGGTGAGCCAGCCATCATGCAGATCGTCATGGCCACGCATTCCGGCATGACGACGGAGGAATTCGATCAGATCGTCCGCGATTGGGTTGCCAGCGCCAAGCATCCGAAGACCGGCCGGCTTTACACGGAGATGGCCTACCAGCCGATGCTGGAGGTGTTGAGCTATCTGCGGGCCAACGGCTTCAAGACTTTCATCGTATCAGGCGGCGGGATCGATTTCATGCGGGTCTTCAGCGAAAACGTTTACGGCATTCCACCCGAGCAGATCGTTGGCAGCAGTGGCAAGACCAGTTTTGAGATGCGCGACGGGGTGCCACTGCTCATGAAGTTGCCGGAAATCAACTTCATTGACGACAAGGCGGGCAAGCCTGTCGGCATCCACCAGCACATCGGTCGCCGGCCCATCGCGGCGTTCGGCAATTCGGACGGCGACCTGCAGATGCTGCAATGGACATGCTCGGGACCTGGCCCGCACTTTTGCCTTTATGTGCACCACACCGACGGTGAGCGGGAATGGGCCTACGACCGCGAGTCGCACATCGGCCATCTCGACAAGGGTCTCGACGCCGCAGCCGATTCTGGTTGGACGGTTGTCGATATGAAGAAGGATTGGAATCGGGTGTTCGCCTTCGAGAAGTAAGGATTCGGAGCAAGACGATGCGCCAAGTTGTGGAACGCCAGGCTCAATCTACACAGGTCGAAGAGCCAATCCTGAACATGGTGTGGATTCCCGGCGGTACATTCCTCATGGGATCGGACAAGCACTATCCCGAAGAGGCGCCGGCGCATAGGGTGGCAGTGGGCGGCTTCTGGATGGACGTCTGCACCGTCACCAACCGCGAGTTCGCTCGCTTCGTCGACGCAACTGGTTACGTCACCTCGGCCGAACGTCCCGTAAATCCCGATGATTATCCCGGAGCGAAGCCGGACATGCTGGCGCCATCGTCCGTGGTGTTCAGCAAGGCCAAACAGCGTGTCGACCTTCGCGACCACTACAATTGGTGGGTCTACGTGCGCGGCGCCAATTGGCGCCATCCGCGCGGGCCGGCGAGTTCGATCAAGCGGCTGGCCGACCATCCGGTCGTGCATGTGAACTTTGAGGACGCCGAAGCCTACGCATCGTGGGCGGGCAAGGAATTGCCCACCGAGGCTGAGTGGGAATTCGCGGCGCGGGGCGGGCTCGACGCGGCCGAATTTGTCTGGGGCGATGAAATGGCGCCCGATGGCCGACACATGGCCAATACCTGGCAAGGCGAGTTCCCATGGCAGAATCTCTGCGAGGACGGCTACGAGGGGACGTCACCCGTCGCCTCCTTTGCCGCCAACGGCTACGGCCTCTACGACATGGCTGGCAATGTCTGGCAGTGGACCACGGACTGGTACCAGGAACACGGCAAGATCGACAGCCCGTGCTGCACGGTTGACAACCCCCGCGGTGCCAAACGGGACGACAGCCTCGATCCACGGCAGCCGCAGATCAGAATCCCGCGCAAGGTGATGAAAGGCGGCTCGCATCTTTGCGCGCCCAACTATTGCCGGCGCTACCGCCCGGCCGCCCGAATGGCGCAGCCGATCGATACGTCGACGTGCCATTTGGGTTTCCGCTGCATTGCACGCAGTCTCGGCGCGATATGTCGACCATTGGATCCAGAGTAGGCACCGGCGAGGTGCAGTTTTCCGCTCATCGCCAATTGTGCGGGCGCCCGCATTTGGCTGCTCGCGTTCGACGTAAATTACATAGAGTCGCTGGTGCAGCAGGGCCTATTGGCGCATCGTTTCAGCCTGCGGACAGGCGTCCTCGTTGGCGCCGGCCCTCAAAGCCTTTCTGCCGGCCAGGAGGAGATGAGTTGAAGGCCTTTCTTGCCACTGTCGTTGCTCTCTTGGGGTTGCCTTTCGCGGACGCTCTGGCCCAGGACGACAGCCAGGATCTTGCCAAGAAGCTTTCCAATCCGATCGCCTCGCTGATCAGTGTTCCTCTCCAGTTCAACTACGACGAAGGCTTCGGACCGAATGACGGCGAGAAGGCCGTGCTCAACATCCAGCCGGTTATCCCCGTCTCGCTTAACGACGACTGGAACATGATTTCGCGCACCATCCTGCCTGTCATCTGGGATTCCGCGGCGTGGTGACGTTCCCATTTCCAAAAAAAGCCGCCCGGCGCAAAGGCCTGCCGGGACGACGACAAGCAGGGAGGATCGAAGCATGACGGGCAATGACATGTTGAAGGTCGGCGCTGCGGCGCTGGCGCTGCTGCTTGCCGGGCTTGGCTCGGCGCATCCTGTCCTTGCACAAGAACAGGTCGCGGCGGCTGCCGCTTCGGGTGATGCGACGACTTCGCCGGAGCCGCTGAGCGCCGACGAGATGGAGGTCCTGGTTGCGCGGATTGCGCTCTATCCGGACGAACTGATCGCGGTGATCACCGCGGCAGCGCTTTATCCGCTGGAGATCGTCGAGGCGGCGCGCTTTCTCGAGCGGTACGAGAAGGACAAGGGCCTGAAGCCGAAGGAGAGTTGGGACGGCTCCGTGGTTTCGCTGCTCAATTACCCGGGCATCGTCAAGATGATGAGCGACGACCTCGAATGGACGCAGACGCTCGGCGACGCCATTGCCTACCAGCAGAAGGACGTGCTGGTTGCCATCCAGCAGCTGCGCGACGAGGCAGTCGCCAAGGGCGTGATCAAGACCGACGACAAGATCCAGGTGGTCAAGGAGAACGACAATTTTGTCATCAAGTCGGCGAGCTCCGAAGTGATCTACGTCCCGCAATATCCGCCGCAGATGTTTTATGAGCCGGGTTACGTGTGGGAACCGATCCGCTATTATCCCGACCCTTACCCCTATTACTGGTATCCGGGAGCGACCTTTTTCGCCGGGGCGGTGACCGGCGCCATCTGGGCCGCCGCCGTCGACTGGAACGACTGGGGCGTATGGGGCGGCCGCTGGAACGGCAACGACATCAACATCGATTGCAACAATTGCTTCAACAACCGCGACTTCAGCGGCAAGATCAACTTGAACGACGTCGACTGGAAGAACATCGACCGCAACAAGATCAAGATCGACCGCGACCAGTTCACCAAGTTCGACCGGAACAATATCAAGAACCGGATCGAAAAGAACGGCGACAACGCAATCCGCGACCGCGCCCGCGACATCAAGAAGAACGACAAGCTCGCCAATAGGGCGCCGGGCAAGACGGCTGCAACGAGAGACATCCGCAAGAGCACGCTCGACGGGCTGAAGGGCCAGGGCGGTCAGGCGGCAAACAGGCCGGGCAACAGGCCGAACGTCAAACGCCCAGAAGCCAGGCCCGCCGTCGCCGACCGCCCGACCGCCAACCGCCCAACCGCCAAACCGGCAAAGGTCAACCGCCCGGCCGGCAAGCCGAAACCGGCGGCAAGGGTCGACAATCGGCCGAAGAAGCCTTCGGGGCTTGGCAACGTCGATCGCGGAAAGGTGACCAAGGTCAGCTCCAACCGCGGCCACCAATCGATGGGTGGCGGCAGCCGTGGTGGCGGCCACAAGCAGATCAAGCGCGGCGGCGGCGGACGCCGGCGTTAACGGAACGGGAGGACCGGATCATGATACAGATGTTCAGCACCACCCGTCACACGGGACTTTTGCATACGATCCTTCTCGGCTCTGTCTGCTCCGTGGCGCTTGCAGTGGGCTTCGCTGTCTCGCAGCCAGCATCTGCACAGGATGCGCCGGACGCGCCGGAGATCACCGCCTTTGCGGCCGCCGCCGACCCGCCCGTCTTCGATACGCCCGAGGCAGCGGTCGATGCATTCAAGCAGGCCCTGAAAGACGCCGGCAACGGTTCGGTTGCGACCCTTCTCGGCCTCGATGCGGAAAAGCTGAAAGCTGACGAGAACGCGGAGGAGACGCTGGCGGCGATCAAGGAGGGTGTGGCCAAGCAGCTTGTCCTCGATGGCGAGGGTGACCGCCGCACGCTGCAGATCGGCGACAAGCTGTGGCCGCTGCCGTTTCCGCTCGTCAAGGGCGAGGACGGCAAGTGGGCTTTCGACACCTATGCCGGGCTCGAAGAGATCGTGAACCGGTATGTCGGCGAAAACGAGCTCACCGCGATCGAGACGATGCGCGCCTATGTCGATGCGCAAGAGGACTATGCGTCGCGGGACCGCGACGAGGATGGCGTGGAGGAGTTCGCGCAGAAGCTGATCAGCTCGGAAGGCGCGACCGACGGACTCTACTGGCCGACAGACGACATCAACGGCGAGAGCCCGGCTGGCGGCAATATCGATCAGGCCGAGCTCGAGGACGCGGCCAAGGGCGAAGGCTATTTCGGCTACAAATACAAGATCCTGACCGGCCAGGGCGACCAGATCGCCGGCGGCGCCTACGACTACGTCATAAACGGCAACATGATCGCCGGCTTTGGCCTTATCGCCTGGCCGGCCAAATATGGCGAGACAGGCGCAAAAACCTTCGCCGTCAACCAGCACGGCGTCGTCTACGAGACCGATCTCGGGCCAGCAACGGACGCCATCGTGACATACATCGAACGCTTCAATCCGAACGATACGTGGCAAGTCGTGGCCGACTGAGAGAAATGGATCAAAAGCCGGGTTATTTTCGAGTCGATCGGCAAAACCCTGCGCTGTGGCAGAAGAGGTCGTATGGAACTGAGCTTCTCATTCATGGCCAAGCCCGGCCACCAGTCCGTCGTCGGGCGGCGCCCAGCAGAAAGCCGCCCAGACCGCACAGGGTGGCGAACAGGAAGCGGCGATCATCAGGCAGCGCCTGATATTTTGGAGTGATGGCAATGTCCGAAGCGATGCATCCCCTAGCACCCCATCATCTGCCGGGGTTTATTGTGGCTCCGGGAGAGACCGATGTTCTCTTCACCGGAACGGTAATATTCATCATCGTGCTGCTCATGATGCTTGGCAGCCTGTATTTCTGGCTCCATTCGCTGCCTGAGCGCATCGCGCATGGGGCCAGCCAGGTCCAGTTTCAGTTGGTGGCGGTTCTGGCGTTGCTCGCGCTGTTCACTCACATCAATGTGTTCTGGGTTGCGGCATTGCTGCTTGCGATCGTTCCCATTCCCGACTTCTGGACGCCGTTGTCCACCATGGCTGAATCGCTTGCCAGGATGGCCGCCGACAGGCGCCAGGCGCCCGCACCTGCAGCATCTGCGCCGGAAGCAATTGCTGCGGGATCGCCGCTGTCGGTGAACGACGCGCCATTATCCCAGGTGCGGGTTGTGGAGTTCGAGGCTCCATCCACGCCGCCCGATGACCAACACCCTGTTCCAGCAAACGAGGAGCGCCGGCCATGATCGAGTTACTGCTATGCTCAGTCGTGACGATCCTGCCCGATTTTCTCGTCCGGCGTTTTGTCCAGGGAAAGAGGATCGGACGTGAGATCACGCTCTATTCGGTGTGGTATGAACTCCGTTATGGCATAACCGCCTGCCTGGGACTCACCATCGTACTCCTGACGCTGATCCTTTATTACCATCCATCGACATCCAGCGCCGTTTCTTTCTTTCGCACGGTGCCCATTCTTCCCGAAGGCTCCGGCCGCGTTGAAGAGGTCTATGTGGGTCTCGGGGAAAAGGTGAAATCAGGACAGCGGCTCTTTAAGCTCGACAGTTCGACCCAGAAAGCCGCGCTTGAAACTGCGCGGCTGCGTGTGTCGGAGATAGATGCGGCGCTGGTGTTGGCGAAGACCGAGTTGGTGACGGCCGATGCCCGGATCCAGGAAGCGCGGAGCGCCTATCAGCAGGCCGTGGACGAACTCGCGACCAGAACCGAACTTCAGAGGCGAAACTCCGGTACGGTTGCGCAACGGGAGATCGAGAAACTTCAGAATATCGTCGATGGTCGCCTAGCCGCGGTGTCTGCCGTCCTGGCTAGCAAGCAGTCCGTCGAAGCCCAGATCGCTTCGGTACTGCCGGCGCAGAAGGCCAGCGCCGAGGCTGCACTTGCCCAGGCGCAGGTCGAACTGGACAAGACGGTCGTCTATGCGGGAGTGGACGGAACGCTTGAGCAGTTCACGCTGCGCAAGGGAGATATAGTCAATCCTATCTTGCGGCCCGCGGGAGTGCTGGTTCCCGCGGAGGCAGGCAGGCGGGCGCTTGTGGCGGGCTTCGGCCAGTTGGAGGCGCAGGTCATGAAGGTAGGCATGGTTGCCGAGGCCACCTGCATCTCCATGCCGATGACCATCATCCCGATGGTTGTGACCGAGGTGCAGGGTCTTATCGCAACCGGCCAAGTGCGCGCGTCGGATCAACTGATCGACGCTCAGCAAGTGATCAGGCCCGGGACGATCACCGTCTTTCTGGAACCGCTTTTCCAGGGTGGGTTCGAAGGCGTTCCGCCGGGAAGCAGCTGTATTGCCAATGCGTATACCAACAATCACGACCGGCTGTCCGAAGAAGGACTGAGCACCTCGAAATGGCTGTTTTTCCACGTCATAGACACGGTCGGGGTCGTGCACGCCGTCATCCTTCGAATTCAGGCGCTGCTCCTTCCGGTACAGACGCTTGTCCTCTCCGGGCACTGAGAAAGGCTGAGCAGCAACCCGGGCGCCCGGCTCAGCCAAGCCTCTCATCATCGCCGAGGCGGTCAAGGAGGGCAAGCTGAAGGTCGTGCCGGCCGGCTACGACATTGCCAGCGGACAGGTCACCCTGCTGGCCTGGATCATCGGTATCGCTGCCTCGCGGGCTATCAAAGCGCCGCGAGGAACAGCTTGATCACAATGGCGTTGGCGATGTCGATGAAGAACGCGCCGACCAGCGGCACGACGAGGAACGCCACGTGCGAAGGCCCGTGACGCTGGGTCACGGCGGTCATATTGGCCATTGCGGTCGGCGTCGCGCCGAGGCCGAAGCCGATGAAGCCGGCCGTCGCCACCGCCGCGTCGTAATTCCGCCCGAGCGCTGGGAAGCAGATATAGACCGCAAACAGCACCGCCAGGACCAGCTGCAGCGCGAGCAGCACCGAGAGCGGACCGGCAAGGTCGGTCAGCGTCCACAGCTTCATGCTCATCAGCGACATCGCGAGGAACACGCCGAGCGACACCTCGGCGATCAGCGCCAGCGCCGCTGTCCGGCTCGGCCAGACGCCGTCCGGCAGCACGCGGGGCACGAGGTTCGAGAGCACGATCCCGGCGGCAAGGCAGGGCAGGAAGAGTGGCAGCTTCACCCCGACGCTCTCGAGCCACGAGTGGCCGATGATGCCGATGATGCCGGCGACATGGATGGCCAGGATCGCGTGCAGGAAAGAGAAGTAGTCGATCTCAGGAAGCTCGGCGTCCGCGCTCACGCCCACGTCATACGACGGTTCCGGCTGCGCCTCGAGCCGATTGCGCTGGATAAGGTAGCGGGCGACGGGCCCGCCGGCGAGGCTCGCCAGGACGAGCCCCATCGTCGCGCAGACGATGCCGATTTCCATGGCGTTGGCGACGCCGCGCGTCTCGGCGATGACAGGCGCCCAGGCGATCGCGGTGCCGTGCCCTCCGGTCATCGAAATGCTGGCGGCAAGCAGCCCGACAGACGGGTCCAGCCCAAGGATGCCGGCTGCGCCAATGCCGACCACGTTCGCCACCAGCATGAAAGCCACGGTGACCGCCAGCAGCATCGCCAGCGGCCTGCCGCCCCTTGCGAGATCGCCGACATTGGCGTTGAGGCCGATCACGGTGAAGAAGTAGACGAGCAGGATATCGCGCGCCGTCAAGTCGAAATCGACCTTGATGCCGGAGAAGAGATAGACCAGCCCGATCGCAACGGAGAAAAGAAGGCCTCCGGCCACCGGTTCCGGGATGTTGTACTTGCGCAGGACCGCGGAACGCTGGTTGAGCGCCTTGCCGGCGAAGAGCACAACGACGCCTGCGGTGACCGATAGAAACGGGCGCACGTGCAGCACCTGCTGAGCATCGAAATCGATCATCTGATCCCCCGGGGCGCGCTCATTTACATGGGGCACGCCACTGATGACGAACAGATTACAACAGCTGGCCCAACGTAAGCGAGCCGTCTGGGCTCAGAAGCTGCAAGCGGTCGGAAGTTTGTCTCCAGAGACCCTGGAGTGTGCTAGCCTCACCTGCAGAACGATGAGGTCTTGTCGGCATGGCTGCAGCACAAACTCCCTGGTGGGCATGGACTTGGCCAGCAGTGGCCTGGGCTATCCTGTTGACGACATTCTTTGCAGGCACCGGGGGCTTCATTGCTGCCGTGGCGGGAGCGGTCCTGATCGCCACCGTTTTTGCAGCCGTATACCACGCTGAGATCGTCGCGCACCGCACCGGCGAGCCCTTCGGCACGCTTGTGCTGGCCGTTGCCGTCACGGTTATCGAAGTGGCACTAATCGTCTCGGTGATGATCTCTGCTCCGGTCGAAAAAGCGGGGCTGGCGCGCGACACGGTGTTCGCCGCTGTCATGATCGTGATGAACGGCATCGTCGGCCTGTGCCTGCTGTGGGGCGGCGTGCGCCATCACGAACAGGGATTTCAGCTCCAGGGAGCGAGCGCCGCCTTGGCCGTCCTGGCCGCGCTCACCACACTGACGCTGGTTGTGCCAAACGTCGTCGCGACCTCAGTCGGTCCGATGTTCAGCACGTCGCAGCTTGTCTTCGTGGGCATGGTCTCGCTGGTTCTCTATGGTTCATTCGTCTTCGTCCAGACCGTGCGGCACCGCGACTACTTTCTGCCGGCTGAGGCGGGCGATGAGGAGGCGCACGCGTCGCCGCCCTCCAACCGGACGGCAGCCACAGCGCAGGATTGCTGCTCGTCTGCCTCGTTGCGGTCGTGGCGCTTGCGAAAGCCCTGACGCCAACGGTGGAGGCGGGAATCGCCCGGCTCGGGGTGCCAAAAGCCGTGGTGGGGATCGTAATTGCGGCGGTGGTGCTGCTTCCGGAACTACTGGCAGCGCTTAGAGCGGCCCGGGCCAACCGACTGCAGACCAGTCTGAACCTGGCGTTGGGGTCGATACTGGCGGCAATCGGCCGACCATTCCCGCAGTTGCGCTCGTTTCGATAGTGCTTGGCCAGCCGCTAGAGCTCGGTCTGCACGAGAAGGACCAGGTCCTGCTGACGCTGACGCTGATCGTCAGCGTGATCACGTTGGGTACCGGCCGGACCACGGTGCTTCAGGGCATCGTACACCTGGTCATCTTCGCAGTGTTCTTGTTTTTCGCTGCCGTGCCGTGAGGCTTCACCGCCTTCGAACGCCTGGGATGGTCGTGAACGGCATACGCCCAGGCGCCTGGCCTTCGCCAGCCGCGCCCCTTCACCGCCGTCGCGAAAATTCCAGCTTCAGCCGGTCGATCTGCTCCGCGGTCCATCCCCCAACGTCAGTTACTTCGATCCAGGCATCGATGTAATGCTCCGGCGCATACACATGCCCGTGCCCCATCGGGGCCGTTGTGGCCATCGCCATGTCGACGGTGAGTTGGAGAAGCGTCACGACCGGATACCATTTGAGCTCGGGAGACACGTCGGAACCGCGCGGCCCCGCCATCCATTCCGGCTGTCGGTACAGGGACCGGTAGTCGAAGAACGTCACCGGGTCGCTCGCATATTGAAGATAGACGATCCGCATCGGTCCCCAATGTGCGTCCGGGATCGCCAGGCCGTTCTCCTGGCTCGTGAACCGCACATACGACCCGTCCCTGAAGCGTGGCAGCCAGGCTGGCGATCCTCGCTCGCGGTCGTCGGTGACGGAACGCCAGATCCTGCTCGGAAATGGCGAACCGCTCCAAAGTGCCCCCTGATACGGGTCGCCGATCACTTCGAACAACTCGGCGGATTGCTCGGAGCTCAAGGCGCCAAGGCTCAGCCCATGCAAATAGAGCCTGGGGCGCCTTTCCTTGGGAAGCGTGGTCCAATGCGCATAGACTTCCGCAAACAGGGCGCGAGCTGCCTCGGCGCCATAGCCGGGCTCGACCAGGAGGGACAGCCAGCTTGTGAGATACGAATACTGCATGGCGACGCTCGCGACGTCGCCGCCGTGGAGATATTCGACGGTGTCCATTGCAGCAGGGTCTATCCAACCGGTGCCTGTCGGCATCACCACGATCAGCACCGAGCGATCGAATCCGCCGACGCGCTTGAGCTCCTCGAGGGCGAGCTTTGCGCGATCCTCGGCTGTCTCCGCAGACCGCAATCCGACATAGACGCAGATCGGCTCACGCGCGTCCATCCCCAGGAACGAGCCTAAACCCTTGCTCGTCGGTCCGGTCGCGATGAACTCCCGTCCCGCCCTTTCTAGCTCATCCCACTCGATCAGCGAGGTATCGCTTCCGGTCTTGCTGGGGTCGGCCGGCTGTTGGGTCTCGGGCTCGATCAGCTCATCGAATGCCTGGAAGGACGAATCCGCGGCATGGAGCGCAAACCTGAAGAAAACGCCGTTGACCACCGTCCAGAATAACGCAGCCGCAGCGGCAATGCCGATCACGTATGACACGCGTTTCGGCACGATCCGGCCAAGCATTCGCGAGATGAACAGGAACGTGCCTGAAACAATCGCGCCAAGAGGATCAAGAGCACGAAGGTCAGCAACGCGATCAGACCGACCTTCAGGGGGTGCGCAGTGTCTACCGGCTCGAGCCTCATGAGCTGCCGGATCGAATTTTGCCATTCCGAAGCCTGCCAGAGAAACGCCACGGCAACCAGGATGCAGGTGGCCGCAGCGACGAGTTTGATGGCCCGCAAGATGCGACCGGTGGGCTTGGGCAACTCCAGGTAGTCGGCCAGCCAGCGCCCGAACACGCCAAGCCCATATCCGGCCGCGAAAGAGCATCCGGATAGAACGCCTTGCGTTACAAAGGTGCGTGGAAGCAGGGAAGGGGTGAGCGAGGCCGCAAAGAAGAGTGTTCCGATCAGCAGGCCAGCGGCTGAGAAGGAACGCCAGAACCTGAAGATCCAGAATAGCCTCATTGGAGCGGCCACGTGCGATCGCTGGAGTGCTTCGAGGCAGCTTGCCGTGCAAGATACGTCGGCGCAACCCGCATGCGCGGGCGACGCCACGAACTCGATACCAATCTGGAGCAGTCTTTGTTCTGGAGCAGTCTTTCCAAACTTTAGGGGTGCGGTCGCTCGCCGTTCACCGCGCGTGTCAAAGGAGACTGAGCAGCGCGGCACGATGGCCGAGCTTCATCGTTTGTGGAGGTTAGAAACGGAGTTTGGAACAGAAAGGCCACAACTCACAAAGCGCAAGGCTAACAAACGCTTACTGTATATCTGGCGATTCCGCGCTCTGCGATGCTTGCCAGCGATGTGCGCGGAGGTGCGCTTGGATTACGCTACGGCCCTTCCGGCCATCCTCTGTTAGGGGCGTTGCGCAGAACGACAATTGGATGGAAACAGGTGGACAAACGGCCATGGCGGCATCACCTGACGACGCTGCTGCTGCTGCGCGCGGTGGATGCGCCGGACTGGAACCCATGGCTGGAGTTCTACCTGCGGGCCTTGCAGCGCCAAAAACAGCACCTCGAGAAGAAGATGGAGCGCGAGCAGGTCATGCTCGCTGCGCTGCCGGAGTCATCGGTCCCGATCCTCGAACTGGCGAGTGAACATGGCCGGGCTACGGTGGTCGAGACCGCGAGGGTCAGCGGCGCGAGCCGCAACACGATCAAGGACCAACTGAAGGCGCTGGTCGAGCAGGGCCATCTGACTAGGCATTGCTCAGGTGCCTGGACACCAGAACGCCAGGCTCGAAGCAGCAAGTATGCAAATTGGTGGAAATTGCCGGAACCGGCTTAGCTTCGAGAATCGCCAACGCCTCATCGGATGTCCGTGCCTGTCGGAGTCGCGCCCGAACCTGAGATGCCCGAAGCAGCCGGCATATTTGGGAAAGGGCAGGGGGGAAGGCGGACGTGGCAGAGGCCGGCCAAAGTATAGTGTAAATGAGGTCGACGGGATCGTCGTCCGGGCCGTCGAAATCGATAGGCTGAGCCAAACGTGTCAAAGACGCGGCAGGCGAAGAGATCATACCGAGCAGAGCGTGGGGGATGGCGACGCCACGACCGGTGCCCGTCGAGCCGAGACACTCACGGTCGAAAAGACCACGGATAACCATCTGCTCGTCAAGCCCATTTCTCCGAGCAATCCTGATCGCAATTTTTGACAAGGCTGATTGCTTTCCCTTCGTCACAAGATCAAGCGAAATGTCTTCTTCTGACAGGATGGGGGAGATCATCAGGGTCAACCTCCGTGTCGATCCAGACGCGATCGCAAATGAGCGTTCAGCCGCACTGGTCAAGCAGGACAGAATTCTCAGTGGACTGAGGAGTGGAGATGAGGCTGGCTGTCCCGGACGCGAACTCTCTCGCGTCCGGGCTGATGGCCCGTTTTGAGGCGTTTAGGCTCCCGCCGGAAATTGAGGCTGAAAATATTCATAGCAATTCAGAGGTAGTGGAAGATTTTTTGAAATCAAGCAAAACAGGTACGGGCCTGACTAGCAGAAATAATGCTTTTAAATGCCAGTTATTTTCGTTTGACGAACAGAACAGTCTCCTGCTTGCTAGCTGGGCGCGAACATGTTGTGTCAGAAAGTGAAAATCGAATTTTTAGACGGACTTCCAGATCTTCAGCCGTCGCAATTTTTATTTCAACCAGGAGATGCCGTGATGAAAAAACTCGTCCTCGCAGTTGCCTTGACAGTGGGCAGTTCGCTTTGCGCCATGGCGGCGAATGAGGTCACCAAAGCTCCGCCAGCCGCTCCTTACGAACAGGTCAGCAAGCTTGTGAAACTGCCCGACTTCCTGCCGGGCATGGGCCAACTTTTCGTCGATCCGACGACATTGCCTGCCGGACCATTCCTTGCCTATGACCACGATGGCGAGCTTGTCAGCACGATTTACATGCTGCCGATCAAAGACCTCAATCCGGACAAGCGTTTTGACGACCTCGCTTCACCCGGCGGCAATGTCGACCATGTGGACGTCTACTACAATGCCGGCCATCCGGGGGTAGAAGAGCCGCATGTCCATGTCGTGCTGTGGCATGTTTCGGCGGCTGACGAGGCACAGGTCGCCAAATGACACTGACGCGTCGTGAGATACTGGGCGCTGGCGGCGGGCTCGCCGCCGCCCTTTCCCTCTCTTCTCTGGCCGTGTTGGGTGGCGAGATGATCGAAGTCAAGATGCAAGGGCGCGACGACGGTTCACACGTCTGGTTCGACCCGATAGGCATTCTGATCAAACCAGGACAGACGATCCGCTGGACCAATCTCAATCCCGGCAATTCGCACACGACGACGGCATACAATCCCACAAACTTCGAGCGGCCGCTCCGCATGCCCAAAGCGGCAAAATCTTGGGATTCTGACTATCTACTGCCCAACGAAAGCTTTTCGGTTACTTTCACCGAGCAGGGGGTCTATGACTATTACTGCATTCCGCATGAGCATGCTGGAATGGTCGGTCGTATCGTCGTCGGCAAGCCCGAGGCGCATGACTGGACGGAGCTAACCGGAGCGAAGGGAGACCTACCGGAAGAGGCCGTCAAGGCCTTTCCGATGGTCGAAGACATCATGACGAAAGGGATAGTGCGGCGCGCCTAGGCATGCGTGCAGGATGCATGACACCAGCAACAGGAGAACCCAAACGACGATGCGAATGGGAGCCCGAGTTTCCTGTTTGTCGTCAATGATTGATAGGGGCGACCATCATGACCGGCAGCGCGTTTCCATACGATAATGAAACACGAGCGAAGCGCGACGAGCGTCAGGTAGATATGCCTCTCGGTGCTCGGGCCGCAGCCCAACAACGTGAGCGTGCCACACATCGGCTTGCCGCCTTAGGCGAGATGACTGGCGGTATTGCCCATGATTTCAGAAACCTCCTGGCAGTCATCGGATCCGGCCTGAGGCTTGCCGAAATAAGAGCCGAGGAGCCCGAAAGCGTGAGGACCTACATTGCTGCAGCGCGGCAGGGAATCGATCGAGGTATCGAACTGACGTCACTGGTACTGGCCTTCGCAAAACATCAGGAACTCGAAATCCACGCTGGCAATTTGAATGAATTCCTCAGGTCTTTTGAGCCTTTCCTGAGATATGGCGCAGGCCCCGATGTCCGCGTCAAGCTGGAGCTTGGTTCCGATATCCCGAACTGCTTGATCGACCCGGCGCTGTTCGACTCTGCAGTGCTTAATCTCGTAATGAACGCACGAGATGCGATGCCAAGTGGCGGGGAGATCCGCGTCACCACTGAGCGATTGGTGCAGACGGCCCCGACGCCTGACCTGCCCGGGCCCGAAACCTACGCATGCGTTCGCGTCAAGGACGGTGGTTGCGGCATGGCTCCGGAAGTCTTGCGAAAGGTGTTCGATCCTTTCTTCACGACGAAGGGTGAGAAGGGCACCGGGATAGGGATGTTGCAAGTGCAGGCATTGGCGCAAATGGTTGGTGGTCGGATCCGGATAAAGAGTGAGCGAGGGATTGGAACAACGGTCGACCTTCTGTTCCCGTCAATCCAAGCGGACCTTTAGACGCCCAACAACTCCTACAATTTGATGTCGGCGCTCGCGACGGAATGCAATCCTGCCAGGGCAGGACCTACCACGCTCTCGTCCGCACTTGCGGATTGCACCGCGTAAACCGGATAGGAGAACTGCGGCATTTCAGGCACAAGGTGCAGCCGGCCGGCCTCCATGTGAGGCCGCACAGAACTCATCCTGAAATATCCGGAGCCGCCAGTCGCAAGAACATAGCTCAGTGCGAGCGGACCGA
This sequence comes from Mesorhizobium sp. WSM4816, assembly GCF_055811535.1. NCBI lineage: Bacteria > Pseudomonadati > Pseudomonadota > Alphaproteobacteria > Hyphomicrobiales > Phyllobacteriaceae > Mesorhizobium > Mesorhizobium sp. WSM4816. The sequence continues at coordinate 20,401 of NZ_JBVVQR010000014.1, read as the reverse complement.
GATCGAAAGAAAGATCCGGCGCAGCACTCGGGAAATTCATCCCGTGGTGAAGTTCAAAATCCGGCCCCCAATCCATATAAACATAATCGGATTCGTCCAGGAGGCGCGCTTCGGAATTGGTCGTCACGAGGACGAGTTTTTCCTCCAGAAGCAGATCGATCTTCAAACCCGGTCTGTGGGGGGGCGCGTACATGATAGCCAAGTCGACCATTCCTGACGCGACCTGATTGATCAAATCCTTCGGCACATCGACGTGTACTCGAAGTGCAATGTCCTGAAGCGACCCGCGCATCCATCGGACCCAATCGAGCAGAAGAGGTTGCGCTAGGCTGACTTCGCTGCCGACCGTCAGAACAGCTCGACGTCCCGGGGGCACGGCAACCTGGTGAAGGGTGCGTTGCCATAGTTGGACGAACATCGGGGCGTGGCGCAGAAATTGCTCACCGGCCGGGGTGAGAGAAGCTCCGCCTTTGTGGCGAACAAAAAGCGCGCGGCCCAATTGCTGCTCGAGGTTGCGAATCCGTGCGCTTACGGTCGTCTGGGCGACATTCAAGCGCTCCGATGCCCGAATGAAACTCCCTGTCGAAACGATCTCGATGAAAGTCCGGGCGAGTTCAATGTCCATAAAACATATAGCATAAAGATTGCGTTTAAATGTCAATCAATTTCGTTTGCTAGATAGCTAGTCAGAGCAATAGGCTTCGAGATTATCCACCCAGCTCTGCGCTGAATGCTGCGCAGCGCCGGTGGGAGGGAGCGCAAGCAAATGACCGACAGGACTTCGACCATGTCCCCAGTGCAGCAGGAACTTAGCGTCACCAGTGGTTTGCGCACGGTTGCACCCGCCCGGCACCATTCAAAGGTCGTGAAATTCATCAGCGAAGTCGCCAAGGCGGCGGCCAACGATGCACCGACCTCGGTTGAGATCTTCTCTGACAGCGGCCACTGGTACTGTCGGGTTCGCCGCGGCCATGAAAAGACCTGGCCGATGGGTCGCTATACCAAACAACAAGCCGAGCGGATCCAAGAAGCTCGGAGAATGTCGATCGCAGAAAGAGGAACCTCTCGGATCATGTTCGAGTAAGCGAGGATCTCACGATCACGCCGGCCTGACGGCAAGATCCACTGGCACGCGGAACGATTCCGAGGGTGAGCCCCATCAGTGGAACATTCCTTCAGTCTGCATGCTGGTTTGTGAGCGCGTCGTGCGCTTAAGACAGGAGAAAGGAATACGAAACGAACGTTCTGACCTCGGCCGTGTTGGCGCCTTCCGCCGGCCTTTCCTTTGCCCAGACGACGAGCGGAACTTCGGGCGAGACCTCCACGACCACAACCACGCTTTATCTGCCGGGCTTTCTAACCCGGCCAGTTGCCGGTGGGCCATTTCTTTAGCGAGACCCACCAGGGCATCGACCTTTTGCATCTGGTCCGCGTCACCGCCATTGGCGACGCGTTTCCGGATCGTCTTATCGCAATGCCCCTTGGGCGGCTAATGACCTGTACTTTTCGAAGATCGTCAGCTTCTGCGGATAGGTGATCCGTACCTTGGCGTTGCACCCGTCGCATCTGAAGTGCGCGATCGTTCTTAGCGCAGAGCCCTTCCTTACCGCCGGATGCCAGCAATCCGGACAATCGAATGTGAGCGCAACATCAGACAAGTCTTGGGCTAAACCCATTTCCATCTCCTTCGCAAGCGCTGTGGCTACACTCTGGCGGGACTCAATGGGGCAATGCAGATGCGAATCCGGCTGTGCTAACGCGAACAATTCGTCAGGGAAAGCCGCCAAGCTAGTGCGCCTTCTCTGCGCCCTTTGAGAGACGAAGAGACCTCAATTCATCCAGCAGTTCGCGCTCCTTGGTAGTAATGTTTCGGAAGATTGCGACAATCGCCACCGCTAAGGCCTCGGCATCCCGGCTTGAAGAGTCCATGTGTTCATCTGCGCAAACCTGATCGAACACGCGTTCGCAAATAGCCAGATCATGAGGGCTGAGGCAGGTGCGATTGAAACGCCGACGCAGCATCCGTGCGAACCTTTCAGGGCCTGTTGCCTTTGCGGCGGACTTTTTTTGCCGATGAACCGCTGAGGCGTGATTGGAATAAGTTTACTCGCTGACCGATAATTGATCTTTCAATAGTCCCAAAATCAGCGCGCACTCGCGCGCTCTATAGTGTCCAGCAATCATAAATTGGCGGTAGTCTCGCAGTTTTTGTTCTGGGACATGAAATCCTCGCCGAAATTCCGCCGCCTCTTTCGGAGTTCGTGCGCAACTGAGTTTACTGGCGGTGATTTTCAAACTCGCCAGTGAGCATTCGACCTTGGCTGCAATAACTTTCAAAGGTTCGTTATTAAAATATCCATCAAGAATTCTCTTGCGACGAGCTTCTGTTTTGAGGTTTGCGTTCATTTCGTTGCCTCCTCAACTACGCTTTCACCGTGCCAGACTCTATACGCACCACGTTGAAGAGTGTCGTTATCGTCGCATCCAGAAACTTATCTCGGAATGCATTTTCTTGCTGTAACCAAGCGTGATGGCTCTCTGTGGACTCGCGTTCCGCTGCTATTGCCAGATGCCTGTGATACACCACATGATTGCGGTTGCGATGGGCATACCGGAATCGGATACAGCACTACGCGATGGACGCTAAGAGGCAGGACAAGGCGCTTGCGAGACAGGCGATTGAGCGCGATCGACGTCGTTGGCCGCGCGAAGCTCAACCTGACAATGAGGCTGCCCCGTCACTTGCGCCGGCGCTCGAACCTTTGCCCTTTTCGACGCTCGAACTGGCGCCAGAAGATCAATTCGTCGCCTGGCAGACGCATATGGCTCCGCTTGTCGAGATCAAGTTGCCGGATGACAAATCGCTCGACGATGGCTTTCCCGCCGACCACACGGCCTGGAACCTCGGCGGCATGCTGATCGTTCAACAGCGCGCACCGGCACATAGTTATATGCGTTCTGCTGCGAAGCTTCGGTCCAGCTCAATCGATCACTGGTATATCGCTTTGCCGCATACTGGCCGGTCGTGGACGGAGGTCGATCGCCGCGTTGCGGAAAACCAGCCGGGCAAACTGGAGATTAGATCGCTTGGCTACCCGTTTCGGGGGAGGGCAACGGAATCCGAAAGTCTCTTTCTCTATTTGCCGCGTGATTTGTTCGCCGATGCGGCGGCAACCCTGGACGCAACGAATAATTCAATTCTGTCCGGCAACTTTGCCAACCTTTTGCTCGACTACCTCAAGAACATCGAAGCAAGACTGCGCAGTCTCACGGCTGACGATCTGCCCCGCATCGTGCACGCAACACGCAGCATGATCATTGCCTGCCTGTCGCCCCCGGCGGAACATGCCGCGGCCACCGAACAATTGGTGAGTGTCGCGCTGATGGAGCGAGCCCGTCGATACGTCCACAACAATCTGGATGCGGCTCATCTGACGCCGGATTCAGTGTGCCGGGCGCTCGGCGTCTCGCGTACTCGTCTTTATCAGTTGTTCGAACCGAGCGGTGGTGTTCTCCACTACATACAAAACCGCCGACTTCTGGCAGCCCATGTTGCGCTTAGCGATCCGGCGGACAGCCGGCGCATTGTTAATATTGCCGAAGCCGTCGGGTTTAGTTCAGCGGCTAATTTCAGCCGAGCTTTTAGCAAGGAATTCGGCTACAGCCCCCGCGAAGTCCGAAGCTCCGTGGTGTTACCGCGCCCCGCCCACTCTGTTTCGCATGCCGGACACGAGGGGGCCTCTTCCTTTGAACATTGGCTCAAAGCGCTCGGAAGCTGAGTACAAGATCGGGGATGGTTGAAGTGGGGCGGGCTTAAAACAGGGCGGGGAAGATCAGCCGCCTCATGTACCAGAATATTTTCGTGTCGCGTTCACCGCGCCATCAATTATAGCCGATCCCCGATTTATCAACCGACTGTTCATCGATGTCGCCGCGCATCACAGCGGAGCATACATTGCAACTACGCAGCATAAGACACTTGTTGAGACCGCGAGTCGTATGCTTGCCAAGTCAAGAAACAAAGAGATAGAGCGGTTCTGCGGTTCCTTGAAATGACGAACCGCTCTAGCCCGGATTATCTCACCAGCAAAGGGCTGCGTAGGCTGGCGGCGATCCCGGACAGCAATTAGCCGGTCGGGAACGGTGCAAGAGCGCCGCGCCGAGCAAGATATGTACGCCGGGATAAGTATTAGGATGCAAAGCCAACGACAGATCGGGCTCGTGCGTAGATGCTTGCAATGCTTGGCGGGGGCTCGGCGGCTTGGCGGGGGCTCGGCACAGGTGGCAGGCATCATGTTGGGGAGATGTCGTGCTGCCTGTGCCGATAGCCGCCGCTGCGCGGTCAAAGGTGGCGTCATTGAGTAAGCGTGCCAAGGTCGTTGGCGGCCGGCTGAGGTTTCTTCCGCCGCAGATCCCGACTCGGATCGAGCGGCCGCCTGAAGATGAGGGCTGGGTCCACGAGGCCAATCTCGACGGCTATCGAACCCAGATCATCATCGATAATGCCGGTGTGCGTCTATACAGCAAGAACGGCCGCGACTGGACCACGCACTACTGGCCCATCGCACTAGCCGTCGATCTGCCATGCCGGACTGCCATTCTCGACGGCGAAGTCATTGTTCCCGGCAAGCAGGGCGCTTCCGATTGCCCTGCGCTGGAAGCCGCGATCTGGAACGAGCCGAGCCGGCTGGTGTTCGTCACTTTCAATATGCTCCATCTCGACGGCCGCGATCTAGTCTCCTTGCCGCTGCTGCAGCGCAAGCAGGCGCTATGGCAACTGGTTGAGCCTGGCCTCGGCAAGATCCAATACAGTGAACACTTCGAGGGCAGTGCGCTGGCGCTCTTCCGCACCGTCGAGAAGATCGGGCTCAAGGGAATCATCTCGAAGCGTGCCGACAGCCGCTACAGGAGCGGACTGTCGAACACATGGCTGAAGACCAAATAATTCGAAGAAGCCGACTCCCGAGTTGGGGGCGTTTACGAGCCAGGCTCATGGGGTGTCCTCACCGATTTGAGGATCGTGCAAGATTACCACCATAGGAGACAGCGCTCTTCGCTTTTGGATCTGTCGAGTATCAACGCCGGCAATGAGCTGCATTGCGTTCTGCAACAGCTCGCTGGATAGTCTTGGCGATGTTGCAGACCTTGATGACTCATTGGCCCCAGATCCTCGCGATCATTTCGGTGCTGATGGCGGCCATCGGCATCGTCCACGCCATAATGACGAAGGAAGACGTCCGCGCCGCCACAGGTTGGGTCGGCGTGATGTTCCTGTCGCCATTCCTCGGCGCGATCATCTACGCCGTTGCCGGCATAAACCGCATCCGTCGTGCCACGATCAGCGCCATGCGGCCCCCTTCCAGCGAGGCGGCTTCCGCAAAACATGAGCGCAACTTTGCTGCCGAGGAATTGATTGCCGAGCGGTACGGCCAACGCTTCACCGGCCTGAAGACATTGGGCGACAGGGTGGCCCGGCGTGCCCTGACCTCGGGAAACGCGATTGCGATATTGGAGACAGGTGACGAGGCCTATGCCGCAATGTGCCGAGCGATTGATGGTGCTCAACGCGCTATCCTGCTCGAGACCTACATCTTCGACAATGACGATGTCGGGCGACTTTTCGTGGAATCTCTCGCCGGAGCCGTCCAGCGGGGTGTCAGCGTTCGCGTGCTGATCGATGCCGTCGGGGCGCGTTACTCCGTCCCCAGCATTCTTGGGCGCCTGCGAGAGGCAGGAATCACAGCAGACCTCTTCAACGGCAACATTGTCATGGGCCTGCGTCTTCCCTACGCCAACCTCAGAACGCACCGGAAGATCCTGGTCGTCGACGGCACGATTGCGTTCACCGGAGGGATGAACATCCGAAAGGGATTCTCAGCCGAGTTCGCCGGCTCCTCCAGCGCGAGGGACACGCATTTTCAGGTCACCGGGCCGGTCGTGGCCGACCTTTTTTCGGTTGCCGCCGAAGATTGGCGCTTCGTGAGCGGCGAGTTCCTGAAAGGCGACACCTGGCAAGTGGCCACGCTTCCCGCGGCTCCCGGTCAACCGATGCTGGCGCGGGCGGTTGCATCCGGGCCGGATGCCAGCATCGAAACGAACCACAACTTGCTGATCGGGGCATTTTCCGTCGCCCGCAAATCGATCCGCATCATGTCGCCCTACTTCCTGCCGGATCGGGAACTGATCAGCGCGCTGACGACCGCAGCCAGGCGAGGCGTCGAGATCGACATCGTGGTACCGGCGATGAACAATCTTTTCCTTATCGACCGGGCGATGACGGCGCAATTCGATCAGGTCCTGAAGCACTATTGCCGCGTATGGCGCACGCAGGGCTCGTTCGATCATTCGAAGCTGCTGTCGGTCGATGGAGTTTGGGCTTTTATAGGATCCTCCAATCTTGACGCCCGGTCCCTGCGGCTGAATTTTGAGATTGATGTAGAGGTTCTTGATGCAGGCTTTGCCGCGGAGATTGAAGCGCGGATCGGATCGGCAATCGCCTCCGCCACGTCTGTAACGATCGAAACCTTGAGAGCCCGGCCATTCATCGTTCGCCTGTTCGACCGAGTGTTGTGGCTGGGATCGCCCTACCTTTAGAGGCTTTCTCGTTCTGCCCGCGGCAATTCGGGCGACGCAGCCATCGCTCCTTTCGAGCGCCGCATCTCGTCAGGGCAGGAAGCAGCGATTGCAGATCCTGTTTGAGTGAGACAAAGCTAAGTCTTGAAGGTAGTGAGGACGAGCAGCAGACTCATGCAAAGAACTGGACAGAGCTTTCCTGCAAGTGTGCTCAAATCCATTCGCGACAGAAAGAAGCAGAAGGCGAAGGCTGCGCCGTCCGAAGGGACACGCCCTGCGGGGACTCTGGTCGCATCTTACAACGTTCACAAATGCGTGGGCGTCGACAGAAAGTTCGATCCCGAACGAATCGTTCGCGTCATCCGGGAAATCGGCCCGGATGTCATTGCGTTGCAGGAAGCGGACAATCGCTTTGGAGATCGTGCCGGCCTTCTGGATCTGCTGCGTCTCGAATTGGAAACAGGCCTGGTGCCGGTGCCGGTGTCCGGAAACGGCAAAGGACACGGCTGGCACGGCAACGTTCTGCTTTTCAAACGGGGCATAGTTCGCAATGTCCATCAGATAAAGCTCCCGGGGTTGGAGCCGCGCGGAGCCCTGGTTGCCGAAATCGATCTGGACGAGAAACGAACTCTGCGCATTATTGCAGCCCATCTCGGCTTGCTGCGCCGATCGCGCTCCGAACAGGCCCGTGTCGTGCTCGAAATCATGAACAGACCGGACGAAAAACCAACACTGCTGCTCGGCGATTTGAACGAATGGCGACTCGGAAACCGTTCCGCGCTGAATACGCTGCACACGACTTTCGGTCCCGCGCCACCGGCGGTCCCCACCTTTCCATCGAGTCTGCCGCTGCTGTCGCTCGACCGGATCATGGCAAATCGACACGGAATGATCTCATCCGTCGAAGCCCATGACACGCCGCTTTCGCGGGTCGCCTCCGATCATCTGCCGCTTATAGGATTCGTTCGCCTGTGATGTGGCTGCCCAGCCCCTTGAATGGAGATCGGTTCAAAGGGAAGCTCTAGCCGGACTGGCGGAGCGGGGCGGCCCTGCGGCTTTGGTTGCGGAGGAGGTCGCTGGGCCTGGCGAGCCTTCGGGGGCGTGCTCCACTTGGCTGAGAATTAAAGCTGATGCAATCGAAACCTTGGTTGCGAGTTCCAGCGGCACGCCGTCAATTCGCACGGGGCGGGCGGTTTGCTCCAGTCCGGAAATTCCGATTTGGAGGCCGCCATTGCACAGCTGCCCTGCGACATGCGAGTTTGTCTACCAAATGGCTCATCATGGGAGTCTCGTCATGTCCATTCGCCGGATTGCGTTGACCTCGGCAGCGGTCACGCTTGCCTTCACAACCCTCGCCCAGGCCAGGCCGGACACCCGCGCCATGACCTGCCAACAGACGCAGGCGCTAATCCAGAGCCATGGCTCGGCGGTGCTGACCACCGGCCCGAACACCTATGCCCTCTACGTCCGCCGGTACAGCAATGCGTGCGACTGGTCGGAAATCCCAGCGGTAGGGTTCGTGCCGACGCTCGATGGCCAGTGCTTGGTTCATCGATGCAGAGAGCCGCTCTACACTCCTCCCGGCTGACGGTGACGAGCATAGCTATTCTGCTGCGCCTTTCGGCAGGTAGCCCTTTTCCCGCAGATACGTGGTCAGGATCTTCTCGACCATCGATGACAGCATGTACTCGTATCGGCCTCGCCTTGGCAAAGCCGATCATCACGAAACCAATGGAGCTTCATCCAGTGCGAACCGCAACGATGGTCATTGCCAATCCCGCAACGACGCAAAGCATCACGGCTACTTGGAGCAGCCAGCTCCCAAAGAACTCAGGAGTCATGTTCCCCCCACCGCGGGTAAGCAAATGATCCCCCAAGCCGTACTCAGCATCGCGCGGCAGGGCAGAGCGTCAAGCCTGATCGCGTAAGCTACCCCACTTAGATAAATCAACGGCAAATGGCGGAGGGAGAGGACCTGAAATCCAACCTTCTCCACGAATCTGCGATCACCTTCGTAGTTGGGGTGTTCGGCTGATGCTTCAGTCGCCGGACCTGGTCGACCGGCGGAGCCGGCGTGCAATCTTGCCCTTGCATTCCTCGACAGGGTTATCGGCTGGTGGAAAGCAGTTTTGGCCATCGCAATGAACTGCCGGCAGGGAGGCACTTATGAGAATGCATCTTTCCACTTTCGCCGCGGGATTTCTGCTGCTGGCAGGTATCGGCACCGCTATCGCTCAGGACGTTGTCATCGCGCCTGAACAGGAGACGGTCATTAGGGAATACGTGAAACAGCAGCCGCTCGCATCAGTCAAAATCCCTGGAGTGGAGCTCAATCTCGGCTCAACCCTGCCCGAGACTGTCGAACTTCATGAAGTCCCCAACACCAACGCACCGTTGTCGTCGACAGCCGGACAGTTGTCGTTGACCCGGGCACACGCAAGATCGTCAAAGTCATCGAATGATCTAAGCGACTGGGAGCACAGCCCGCCGTGCTGAAAAGTGCGGCGGCTTTTTTGTCGTCCGGATGGAACACGATAAGGGCGACAATCGTTCGGGGCGGCAACACCGCGCCGTTCCGTCAGAAGAGGACAACAATGCGGGAAAGGCAAACCTTCACCGATAAAGAAAAACAAGACAGAAAGGAGCGCACGTCAGATGCTGCGCGGGAATTGATCGAGGTCGAGCGCACGGCACGAGACGCAAAGACAGCTCGGCTCCGGGAGCAGCGACTGAAGGCTGCTCTTCCTGCGGCGCCGGCATCAAAAGCGAAGACAACCCGGAACGGCGAGAAAACCTAGCAGGCGCTGCAGATGCGCTAGCTTTTCAGGCAGGCATGCCGATCACCTTGATCCAATCTTTCCCGCTATATCGCTTTTTCGTCGGAACAAAGCCCGTGTGCCGTAGTTAGTCCGCGATCGCACAGCCGTGCTTAAAAGGACAGATTTCATGAAAACGAGTTACTTGGCCTGCTTGGCCACCGCTACTGCTATCGCATTCGCAACGCCCGCCTTCACGGCGGAAAAAGCGCAGGATTTCGTCACCAAGGCCGCTGTCGGCGGGATGTTCGAGGTTGATTCAAGCAAGGTCGCCCAAGACAAGGTAAGTGCTCAAAACGTCAAGGACTTCGCACAAAAGATGATCGACGACCACGGTGCGGCTAACGCCAAGCTAGAGTCGATTGCAGGCGAGCAGAAGCTGCAGATCCCCGCCGATCTGGACGCCCCCCATCGGACCGATTTGCAGAAACTTCAGGACGGCAACGCACCGCTCGATCAGTCTTACGTCGAGATGCAGCGTAGCGCTCATGCCGACGCGGTTTCCTTGTTCGAGGAATATGCGAAAGACGGCGACAACGCTCCGCTTAAAGCGTTCGCCCAGGAGACACTGCCGACGCTCAAAATGCACAAGGAAATGATCGAAAAGATCGCCACAACAATCGGCACCGACCCTTCCTCGGCAACGAGTTCAACAACGCCGGCTGTCAAACCGACGGACACGCCCAATGCCGCCGCTCCTATTCCCGGCGCCAATAGCTTTACCGAGGACCAGGCCAAGAGTCGCATCCAGGATGCAGGTTATTCGAACGTATCCAAGCTCACCAAGGATGACCATGGCATCTGGCGCGGTCAGGCGAGCAAGGATGGGAAAAACACCGCAGTGGCGCTCGACTTCCAAGGCAACGTCATTGCCGGCAGCAACTGAACATTTCAAGGGAGAGACCGAGATGAAAACAGTAACTGGACTGTTCGACAACTACGACGACGCCTCCAAAGCCGTCGGTGAATTGGAAGCAACGGGAGTCCCGGCTGCCGATATCAGCATCGTGGCAAGCAATTCTAACGATTGGTACGATGACGATCGCTCCGAGGCCGGTGAGGATGCCGCCAGTGGCGCGGGAGTCGGAGCAGTGGTAGGTGGCACCGGCGGATTGTTGACAGGGCTGGGCATCATGGCCATTCCAGGCGTCGGACCGGTGGTCGCGGCGGGATGGCTTGCTGCCACAGCCGCGGGGGCACTTGCTGGCGCTGCGGTCGGCGGTGCTGCCGGAGGGATCATCGGAGCACTCACGGATTCCGGCGTGCCCGAAAGCGATGCCCATGTTTACGCAGAGGGCGTCCGCCGTGGCGGGACTTTGGTTACGGCCAAAGTTGCGGACGAGCTTGTGCCGAGCGCCGAGCAAATCCTCAATCAATCCAGATCGGTCGACTTAGCCGAACGCCGCAGGGACTATGAGGCGGCCGGTTGGACCGGGTTTGACGCCGCCGCCCAGGACTATACTGCCGATGAAATCGAGCGTGACCGCGCCCTGAACAACAACCGAATTTAATCGAGAAGCCCCGCCAACTGTCGTTGGCGGGGCTGAGTTCGTTATTAAGTGGTATCACTTCCACGCACGATTTCCCCTGAGAGTCTGCCGATACGCGGCGCATTCCGCCAGCCCGTCGATAATCCAGTGCCGACCTCGATCATCCGGTGCCTGCTTGCCTCTCCGGAATTGAGGCGGCAGGCGATGGCCTCCACGGTGTCATCTTCGATGGTGGAGGCCAGCTGCTTGCCAGCGCGCCGGCCTGCAGACCGCGAGGGGCGGCGGCGAAAGAAACACGCTCCTCAATGCCGACGGACACCTCAACATAAGGAGGCCGATTGCCGCAGGCGCAATCTCTCCGGAGTTGCTCGGGCGTCGTGCTCCCGAGTCTAGATAAGCTGTACATTTCGCAACAGCCTGGGACTACTCGAAGGCCGAGTTTCTGGGAACTTTTCTTGGCTCCGAACATTCCTGATCGCTTGGGAGTAAGGCAATACATGAAACAGGGGTTTTTTCCTGATGATCTTGGTGAAGCAGGATCGCTCTTGGACGAGAGGGGCTGCGAATTCCAGGCTTCGGATGATCCCTTCCTCACCAATGAGTTCGAAGATTTCTTCGAGAATGCCGCACTCGCACTCCACTTGGTGGGGAAAGACGGGACCATTCTGCGCGCCAATCGTGCAGAGCTGGAAACTTTAGGATATAGGGCCGAGGAATATGTAGGCCGCAACATTCGCGAATTTCATGCAGATTCGGAAGCGATCGAAGACATATTGAACCGCTTTGCCCGGCGGGAGCAAATTCAACACTACCGCGCACGGCTGCGCGCCAAAAATGGTTCGATCCGCTGGGTAGAAATAACATCCAACGTTCGCGCAGCAGGCGACCGCTTCCTCAATACGCGTTGTATCACCATCGATGTGACCGAAAAGGTCAAGGCGCAAGAGCTGATGCGCGAACAGGAGCAGCGACTTGCCATCACTTATGAGAACGCTGGCACAGGAATGGTGGAAGCAGACGCCGAAGGCCAGTTGTTGCGGGTAAATTCCCATCTATGCAAACTATTGGGCTACACACCGGAAGAGCTGATTGGACGATCCATTTTCGATCGCACCTTTCCCGCCGACGTTGAAGCAGATCGCGAGAAGTATCGACGGCAAGTGGCTGGCGAAATTGACAGCTACACGATGGAAAAGCGGTTTGTCTGCAAGAATGGGTCAATTGTTTGGGCTGTTGTGAATTCCTCAAGCGTTCACGACGGCAACGGGCAGTTTCGCTATGCCGTACGGGTGCAGCACGATATCAGCGAGCGCAAGCGGATTGAGGCAGCGCTTGCCAAACGGGCCGAGCAACAGGCCGCGATACATCAATTCACCGAAATGCTGCAGCATGCACGCACGCGAGAGGACATGTATGAGCCGGCGCTCGATGCAATCCAACGCGCGCTTCAATGCCAGCGTGCTTCGATACTGCTGTTAGATAGCAACGGACACATGAGGTTTGAGGCCTGGCGCGGCCTATCGGATACTTATCGCGTAGCGGTAGAAGGACACTCGCCTTGGTCAACGGAGAGCCAAAATCCGCAGCCCATCTGTGTCGGCGATGCAGAGAAAGCGGATTTTCCGGAACAGTTAAAACAGGCAATCCGGGCTGAAGGTATAGGCGCGGTCTGCTTCGTTCCGATTATGGAAGGTGGAAGACTCCTCGGCAAGTTCATGGCCTACTTCGATCAGCCGCAGAATTATTCGGAAGAGCAGATTGAAGTGGCCCGAACCATCGCTCGTCAGCTCGGTTTCGGCATTGAGCGCATAAAGGGCGAAAATGCCGCTCAAAGGCTGGCGGCGATCGTGGAGTCTTCCCATGACGCGATCGTCAGCAAGGATTTAAATGGAATCATATTAACGTGGAATCAGGGTGCTGAGCGCCTGTTCGGCTATTCAGCCTCCGAGGTAGTAGGCAAGCCCATTACAATAATCATCCCCCAGGACCGACGGGCGGAGGAACCCTTAATTCTGGGTCGCATACGCAACGGTGAGCTTGTCGATCATTTTGAAACGATCCGGCGCCGCAAGGACGGGTCCCTGGTGGATATTTCTCTCACAATATCGCCGGTGCGAGATGCAACGGGCAGTATCGTGGGTGCTTCCAAAATTGCTCGGGATATAACTGAGCAAAAAATCGCCGAAGCAAAGGTGCGCGACAGTCAACGCCACCTTCAGGATTTGCTCGCCGCCATCCCCGCTGCAATCTATACAACCGATCAGCACGGCAAGATCACATATTTCAATGAAGCCGCGGTGCACCTCGCGGGCCGCACACCGGTGATCGGCAGTGATCAATGGTGCGTCACTTGGAAGCTTTATTGGCCTGATGGAACGCCGCTTCCTCACGACCAGTGCCCAATGGCTGTTTCCCTTCGCGAAGGGCGACCGGTTCGGGGAGTTGAGGCGATCGCCGAGCGGCCGGACGGCACCCGGATTCCGTTCATTCCTTATCCGACGCCGATGCGTGATGCCGCTGGCAAAATCATTGGCGGCATTAACATGCTTGTCGACGTAAGCGAGCGCAAGCAAGCCGAAACACAACAGCGAGTCCTGCTCAACGAACTCAACCATCGCGTTAAAAACAACATGATGATGTTGAGGTCCTTGCTTTCGGTGGCGGCGAGAGAGAGCCAAAATTCCGAAGCCCGCAAGACGCTGGAGGAGGCAAGCAAACGGGTCGCAACCATGGCTGCGGCCCAACGCGTACTGTATGACACGCCAGACGCCTCCAATTTCAGCGCACCGCTGTTCCTCAAGGCGATCTGCGAAACCGCGAAGCTCATGTTTCCAGCGAACATTCAATTAGTTTGCAACGCCGATCCCATCCAATTGCCGAACGATATCGCGATGCCGCTTGCCCTTATCGTCAATGAGCTTTTGATCAACGCGGTCAAACATGGATCAACGGCCAAGGCAAGCGCGACCATTCGGGTTGGCATTAGGCAGAATGGTCGAAAGCAGGTGTTGACGGTCGAGGATGAAGGTCCAGGTTTCGATCTGGGTGCCGTGCGTCATTCCTCGTCGGGCTTGCGGCTCGTTCAGGGTTTGGCGCGACAGATTCGTGGAACGTTGGAAGTGGCACGAGATCCGTCTCGTTGCGTGGTGATTTTTTCTCAGGCCCCGGGGGAGAACGGCATTGAAGTCAAGAACGGCAATATTTGAGACGAGCCGAACGGGGGATTCCAGCGGGACTTTCAGACCTCGGTTGGTCTTCTCCAGAGAAGATGAGATCGGTTCAGAAGCGAGATTTTCCGGCAAGCCATCTATAATGATCGTCGAAGACGACTACCTGATTGCGCTTGACGTCGAGGCAGGCCTCAGCGACGCCGGGTTCGTGCTGGCTGGGATAGCCAGCACAGCCGAGGAGGCCATCACAATTGCGCGTTCGGCTCGGCCTGCGATTGCCCTGATGGATATCCGCTTGCTTGGCAAGCTGGACGGAATAGATACGGCGTTGGAACTATACCGGGATTACGGTATACGATGCGTCTTTGCGACCGCGCACGCTGACCGCGACGTAAAGCTTCGGGCCGAAGCGGCAAGACCACTCGGGTGGGTTCAGAAACCCTACTCGACAGCGATGCTGATCGAAGCCATTCAAAAGGGCTTTCAGGAGCTCGGCGAAGAAGGCTGATCCGCCGCACGTAGACATTGCATCGCTGATCGGGCTTGATCGTGCCTCGATCCTGAGAGAAGCGCGTCTCTTGCGCCGTGATCTAGGCTTTCCCTGCAGTCGACTATCACGCACCTAAAACGGCCGGCCGGCCTGGATCATTGCGCGCGCGATCGCGAGCTGCGTCTCGACCTTGCTAGGTGCTATGACCGCGGGCATCTCAAGTCGTGGGATTCACGCACGATCCGCTAAGTACGCCGAAGGCGCGACGGTCTCTTGGGTGTGGCGTTTTCTCAGATGTAGATATAAGGGGTCGAATTCGGCAAACTCGGCCAGTCTGGTCGGATCGGGTATCGTCACACGCTTGCCATCGAAAAGGACAAGCCCATTCTCCCGCAGTGCCTTGAGCGTTTTGTTCACGTGCACAGTTGAAGCTCCAAGTATATCCCCGCGATCCTCCTGCGTGACGGGAAAGTCGAATTTTCCTTCGTCGGCAAGGCCGACCGCCTCCAGGCGTGCCAGCAATTCGCAAAAAAGATGCGCCATCTGGCGATTGGCCTGCCTGCGGCCCGAGCCGACCAGCCATGCGCGCATCGTTCCCTCGTCAACCAGAGTCGACCACCATAGAGCTCGCACGATCCGCGGGTTGTTGATCAAGTCTTCGATCGTTGCCCGGGGAATTTTCACAATGCGAGACGACGCCAACGTTGCGATGCCGTGATCCATCTGACCAAGGATAGCGACATGCAGGTTGCAGAAGTCTCCCGGAAGCAGCAACGCCGTTATAGAACGATTGCCGTTCTCCAGCAGCGTGTAGCGGCAGCCCAGACCTTCCATAACGAGATGCACATTGTCGGGCTTATCTCCCTCTTCGATGATAGATTTGCGCGCCGAAACCTCTACCGTGTGCTCGCAAAGCTTTTCCAGCCGCGCGCGGTCCTCATCGCTCAGCGTGGTACCGTACTCAAGTTTGGAAACGAGTGGATTTGAAGTCATCTCACAGGATACATCGCGGTTGCTTTCCTCGTCAAAGATACCGCTCCCTTCGCCGCGGTGTTCGAAACAGAACCAGTGCGGCGTCTGCCTCGGCCTGGCAAATCCCCATCCTGCATTCTTGCCGCAGCCGGTATGCTCGCACCGATGGTGTTGAATGCCAGGGCGCGTGACGGGCAACGGGGACGCGGATCAGTTCTTCGCTCATAGCAGTGCTATCGGATCGATCATGTGCTGGCTGTGGTTCGATTTCTGGTCTTTGACGGTCGCGTTTACGTCCCGACTCACCCGATAGAACTGCAGTTGGCCATCCAGGTTGAGATCGAGCAGCTGTTTTGCTGCTTCTTTCGATCCTGGCGTTAAACATCGCCCCACAGCTCTCGCAGCATTATGCCACGCTTGACCGCCTTGACTGACGAGGAATATGTTCCTTATTCAGATGCATCAGAGCAGGATGGGCTATGGGAAAGCGCCAAAACGCGCCAGCCGGGAAAGCTATTTCTGAATTGGAACTGGTTGCCCAGCAGGCCATAGCTGCGGCAGGAGGCGATTCCGTGATTGCCCTGCTGAACGTGCTTGTCCGGAATGCTGAACTCGAGCGCGAGCTTGCCTTGTCGCGGGCAGCGGTCTCGAGTGGCTTTTCTCGTGGCTGGCATAAGGCGCGACCCTAGCCATGGCAACAACAGCGGAGGACAATTTCCGGATCGAGGTTTGGGACCGCGAGGAGAAAGCGCTTGTCGAGACCATCTGTCGATCGCCGGACTCATTTGTCAGCCAAGCGGCCTGGCAAACCGCCATCCGGCGTCGACCCGGCATGCTCCTGATCCACTACAACAGCCGGCATGTGGTGGAAAAGATCATCACCCCCGGCGAGCCGACAGTGTTGCCGCAGACCATCGTTGAGGGCAGTATACATGCCGGGCTGGACGTATCGCTGGGTGATCTCCGCGGATGGCACACATTACGCGCCTGGTGCAGAAACTGCTCGCACCATGCGGAGGTCAAGGCGCCGGCCCTCATCAGGCGCTACGGCAGGGACGCGCTCTTCAGCACGGTCGAAAGGGCACTTTTCTGCACGAGTTGCGAGCGGGGAGGGCCGGTTCGGCTGGAGATTCATAAGCTGCCGAGGAACTGAAAGGATGTGAAGGATGCAGGACCTATTCGATTTTCTACAAATCAACTCGGCGCTGGTGCTGGCCAACCCAATAGCTTTTGCTACGTTCGCCGTCCTTTTTGCAGGAGGAGGCTCCTTGTCGGGCGCTACTTTTTGACCGAGCGCATCGCCAATCTGGAAAGCCGCATCGAATGACGCGATGACGAGATTACGGCGCTCAAAGAGGGACGGTCATCCGCAGAGGAATCGAATCTGCCGATGCTGCCCATCATAGCCACTAAAGCCAACAACTGGGGAGAGGAAGAGATTGCGCCGCTCACTGGGAGTCTATCTACCCACACTGAAAACAGGATACGTCTAAGTCAGTCGTGATAGGCATCGTTGCCAGCGAGTGGCCCGGCGCTCCTTGCCATCCTGCGAGGATGAGCGACAAGCCTTTCTCCGGACAGGGCGCCTAAGCTACCCGAGAAAGATCATCCTGTTGGAGCCCGACGGTTTAAAACGTGTAGGTGCAGCCACTCGCTACCGTGCGGAAGCGACGTTTGGCACTTCGACCACTATCCTCACTCCTCCCTCGGACCACTCCCTGTCCGCAGACACGTGAAAGCTGTTGCCGAATGGTGCGCTGCATGAATGGCTGCTCACGGTCGGCAGTGAAAAGGAACGCCGCGCACTCCTCGCCTAGGTCCCGTTCTAGAGGCCCGGTTACTTCATGCGAACCTGTGCCACGCTGTCCCTGTAGTCCGCTTTCGGGTCGCCCATCCCAAGGAAAAGTTTCACCCCGGCGACGATGCTGGATGCATCTTTCCAGATTTCGGCGTCCGCAGGATCGAACCTGAGTAAGCAGAGTTTTGGATCTTCCTTGCCTCCTTCGAACCAAGCGGCGACGAAGCGATTCCACAATCGGTCGATGACTGCCCGATCATCGTCGATCCTCAGTGTGCCTTCGACGGTGGCGAACAGGTCGTGTCCTTTGGCGGTGTAGACCAGTGTTGCTTCCTTTGCAGATGCAACGGCCTCGGCCAAGTCGGTGTCCTTCGCTGTGAAGCAGTATATAACGTTGCGGTCACCATCGAACTGCGCTGTCATCGGTCGAGGGTGGACGCCCGGGACGCCGATCATTGCCGTCATGTCGGAACGGATCGAATCCCAAAACTTGCTTTTGAATTCCTCATCGTTGTCGGGCATGGCTTCTCTCCTGTGAGAACGCCAAACGCCGCGCGTCTGCCGTGGTTCCAAGCTCTGCAGGCAACAGGCAGAATCTGGCCCGCCGCAGATCAGGATGGCGTGACGACGAACATGGCCATCAGCAGGGCGCCTTGACGGCACCCGAAATGCCGCCCCAATCGGGATTATGTGGCTTATTGGGGATTCGCATGAACCGATTTCTCTTTGTGATCGCCGACTTTCTGTCCCGTCCGCCCGGCTTCTATGTGCTGCTCGCCGCGATGATAGCCTGCACTGCGATGGTTCCTTTCGGGCTCACAAACGTAATCACCTATGCGCTTTCTGTAGCTGCGATAGTGATTACCGGGGTCGTACTGATCCAGGGTTCCCGCGACACCGCTGCCATCCATGCGAAGCTCGACGAGATCATCGTTGCATTGAAGGAAACGAGGAACAATGTCGTCGGGCTGGAGCACGCCGAGCCTGAGGAGATCAAAGCCCATTTGGCGCGGCTTGAATTGGAAGCAGCGGCGGCTGATCAAGAAGCTAAGCACGAGGGAGTCCGTGGCGCCTAATTACGCCAGCGGCTGCCAAGCACTGGCCGCGGGAAGCGCAGAAGCGGAAGGCCGCATGACCCGAGCTGAGATCAGCGACCGCAGCTCTTGCGGCTCAAGCCGCGCCTCTCAGCGAAGTGAAATCCGGAATTGGCGAACTGGTGAGCCTGCAAGGGGAACATATGGCCGGAAGTTCGGGACGTGCAGTATGGTCTTGGTTCCCTCTCAAGATTGCTGCAGATCGGAGATGCACCGATCGGGGCCCGCGCTCTCCGCCAGAGGCGCGGACTTTATTACTCGCACGGAACACCAGGGGCGCAAGTGCGCGTTTCGCGGGCATGAAGCAACTTCTCAGCGAAATGGCCGTTTTGGCAGATCCAGGCTTTTTGGGTCGCGGTGGCAGTTGTTCTGGTTCCTTACGCCATCGGCGTCGCACTGCTTGTCTGGGTGGCTGGTTGACGGTTGATTGTGTCGCTCCCCGACAGCCGCCCTTTCCCTTCCCGCGCCGTTGGGGTCGGGTCTTGGTCAAAATTTACATTAGAAGCTTGGAACATAAGTGAGGCAGAGAACATTGTTGGCGCCATGACAAGAACGATGGCGACAAACTTCCTGAGTGGTTTCCGGGCAACCTGCCCGAGGATCCAGTGATCCTAGCCGATATCAAGAAAAGAATTTCGAGAGAGACCGACGGTAAAATTGGGCCGGACGGTTTGGCGGTCAAGAAGGCCAGGCGGGATCGCAATCTGGTTGAGGAATGGGAAGAAGCTGACGCCGCCCTCGACAGCCATCCGTCTGTGGTTCCGTCCGTGGTGCCGTTCCTGGTTCTGTATGTGCTCTCAATGTTGGGCTTGGCATGGTACGCCCTCGCTGGCAGGTATTTTCTATAGCGCCTCGAGTTTCCATGAAGGCAGGAGGGCCGGACGAGGCGAGGCCCCGTTCCATCAAAGTCTAACGACTGGGAACACGCACTGGAAAGCACGTGCGGTAACAGTTGATTCAACCATTGCTGGTATTTTGGCGAGTCTGATAGCGGCTCCGACAGTAGCGCGGGGTGGCGAATTGCCGGAGCCGCCTGCGCAGCCCTTGGGGTGACCGCGCCGTCCTATTTTGGGACAGCGCGGTCAACGATTCGTTAAAATCGGAACTAATTAAGCGCATACTAAATTGCGGTTTACCGACTCCTTGGGGCCGCACCTGATAGGCCCGTGCCGAAAGGTGCGGCGGGACTTCCGATGCAGGCGAGTAGTCGCCGTCCAATCTACGGCGCCAGTTATCCTCGCCCTCTACCAACATCTGAGCACCCCCTAATTTGCCCCTCATCTTCTCTGGTTTTCTCCCCCTGTCTAAGTGAAGGCGACCGTCCGGTCATTCGCCATGGGGTCAGCCGTCGAGCGAGCCGCCCGAGGAACTGTGGCGTGGGACACAAAGGGGCCAAGATGGACGAAAGCGGTCCAATCAAGCGTTGACGTAGTGTCGCCCCAAGAGGGCCGTGAAGCCTTTGAGGCGGCGGCCAAGGAGGCGAGCGTATATCTCTCGCCTGAGTAGGAGATATCATGGCGACCCTTTGGTTCGTCCCTCCGGTGTTCGTGAAGACTGAAACGGCAGGTGCCAGGCATGGCTGCAATAATGCGAGGGCAGCCCTTGAGCAGCTCAAGACGTGGACCCGGAGAGGACCTCGCTGGCACAAGGCGTGGACCCTCTGCCTGTCAGCACTGGAGGGCAATCCGATTGACCCTCACGTGATCCGAAAGGCTTTCGTGGCTGCCGCTAAGGAGGCGGAGATGTATCTCTCGCCCGAGTAAGGGACGGCCCGACAGCCACCTGGGGGGCGACGATCGGGCCGCCGGGCCAGCGGGGGCGTTTGGGTCGCCGGCCACGCGAACTATATGCCGCTGCATGCGTCATCGCTAATTTAGTAAAATGGTCATGGTCCGTTCTCCTAGCCATCAAATCGGATGAGCCTAGAATCGAATCGGTGCGTAAAATTGTAAGTACCGGCGTCGGCCGGCTTGAGTTCATCCGACCGATGATGCCCAC